>JANMKK010000439.1:0-17165 GCA_031372005.1 Rubrivivax sp.
AACTGCGGATAGACCCAGAAAGGCTGCACCGCCTGACTGGTGGAGTGGATGTCCAGGATGTGGTCGGCTGCAGCCACCACCGGGCGCAGCTCACGCGCGCGGCGCAGCTCAGGGCTGTCTTCCGCACCGTCCAGCCAGGCCGGCGACCAGATGCGGTTGAGGTTGTGCACCAGCTGCCGGCTCTCAAACGGCCGTGCGGCATCGAAACTTTCGTAGGCGGCCACGTTGGCGAAGCTGACGGTCAGCGTGCCGATGCGCGGGCGCACCGCGTGGTCCAGCAGGTGCGTGGCGGCTGTCATGCCGCAAAACTCGTTGCCGTGCGTGAGCGCGTTGATGAGCACGTGCGGGCCGGGCTTGCCGGACTCGAAGCGGTGCACGTAGTCGATGCCGGTGTTGCCCTGGCGGTAAGGCGACAGGTCGCGCGGCAGGACTTCGAGGGTCGGGAGGACGGCGCTCATGGGGGTTCCAGGTAGGTCAAGGGACTGTCGGGTTGCGGCGGTTGGTCGAAATTAAACGGCTGCATCAAAACGGTCACGTCAAAACGGCCGCATCAAAACGGCCGCATCAAAAGATCATCGTCACCCGCACCGTGCCGCCGGTGCTTTCCACGCTGACCTCGCGGGTGCCGGTTTGTGCCAGGCGGATCATCTTGTCGTTGCTGGCCATGATTTCGGCGACGAAGCCGCGCACGCCGCGGCCCTGCGCGTGTTCCACCATGCGCCTTTGCAAAGCCTGCCCCAGGCCGCAGCCCTGCCAGTCGGGATGGACCATGAACGCGGTTTCCGCCAGGTTGGTGCCGGGGTCGGTGAAGTAGCAACTTTGCGCCACGATCTGCGGGTTTTCGCGCGTGCCGGTGACGGCGACGAAGGCGACTTCGTTTTCGAAGTTCATGTTGCACAGCCGCTGCACGTCGCGGTTGGACAGGCCGCGCACCTTGCGGAAGAAGCGGGTGTAGCGGTCGCGGTCGCTCAAGTCGTGGAAGAGCGCGCGAATGCCGTCGCCGTCGCTGCTGCCAGACGGCCGCAGCAGCACGTCGCGGCCACCCTTCAGCGGCACGGAAATCTCTTCTTCCACCGGGTAGGCGCGCATGTTCTTCAGCGTCTGCTCGGCGCCGATGTAGCCCAGCGCCTGGGCCTGCGCAAAGAGCTCGGCACGAAACTTCGGGTGCGCCACTTCAATCAGCGCCACGGCGCGTTCGCGGATGCTTTTGCCGAAGAGGTAGGCAATGCCGAATTCGGTGATGACGTAGTGCACGTCGGTGCGTGCCACCGTGACGCCTTCGCTGGGCAGCAGGTGGCTGCGGATGCGCGACTCGGTGGCGTTGTCGGGCGTGTTGCCGTGGGTGCCGCCGTGGGTGTCGCCAGGGGTGCTGCCATTGGTGCTGGCCAAGCAGATGATGGGCTTGCCACCCGGCGACCGCGACGCGCCGCGCAGGAATTCGCCTTGCGCGGCCAGGCCGCTGTAGAAGTCGCCGTCAAACTGGTCGGCGCAGACCTGGCCCGTGAGGTCCACCGCAAAAGCCTGCGTCACCGACACCATCTTGTGCTGGCTGGCCAGGGTGTAGGGGTCGCACACCGCATCAATGGGCTGGAAGCAAAAGAGCGGGTTGCGGTCGATCAGGTCATACAGCCGCCGGCTGCCCATCGCAAAACTGGTGACGATCTTGCCGGCCTGGTGCGTCTTGCAGCGGCCGGTGAGGATGCCCTTTTCCAGCAGCGGAATGATGGCGTCGGTGATGACGTCGCTGTGGATGCCCAGGTCGTGCCGGTCGGCAAGATGTTTGAGCGCTTCATTGGTGACGCGGCCCAGGCCGATCTGCAGCGTCGAGCCGTCTTCGATGATGCTGCCGATGTAGCGTGCAATCTGCTCCATGGCCTGCGCGGCGGCGGGCGGGTGCTGGTATTCGATGACCGGCGTGTCCACCGGCACCAGCGCGTGAATCTGGTTGATGTGCAGCGTGGAGTCGCCCATGCTGCGCGGCATGGCGGGGTTGACCTCGGCCACCACCAACCGCGCCTTGGCCACGGCGGCCGGAATCACGTCCACCGACACGCCCAGGCTGACGTAGCCAAATTCGTCCGGCAGCGACACCTGGATGAACGCGACATCGACCTTGATGCGGCCAATGGCCATCAGTGCCGGCACGCGCGCAATCGACATCGGCACGTAGTCGGCCAGGCCCTGCTTGACGGCGGCGCGCACGTCGGCGCCGACGAAGAAGCTGCGGTGGCGGTAGTTCGTCGTCGCTTCGCCCTGCGCGTTGTGCGGCACGGCGTGGTCGGTCAGGAAGTGCACCAGTTCGACATCGGCCGGGCGCAGGTCCAGCTGTTCCAGCGCCGCCACCAGCGCACGCGGCGTGGCGCAGGCGGTGCCGACGAAGACGTGGTCGCCAGCGCGCACCTGGGCGGCGGCGAGCGCGGCGGTGGTGACCTTGTCGGCATGCGGGCGCAGCGCGGGATGCAGCAGCGACGACATTGCATCAGGCTCAACGGCGTCTTCAATGGCGGCAGCGGGCTCCGCTGCTGCAGCACCCTGCGCACCGCCAAAGGCTGCCTTCACGCTGCCGGCCAGGCGCGCCAGCAAGCCGGTCTTTGCGGGGTTTTCATTCACGGCACGGGCTCCCGGAAGCGGTAAGGCTGCAAGTCTGCAGGCGGCAGCGCGTCCAGCACCTGCACGCCGTGCAGCCGGCCCTGTTCAACGATGTGGTCAAAGCGGTTCCACTGCAGCATGCCCACGCGGTCCAGCGGGGGCTTGAAGTACAGGTCGGTGAGCTTCTGCGCCTGGCGCTGGCGCGACGTGCTGTACAGCACCGTCACGTTCATCAGGTACGCCACCAGCGACGGCAGCTTGTAGCGGCGCTGCGCGCGCGGGCGCAGGCGGTCGCGCAGCAGCGCCCAGGTGCCGGGCACTTCAGCCAGGTCGATGCGGCGCGGTTTGCGAAAGCTCAGGTCCACACCCATCACGCGGCCCACGCCGCGGGCTTGCCGCATCACGTCGACCGGAAAATTGTTGAAGGTGCCGCCGTCGCACAGCAGGTCACCGTCCACCAGCACCGGCGGCAGCGCACCGGGGATGGCAATGCTGGCCAGCACGCCCTGCAGCAGCGGCCCGTGGCGCAGCACGTGTTCAGTGGCCTGCGAATAGTTGCTGGCCACGCAGTAATAGTTTTTCCACAGGTCTTCGACGTCGGGCAGGCAGCCGAAGAGTTCCTGCGCGGCGGCGGCAATGATGCGGCGCAGCCGCTTGCCGGCGATCAGGCTCATCAGCGGCAGCAGGTTGAAGTCGCCCGTGGGGTTGGTGCTGAAGGCCCTGCGCGACACGTCCAGCACCTCGGGCACGGGCCGGTCGGACGCCACCAGCGCCGCCATCACCGCGCCAATGCTGGTGCCGCCCACAAAGTCCACCTCGATGCCGCGCTGCTGCAGCGCCTGCAGGACGCCCAGGTGCGCCAGGCCGCGCGCACCGCCGCCGGCCAGCACCAGGCCGACGGCGTTGCGGCTCTGGATGCGCGCCAGCCGCGCCATGTCGCGCTGCAGCGCGGGGCGGATGTGGATGTGGTCACTGACCGGCCGCCGCGCCAGCCACTGGCGCGTGCCTTGCGGGCAGCGCAGGTCTGACGGGTGGAGCAGCACGAGGATCTCGGCCGCTTCGGTGCGGCCGGTGCGCGGCATCAGGAATTGCGTTTCGGTCTCAGCCAGCGCGGCGGGTTGGGTGGCGTCGGCCAGCAGCAGCATTTCGTCGCTGCGGCGGCTGCAGCGGCGCGTCCAGGGCGTGGGTTCGTCGTCGGCCAGCAGCAGCACGTATTCATGCGTGGCTTCGATCCGGTCCAGGTACAGCGCAATGCGGCGGTTGGTGTCGGCGGCCTGGGTCGCGTCGGTGGATTCGCTGCGCGCGATGCCGGGCAGGTTGAGGTCGCGGTCCACTCGCGCGGCGTCCACCAGGCACACGCCGGCCTTGGGCACCAGGCCTTGCAGCTGCTGCGCCAGGTGGCTGGCAAAGTCTTGAAGGTTCACGCCTGTCGTGATGGGCAACAGCCCGATGGTCACCGGCCGCGCCAGTTCAGACCGCGTCTGCACCGCCTGCAGCCGCCGGATGAGCTGGCGCGTCAGCGCGATCGACGCCTGCACGCTGCTTTGCAGCAGCTGGTGAAACTGCGGCTTGCCCAGCCGCACCAGCACCGAATCGCGGATGGCCACCACGGTGGCCGAGCGCGGCTCGTCGGTGTAGAGGCTCATCTCGCCAATGATCTGGCCGCGTGCCATTTCACGCACCATGTGTTCCACACCGTCGTCGTCGCGCACATAGGCGCGCAGGCGGCCGCTGATCGACAGGTACATCGCGTCGCCGGGTTCGCCCTGCGCCATCAAGGTCTGGCCGGCAGCCACTTCAACCCATTCCAACTGTTCACGCAGGCTGTGCAGTGCGGGCTCGTCCACCGGGCCCAGAAAAGCGCGAAGGTGGTGGTCCAGAAGGCCGTCTTGAAGGTGCGGTTGCATGGCGTCGGGCAATGTAACCGAGCCCTCTGGGCGGGCCGTGCCTCCCTGGGCGGGCTTACCCGCGCCTACACTGGCTTGCATGCCCACCCGACTGCCCGACCGACCGCCCGACCGCCCGACCGCCCGACCGCTTGCCAGACCGCTTGCCAGACCGCGTGCCCACCCGCTTACTCCAACGCCTGCCTGCCATGACCCAGCGCCACCTCTCTGATCTGCGCGGCGCCACACGCCTGGCAGCCGACGCCACGCTGGGCCTGGCCGACTTGGTGGAGGCCATGCACGAACGTATCGCCACGCTGCCTGGCACGGCGCTGGACGGTCGCATGACCGGCATCCTGGGCATCACGGGTTTGGTTTACAAAAGCATTCGCGGCGTGACGCGCATCGTCGGCGGCAGCCTGGACGGGCTGCTCAAGGCGGTCGGGGTGCTAACGCCGATGTTGCAGGCTACAGGTGAACCGGTGTCGCGTGAGCGCGAAGCTGTGCTGGCGGCGCTGAACGGAGTCCTTGGCGACCACCTGGAAGCCAGCGCCAATCCTCTGGCCACGCCCATGAGCCTGCGCCACGCAGGCCGTGCGCTGGTGCTGGATGCAGCGTCGCTGCAAGCGGCCTTGCCGGGCGCTACGGACCGACTCGTGCTGCTGGTGCACGGGCTGTGCATGAACGACCTGCAGTGGCAACGCCAAGGCCCTGAAAACCACCACGACCACGGCGCGATGCTGGCCCGTGAACGCGGCTTCACGCCCGTCTACCTGCGCTACAACAGCGGCCGCGCCGTGCACATCAACGGCGCCGAGCTGGCGGGCCTGCTTGAACAACTGCTGGCCGCCTGGCCCGTGCCGCTGCAGCGGGTGCTGCTGCTGGGCCACAGCATGGGCGGCTTGGTGCTGCGCAGTGCGCTGCACCAGGGTGCTCAGGCGGGGCAGACGTGGCCAGAACGCGTGAGCGAGCTCGTGTGCCTGGGCACGCCGCACCACGGTGCGCCGCTGGAACGCGCCGGCCACGGCGTGAGCATCTTGCTGGGTGCTGCGCCCTACGCCGCACCGCTGGCGCGCCTGGCCACGGTGCGCAGCGCCGGCATCATGGACTTGCGCCACGGCAATCTGCTGCCCGCCCGGCATGCCGCCAACGGGCGCCTGCTGCCGCCGGCCAGCGTGCCGTTGCCAGCACACATCAATGGTTATGCCATCGCCGCCCAGATGGGTGACACAGCGGGCGCGCTCAAGGGCCGGGTGCTGGGCGACGGCCTGGTGCCGGTGGCCAGCGCACTGGGCCACCACACGCGGCCGGCTCGCACACTGGCCTTTGCGCCTGAACACCAGGCGGTGTTGCAGGGCATGAACCACATGGCGCTGCTGCACCGTGCGGAAGTGGCAGCGCAGTTGCTGCGCTGGCTGCCGGTCAAAGACCCAGCGCGCTGAGCCCCGCGTGGTCATCGGGCCGCCGGCCCAGGGGCCAGTGGAACAGCCGGTCGGCTGCCGAAATCGCCAGGTCGTTGATGCTGGCAAAACGCCGCGTCATGAAGCCGGCATCGTTGAATTCCCAGTTCTCGTTGCCGTAACTGCGAAACCAGTTTCCCGACGCGTCGTGGCATTCGTAGGCAAAACGCACCGCAATGCGGTGGCCGGTGAAGCCCCACAGTTCCTTGATCAACCGGTAATCCAATTCGCGCGCCCACTTGCGCTGCAGGAAGGCCTTGACCGCCTCGCGCCCCACCGGAAATTCGGCCCGGTTGCGCCACCGTGTGTCCTCGGTATAGACCCGCGCACAGACCTCCGGGTCGCGCGTGTTCCAGGCATCCTCCGCGCCCCGCACTTTTTTCAAGGCAGTTTCCGCCGTGAACGGCGGCAATGGCGGTCGCGTTTCAGTCATGCATCACCCCGAAAGTAAGCGCCGCCCACCAGCGCCCCGCCAAGTTGAGCTGCACGGCGCAGCCGTGTCAGTTCGAACGCGGCGAATTCGACCGGCGTACCCGTCCGGTCGAATGGTTAATAGGTTTTGTAGCCGAGGAACTTGCCCGACATCATGATCGACACGCGGTCGCCCTTCGGGTCCGGCTCGCGCTGCATATCCATCTTGAAGTCGATGGCCGACATGATCCCGTCGCCAAACTCTTCATGGATGAGTTCCTTGAAGGTCGTCCCGTACACCGACACCAGTTCATAGAAGCGGTAGATGAGCGGATCGGTAGGCACCGCCGTTGGCAAGCTGCCCTTGTACGGCACCACCATCAACCAGTTCTTTTCTTCCGCACTCAAGCCGAAGATCTCGGCGATGACGCCGGCCTGCTCGGCATTCAGCGTCATCTGCCCCAGGCACGCTGCCGTGACCCATTCCTTGCTCAGTCCGACGCGCTGCGCCACATCGCACCACTTGATGCCTTTGGCAACTTTCGTCGCAACGATCTTCTCGGTAACTTCCAGGCGACTCATCATCTTTGTTCCTTCACGGTTTTCAAACCACACGCTGCAGCGCAGCGCGTGCGGTGGGATGGGCGGGTTCGGGCTCGACCCCGGGCCAGATCTCCGGCGGTTGCTCGGGCGCCCTGCCATGCGACAGATCCTTCGACCGGCTGACCAGAAAGTCCACCAGGTGGTTGCGCACCGCATAGAACAGCGGCTCGTGGTGCAACGTCGCGCGTTGCCGTGAACGCGGCAGCGGGTTGCGCACCACCTCGGCAATGCGCGCCTGCGGGCCGTTGCTCATCAGCATCACGGTGTCGGCCAGCAGGATGGCTTCATCGACATCGTGGGTGATCATGAACACGGTCTGCCGCGTCTGGCTGCAGATGCGCAGCAACTCGTCCTGGATCGTGCCGCGCGTGAGTGCGTCCAGCGCGCCAAAGGGCTCGTCCAGCAGCAGCATCTTCGGCTCGATGGCGAAGGCGCGCGCGATGCCCACACGCTGCTTCATGCCGCCGGAGAGCTGACTCGGTTTCTTGTCGATGGCGCTGCCCAGACCCACGAGCTCGACGAACTGCTGCACCTGCGCGTCAACCTGCGAGCGGCCCCAGTCGGGCCACTTGCTGCGCACGGCAAAGGCGATGTTGCGGCGCACGCTCAACCACGGCATCAGCGCGTGGCCCTGGAAGACGACACCGCGCTCCAGGCTTGGGCCGGCGACTTCGCGCTCGTCCATGATGACGGTGCCGCTGCTGGCCTGGTCCAGCCCAGCCAGCACATTCAAGATCGTCGTCTTGCCGCAGCCCGAGTGGCCAATGATGCAGACGAACTCGCCCTTCTGGATGCGGAAATTGACGCCGTCGAACACGGGCTCAATGGCACCGGCAAAGCGCTTGGCCAGGCCGCGCACTTCAAGGAAGGGCCGCTCAGTCGACCGCTCAATCAACATACGTCACCGCACGTTGCGCCCAGGCAAACAGCAGGTCCAGCAACATCCCCACGAGGCCGATGACGAGGATGGCGAAGATCACGTTCGTCAGCGACAGGTTGTTCCATTCGTTCCAGACGAAGTAGCCGATGCCGGTGCCACCCACCAGCATCTCGGCGGCCACGATCACGAGCCACGCGATGCCCATGCTGATGCGCATGCCGGTGAGGATGGTGGGCGCGGCGGCAGGCAGGATGACTTCGATCGCCCGGCGCAGCGGCCTGACTTCCAAAGTCCGTGCCACGTTGAGCCATTCGCGCCGCACCCCGGCGACGCCGAAGGCGGTGTTGATGAGCATCGGCCACACCGAACAGATGAAGATCACGAACACGCCCGAGATCGACGAATCCTTGATGGTGTACAGCGCCAGCGGCATCCAGGCCAGCGGCGAGATGGGTTTCAGAACCTGAATGAAAGGGTCCAGCGCGCGGTACAGCAGCGGGCTCATGCCGATCGCAAACCCCAAGGGAACAGCCACCAGCACCGCGATGCCGAAGCCCAGCGCCACGCGCAGCAGCGAATGGCCCAACTGCACACCCACACCCTTGTCGTTAGGTCCGCGGTCGAAGAAGGGGTCGGAAAGGTTCTGCACCACCGCGTCCACCATCTGTGCCAGCGTGGGGAATCCGTCGCTCTTCTTGACGGGTGCGCCGGCCGTGGGGTCCTTGCCCATCAGCTTGGCGTATTCGATCTGCTCGGCGCTGAGCGCCGGGCCCGCAGTCCCCAACGCCGCAATGGTTGATTTCGGCAGCGTGGCCAGGTGCCACACCGCGAGCAGCAAGGCCAGCAAGGCCAGCGACAGCCCTGCGGCCTTGAAGGTCTGGCTGCGCGCGGTCATGCTCATGCTCATGCTCATGCTCATACCGCCAGCTTGTTGATGGGGAAGCTCTTGGCGTAGTCCTCCGCCTTGGAGGGGTCGAATTCGCGGCCCATGATCTTGAACTTGGGATACGCGGCGCCAGCAGCCGGCGCCTTCTGGCCCAGCTCGAGCATGTACTTGCGCGCGTCGGTCATCAGGAAAACTTTCTCGGCGATCTGCTTGTAGTTGACGTCGCCCTTCAGGTAGCCCCAGCGCTTCATCTGCGTCAGCATCCACACCGCCATGCTCTGCCAGGGCACGGGGTCGAAGTCGGCACGGTCGGGCACGTTCTTCACACCACCCAGACCGTCGGCGAACTTGCCCGTCAGCACCTGCTGCACCACGGTTTCGGGCTGGTTCAGGTAGGCGGTGGGGCTGATGACCTTGGCGATCAGTTCGCGGTTCTTGGCCTCGCGGGCCATCGCTGCGGCGCTGAGCACCGCGCGGTACAGCGCGGCAAAGGTGGCGGGGTTTTGTTGGATGAATTCGCTGCTGGTGCCAAAAGCACAGCAGGGGTGGCCGTCCCAGATTTCCTTGGACAGGATGTGGATGAAGCCCACCTCGTCATAGACCGCGCGCTGGTTGAAGGGGTCGGGGCCGAGGAAGCCATCGATATTGCCAGCGCGCAGGTTGGCCACCATCTCGGGCGGCGGCGTGACGCGGATCTGGATGTCGGTGTCGGGGTTGAGGCCCGCTTCTGCCACGTAGTAGCGCAGCAGGAAGTTGTGCATGCTGTACTCGAAGGGCACGGCAAACTTGAAGCCTTTCCAGGTCTTCGGGTCGCGCCGGTCCTTGTGCTTGGTGTGCAGCGTGATGGCCTGGCCGTTGGTGTTCTGGATCGTGGCCACGCTCATGGGGACTTGCGTGGCACCCAGCCCCAGGCTGATGGCCAGCGGCATGGGGCTCAGGAAGTGGCTGGCGTCATGCTCCTTGTTGAGCATCTTGTCGCGGATCAGCGCCCAGCCTGCCGTCTTGTTGAGCTGCACGTTCAGGCCCTGCTGGCGGTAAAAACCCAGCGGGTCGGCCATGATCAACGGCGTGGCGCAGGTGATGGCGATGAAGCCGATCCTCAGGTCCTTCTTCTCGGGCGCCTTCTTCTCCTGTGCAAAGGCTTGCAGCGAAGCCACCGGCAGCACGCTGGCAATCGCTGCCATCGCGCCGCGGCGGCCGGTGGCGCGCAGGAAGGCACGGCGCTTGTTCTCTTGCGGGAAGAGCGCTTTCACAAGGCTGGCTTCGATGAAATCGCGGCCCAGGGCTTCTGCATCCTGTGCCGCGCCGCGCTGCTGCGGCGCGTGGTCGGCGCCGCAGGCGCAGCGCAGCAACAGCGGCCGATCAGCGTCATAAGGGTCGTAGGACTTCGTCATGGCAGGCGCTCCAGCGTGAGCTGTGAAGTTAAGGCAGCGGGCCCATCGGCACCATCGACGGGCGTGGGCATTGCCTGTAGGGCTGGCACTACAGGGCCTGCAACTGGTGCTGCACCGCATAGAGCGCGAGCTCGACGTCGTTGCGCACGCCGGTCTTTTGCAGGACGCGCGCGCGGTAGGTCGACACCGTGTTGGACGACAGTGACAACTGCCCGGCGATCTCACCCACGCTGCGGCCCGTGGCCAGCAGGCCGAAGACCTGGTATTCGCGCCGCGACAGCGCCTCGTGCGGCGTCTGAATGCCAGGCCCACCGAGTGCAGCCGCCAGCTGTTCTGCAACGGCCGGCGTGATGAAGAGGCCGCCCCCCGCCACCTTGCGGACGGCAGCGATGATCTGCTCGGAATCGGCACTCTTGTTCAAGTAACCCGCTGCGCCCAGGCGCAGGCAGCGCACGGCGTACTGGCGGTCGGGGTAGGTGGACAGGATCAGCACCTGCAGCTTGGGGAATTCGTCCTTCAGCTGCTTGAGCACATCCAGACCGTCGCGGCGCGGCATCGCGATGTCGAGCAGCACGACGTCGATGTCCGCGCCCTGCAAGGCAGCCGTGCGCACAGCGGCCACGCCTTCTGCGCCGTCTGCGGCTTCAGCAGACACGGTCAGGTCGTGGGTGTCGGCCAGCATCTGGCGCAAGCCCTGGCGCACGATGCTGTGGTCGTCGCAAACCAGGACCCGGATCATTCGGCGGATCACGCGGCTGCCTCTGTCAGCGCGTCGGCCCGTGTGTCTTTCTGTGGATCCACCAGCGGCATCACCAGCCGCACGCAGGTGCCAGCCCCGGGCGCACTGTGAATCTTCAGCCGCCCGCCGTGGTGGCCGGCGCGCTCTCGCATGCCCATCACGCCGTAGCTGCCCGCAGCGGTCAGCGCAGCGGCCGGTGCACCCACGCCGTCGTCGCGCACCTCCACCAGCAGCACGGGCTGCGGTGGGCTTTCCGCGACGATGCGGATCGACACCCGCCGTGCCTGTGCGTGCCGAGCCACGTTGGACAGCACCTCCTGGAAGATGCGAAACACGGCAATGGCCTGGCCGCCCTGCGGCGCCACCACCCCTGCGCCCACCACGACTTGCAGGTCGGCGCGCCACTCAAAACGGTCGATGAATTCCTGCGCCTGCCATTCCAGTGCCGCCCACAGGCCTTGATGGTCCAGGATGCTGGGCCGCAGGTCGGTGATGATGCGGCCCACCTTGTCCACCGCCGTGTCGATGAGCCCACCCATGCCTTCGCACTTGGCAGCCAGTGGCGGCTGCTGCACCACCCGACGCTGGAGCCAGTTGACATCCATCTTCAGCGCCACCAGGAGCGAACCCAGTTCGTCGTGGATCTCGCGCGCGATGCGCGTGCGTTCAGTTTCGCGCACGGTCTCCAGGTAGGCCTGCAGTTCTCGCAACCGCGCCAGCGCCGTGCTCAGTTCATGGGTGCGGCCGGCCACGCGCTGCTCCAGGTCCTGGTTGCTGCGCTGCAGGGCTTCCTTGGTCTGCTGCAGGGCGCGCTGTTCACGCTTGCGCCCGGTGATGTCGACGAAAGTGATGACGGCGCCGCAGACCTCGCCGTCCTCGATCACCGGATAGCTTGAATATTCGGTATCGAACGGGCTGCCGTCCTGGCGCCAGAACACTTCATGGTCCACCCGGCAGGGCAGGCCGCGACGGTAGGCGTTGAGGATGGGACAGTCATGCTCCGGGTACACACTGCGGTCGGCATGCGTGTGGTGAACCAGTTGGTGCATGTTTTGCCCCAGCACTGCGTTGGTGCCGTAGCCCAACATCTGCGCCGCAGCGCGGTTCACAAAGGTGCAGCGGCCTTCGCGGTCGATGCCGTAGATACCCTCGCCAGTCGATTCCAGCAGCAGCGCCAGGTTGGCGGCATCGCGCGTGCGGGTGGTGCCCTGGGAGTCGGCAAGCAATTCATCAGGGGTTGGCATGCCGATGCGTCACGCAATCTGCATGCCAGCCGCACCAGGTCAGGGTATGAGCGGGTGCGTTCCGATCCGGGAATCGGGGCATCAGCCCCGCTCCGGATGCGCTGTCTTTTAGTTATGGGGGCTTTCGTTCACCAGCAACAGCACCACAGGCTGCTGTGCGCCGCTGGTGTGAGCCTCCGCGGGCCCCCTGCCCATCGTGGTGTCCGCTGCAGGCCCTCCTTCCAGCAGCACTTCATACAGTTTGTCTGAAGACACGACAACGACTTCAACGGTTTGCTCGGCTGCAACTGGCTCGTCTGCGTCCGTGCCGGCTTTCGGCGCATAGCCCTCAGCCTGCGCCACCAAGCTGTCCATCTGTGCCTGCTGCAGTTGCAGCGCTGCGGTGCGGTACTCGGCCTGCATCACTTCGGCCTGCAAGGCATTGAAGTCTTCGCGGGCTTGCAGCACGTCTGCGGTGTCGCCCAGCTCACCGACTGGCGTGACGAGGTTGGCCAGCCGCGCCATCGCCAGCGATTCACGCACACGGTCGCGTGTCAAAGGTTCGCTATTCACGTCGGCAGTACCGGTCACGGCCGCCGCAACCGCTGCTGCGTTGGGCGCCTGGACGGCTTCAATTGGTGTGCGCATCGACGGCAGTTCGATGTCCAGCAATTCACCGCCAATGGCGTGGCTGGACATGGACGCAGTGGCGGCCAAGCCCGCAATGGCCGCCATGGCGGACAGACGGAGCAGGGTCTTCGGGAACGACTTTGACTTTGATTTCACGACTTGCACGGTGGGTTGGTGGGTCAGCATGACGATCTCCTTGTCAACCAGCCGCCACAGGGCGGCATGTGCATACATCGTCGGCGGTTGCCGACCCGGAGTCTGTCGGCCGGTGAGGGATAGGGCTGTCGGCGCTGTCTTAGAGCGATGCTCTGCACGCTGCTGCGCCAGCGGCTTCGACTGCTTCCTGCGCAGCACCCGGCGCGGCACGCAGGCGGGCACTGGCCGGCGCCGGGCGGGCGCCGGGTGCCCTGGGCGAGAATCCAGGCCAACCCGTCGTCCCGCCCTGATGCCACTTTCAGAAGTCCGTGTGCTGTCCGTCATCCCGCCGATGACGCAGCTCAACACGCCGTACCCGTCCACCGCGTACCTCACCGGTTTTCTGCGTTCACGCGGCGTGCACGCGGTGCAGGAAGACTTGGCGCTGGCGTTGATCCTGCGGCTGTTGTCGGTGCCGGGCCTGCGCAGCGTGCAAGCCCACATCCACCACACGGGCGCCGCGCTGCGCAGTGAAAGGGTCGCTGCGTTTGACGCCCAGGCCGGCCGCTACCTGGCCACCATCGCGCCCACCATCGCCTTCCTGCAGGGCCGTGACAGCACGCTCGCGCACCGCATCGGCAGTCGCGCTTTCCTGCCCGAAGGCCCGCGCTTTCTGGCGCTGGACGCTTATGCCAACACGGTAGGCGCGGTGGGAGAACAAGGCCCCGACGCGCTGGCCTGGGCCTTTGGCGCGCTGGGTGTGCAAGACCGCGCCCGCCACCTGGCCACGCTGTACCTGAATGACATTGCCGACGTGCTGAAAGACGCCGTTGACCCGCGGTTCGAGTTTGTGCGCTACGGCGAAAGCCTGGCCGCCAGCCAAGGCAGCTTTGACCCACTGGCCGCCGCGCTGGCCGCGCCGCACAACCTGGTGGATGCACTTTTGAAGTCGCTCACCTTGGACGTTATTGACAAGCACCAGCCCACCGTGGTGTTGCTCAGCGTCCCCTTCCCGGGCGCGGTGTATGGCGCTTTCCGCATCGCGCAGGCGATCAAGACCACTCACCCCGGCATCGTCACCGTCCTGGGCGGTGGTTTCGTCAACACCGAATTGCGCGACCTGGCCGAGCCCCGGGTCTTCGACCACTTCGACTTCGTCACGCTCGACGCCGGCGAAAGGCCGCTGTTGGCGCTGCTGGACCACTTGCAGGGCAAGCGGTCTGCACAGCGCCTGGTGCGCACCTTCGTGCGCGAAGAAGGCACGGTGCGCCTGCGCAACTTTGCCGAACCCGACATTGCCTTTGACGATGTCGGCACCCCCACCTGGGACGGTTTGCCACTGCAGCAGTACCTGTCGCTGCTGGACATGCTCAACCCCATGCACCGGCTGTGGAGCGACGGCCGCTGGAACAAGCTGACGGTGGCCCACGGCTGCTACTGGAAGAAGTGCAGCTTTTGCGACGTGAGCCTGGACTACATCAGCCGCTACGACGCCGCCAGCGCCACCACGTTGGTGGACCGCATCCAGGCCATCGTGGCCGAAACCGGGCAGACCGGCTTTCACCTGGTGGACGAAGCCGCACCGCCAAAGTCGTTGAAGGCGCTGGCGCAGGAACTGCAGCGGCGCGGCGTCGCCATCAGCTGGTGGGGCAACATCCGCTTCGAGAAAACATTCACACCTGATCTGTGCCTGCAACTGGCCGACAGCGGCTGCATCGCCATCAGCGGCGGGCTTGAAGTGGCTTCAGACCGGCTCTTGACGCTGATGAAAAAAGGCGTCTCGGTGGACCAGGTGGCGCGCGTCACCAAGGGCTTTGCCGACGCCGGCATCCTGGTGCATGCCTACCTGATGTACGGCTTTCCGACGCAGACGGTGCAGGACACCGTGGATTCGCTCGAACTGGTGCGCCAGCTCTTTGCGGCCGGCTGCATCCAGAGCGGCTTTTTCCACCGCTTTGCCTGCACCGTGCATTCGCCGGTGGGGCTGCAACCGCAGGACTACGGCGTCACGCTGCAGCCGCTTCCGGCGGGTGGCGCCTTCGGCGGTTTCGCCCGCAACGACATCGGTTTCATCGACCCAACGGGTGTGGACCACAACGCGCTGGGCCTGGGGCTGAAGAAGGCGATCTACAACTACATGCATGGCGTCGGCCTGGAAGAGGACGTTCGCATGTGGTGGGACCACAAAATGCCCAAGACGCGGGTGGCGCGGCGGCGCATAGAAACAGCGCTGCTGCAGGGCGCTTGAGCCGCCGATTCTTTTGTTCGGCATCGCACAGACCGGGGGGCTGCGGCGGTCTAGATTGCTGCCCATGCTCAAACCGCCTCTCGACGTTTCGCACTTGCCGTCCGACATGCCGCACCATGCCGAGCGGTGGCCCGTGATCTGTGCTGCCTGTGGCAGCTCAGCCAAGCGCGTGCCACTGAGCCAGTCGGGCAGGTTGCTGAGCCTGCTGCTGACCATTCATCGCTACCGCTGCAACGACACGCGCTGCGGTTGGCAGGGCAACGTGTTTCGTTGAACCCTGCTTCGTGCCGTGTCGACTATTCGCGCGGCTCTCCATGGCGGTTGACGGTGATCGTGTCGCCCGGCGAATGGGTCATCTGCACCCGGTGGTCCACACCGCGGAAACGGTAACTCACGTCCCAGTAGTCGGGCGTGTTCTGGCTCGGCGTGGTGTTGCAGCGTTCCACGTCGCGGGTGGTGGTGCCGCCGCCGCCACCGCCGCCCACGCGTGACCCCACCACCGCGCCGCCCAGCACGCCAGCACCTGTTGCCAGGTCACGGCCGGTGCCGCCACCAACCTGGTGGCCCAGGATGCCGCCGAGAAGTGCACCCACCACCGCGCCGGGCACGTTGGTTCTGCTGCGTTCACGGCCCACCTCTTCACGTTCCATCCAGCAGCGACGTTCTGGCGTGCCCACCACGGCGCGGGCCGTCGTCACGTTGGCTTCAAAGAGCCGTTCATTGCCGCGCCGCTTCCAGGCCGACGGCGGGCCTGGCTGGGCCTGCACGGGGTAGGGCGGCGGGGCGCTGTTGCGCGCGTCGTCAACGCGTGAATTCATGGCTACGGCACGCACGCTGGTCACGCGGTCGTTCAGGCCCACGGACTGCAGAGACGGGTAGTTGCCCGGGCTGAGCACCACGCAGCGGCCGCCGAAGTTGCTGTTGTCGCAAACCTCCCAGCTGCGGCCGGTGACGACGACGCTGGAAGCACGGTCGTTGAAGCCATAGTCCATCAGGTTCTGCACTTCGCGCTCGGTGCTGAAGGTGCGGCCCTGGTAGTTGTCGTGTTCATAGAAAGTGACTTGCGCCAGCGCAGGTGCGGCCATCAGGCAGGCGGCCAGTGCGAGTGCGGTTCTGGATTGAACGTTCATCAGGTGTCTCCGGTGAAAGGCGGCACGTTGATCGTGCCCAGCCTGCAGCCTGCCTGCAAACGCCCGCGCGCTGCGGCAGACGGACGCGCCAGTGGCTGTAGTGCCTGTCCTACGGCAGTCCTGCGGCGCCCAAGGCAACACCCCCCCGCCAGCCGGTGGCGGGTGCAACAATTCCGCGATGCCTTTGAAGTTTTCAGGTTCGATGCGGATCGCTGCAGCCGGCATTGCAGCCGCTGCGGCGCTGGCGCTTGGCGCATGGTGGTTCACGCGCGCGCCCGCTGTGCCGGCGGTGACGGTTCAGTCCGCGCCCTTGCTGCGCACGCTGCAGTTTTCGGCCCGCGTGGCCACTGCGTCGCGTGTGGATGTGGGCGCCACCGTCACCGGCCGCGTGCTGCAAGTGCGGGTGGCAGAAGGCGCTGCCGTGGGTCTGGGCGATGTGCTGGTGCAACTGGAAAGTGCAGAACTGCAGGCCGCGCTGGACCAGGCCCGCGCCAGTGAACAGCAGGCGGCCGCGCGCGTGACGGGTCTGGCCAGCAGCGGCCGCCAGGGCGCAGAGGCTGGCGTCGCGCAGGCTGACTCGGTGCTGTGGGCCGCGCAGGCCGAGGGGCGTCGCACGCAAGACCTGGTGGCGCAAGGCTTCCTGAGCCCGTCCAGGCTGGACGAAGCGCAGCGCGCCGTGGCCGTTGCGCAAGCGCAGCTCGAGGGTGCACGCGCCCAGCGTGCCGCCAACGCCGGCACGGATGTGGCGCAGGCGCAGGCACAGCTGTCTCTGGCGCGCGCCGCCACGCAAGCCGCGCAGGCGCGCCTGGTCCAGGCGACGCTGCGCGCACCCGCTGCAGCGCGGGTGCTGACACGCACGGTGGAGCCGGGGCAGATCGTGCAGCCCGGCCGCGCCTTGTTGACGTTGGCGCTGGCCGGGCCGTTGCAGCTGGTGGCGACGGTGGATGAACG
>JANMKK010000452.1:0-3338 GCA_031372005.1 Rubrivivax sp.
GGGTCCACGCCCATCCACGGCGCAGCACCGTGCGTCTGGCTGCCGTGCACGGTGATCTTGAGCTTGTCGCTGCTGGCCATCGTCGGCCCGGGTCGGTAGCCGATCTGGCCCGTGGCCTGGCGCGACGTGACGTGCAGGCCGAAGATGGCGCGTGGCGTGGGGCGCTCCAAAGCCCCTTCGGCAATCATCATCTTGGCGCCGCCGTCTTCGCCTTCGGGCGGCATTTCTTCGGCCGGCTGGAAGATGAACTTGACGCTGCCGCGCAGCTGCGCGCGCAGCCCTGCCAGCACCTGCGCCACACCCATCAGGATGGCGACGTGGCAGTCGTGGCCGCAAGCGTGCATGACGCCCACCTCTTCGCCGTTCCACTGCCCGCGCGCCTTGCTGGCAAAGGGCACATCGACTTCTTCTTTCACCGGCAGGCCGTCCATGTCGGCGCGCAGCGCCACCACGGGGCCGGGCAGTGCGCCCTTGAGCAGGCCGACGACGCCGGTGTGGGCCACACCCGTGCGCACATCGTCGAAGCCCAGCGCGCGCAAGTGGTCGGCCACGACAGCGGCGGTGCGGAATTCGCGGTTGCCGAGTTCGGGGTGTTCGTGCAGGTCGCGGCGCCAGGCGATGACCGCAGCTTCAACCGCTGCGGCGGCAAGATCGATGGCGGGTGAGAGAGAGCTGGCGCTGACGGTGGGGGTCATCACGGATCCTGCGGCTGATGGAGGGGGCGGGGGTGAGCACCATTGTCAGCGCGCGCAGCCCGGGCCCTGGCACGCCGCTGCGGCACCGGCTGCGCAGCGCCCACAGCCGGCACCTGCGCCGCGCTGATGACGCCGCCACCCAGGCAGACATCGCCGTCGTACAGCACCGCGCTCTGGCCCGGTGTGACGGCCCATTGCGGTGTGCTGAAGTCCAGGTGCAGGCCTTCTGCCTGACCTACCAGCGGCGAATAGAGACAAGGCGCATCGACTTGCCGGTAGCGGGTCTTCGCCGCCAGCGCGCCAGCCGGCGGCGCGCTGCCGGCCACCCAGCTCAGATCGGCCGCGTCCAGCCACGGCGACAGCAGCCACGGGTGACCGTGCCCCTGCACCACATGCAGCGTGTTGTGCGCCAGATCCTTGTGCGCCACGTACCAGGGTGCGTGCACGCCGCTGTCCTTGCTCATGCCCTGGCCCAGTTCACGCACACCCCCAATGCCCAGGCCCTGGCGCTGGCCCAGCGTGTAAAAGCTCAGCCCCACATGGCGGCCGACCTCACGCCCGCGCTCGTCGAGCATCGGGCCTGGCGTGTGGCTCAGGTAGCGGTTGAGGAATTCGCGGAACGGCCTTTCGCCGATGAAGCAGATGCCCGTGCTGTCCTTTTTCTTCGCATTCGGCAGCCCAAGATCGGCGGCAATGCGGCGCACCTCGGTCTTGTGCAGTTCGCCCACCGGAAAAAGCGTGCGCGACAGTTGCGCCTGGTTCAGGCGATGAAGAAAATAGCTTTGGTCTTTGGTGGCATCCAGACCCTTGAGCAGCTGGAACCGGCCTTCGCTTTCACGAACCCGCGCGTAGTGGCCGGTGGCTATTTTTTCGGCGCCCAGGCGCACCGCATGGTCCAGGAAAGCCTTGAACTTGATTTCGGCATTGCACAGCACGTCGGGGTTGGGCGTGCGGCCAGCGCTGTATTCGCGCAGGAATTCTGCGAACACACGCTCCTTGTAGTCGGCCGCGAAATTGACGTGTTCGATCTCGATGCCGATGACGTCGGCCACGGCGGCAGCGTCGACGAAGTCGATGTTCGACGAACAGAATTTGTCGGCGTCGTCGCCCGACCCTGCGGGTCGGTCGTCGTCCTCCCAGTTCTTCATGAAGATGCCAACCACTTCATGCCCCTGCTGCTTCAGCAACCAGGCCGTCACCGCCGAGTCCACACCCCCGCTCAGGCCCACCACCACGCGCTGCTTGGTTGTCATCCTTGAATTATCCCGGTGCCCGACAATCCAGCTTTCAACGCCAGGAATCCAACCCCATGTCAGCTGACGGTTTTCACGTCCACGGCCCGCACGACCACGAAGTCGAGCACGCCGTGCAGCACGGCGCCAAGAGCAGCCACACCGGCGTCATCGCCGTCACCACCGCCATCCTGGCCACGGTGGGCGCGCTGTTTTCCTACATGGGCGGCGCCACGCAGGCCAACGCGGGCTTGTACAAGAACAACGCCGCCATCAAGAAGACAGAAGCGTCCAACCAGTGGAACTACTACCAGGCCAAGAGCAGCAAGCAAAACCTGGCTGAACTGGCCGTGGTGCTGTCACCGGAAGACAAACGCCCGGGCTACAAGGACGAGGTGGAGCGCTACAAGAAGGAAAAAGCCGAGGTCAAGCTGGCGGCCGAAAAGCTGGAAGCCGACGCCACGGCCTGGGACAAGCAGTCCGACGAGCAGATGCACCTGCACCACCGCTGGGCCCAGGCCACCACCGCACTCCAGATCGCTATCGCACTCGCGGCGATTGCGCTGCTGACGGGGCGCAAGTGGCTGGAATACGGCATGTACGGCGTGGCGGCGCTGGGCGTGCTGTTGGGGCTGGCAGCGACGCTGCACGCCTGACGGGTCAACCGGGCGCGGCTTGGTCCGCTGAGCCCGTAAAGCCCAATTCGCCCGCAAAGTGCTGCGCCACCTCCTGCAGCGAAGCCCGCACGCGTGCGACGACGGCCGATTCACCATGCGCTGACAGCACCAGCTGCTGGGTGGCGCGGGTCATGCCCACGTACAGCAGCCGCAGCGCGTCTTCGAGCAGCTCGTCGCGCATCGGCATGGCTTGCAGGCCGGCGATGAAGACCCACGGAAATTCCAGCCCCTTGGCGCTGTGCAGCGTCAGCAGCTTGACGCTGCCGTGCTGCCAGTCAAAGCGCTTGAAAGCCACCGCATTCATGCTCTGCAGCGGGACTTGCGCCCGCCGCAGCGCGGCTTCCACGGCGCGCATCTGCGGCCGCGTGCGACACAGCAAGGCCATGTCTTGCCAGGCTGCACCTTCAGCGTGCGCCTGCTGCATGCGGGCGACGATGATTTCTGCCTCTTCGCCTTCATGGCGCGCGCAGATCAACACCGGCAGCGGCCCGCGGCGGCCGGCGCTGTCGGGCTGGACGAGCTGCATCTCGTCGTCGCCCCGCACCGCGCCGTCGCCTTGATCCAGGCCGTCGCCCTGCAGCAGGCTTTGCGCGCAGTGCATGGCCAGCGCCAGCACCTCGGCGGTGTTGCGGTAGTTGAGCTTCAGGATGCTGGTGCGGCCGCGGGCGTCGATGCCGACACTGGCGAAATTGAACTTGCGGCGCCGCGCCTGGTAGATGCTCTGCGCGTCGTCG
>JANMKK010000101.1:0-20945 GCA_031372005.1 Rubrivivax sp.
TCGGCCAAGATCCTGACCGCCGGCCTGCTGGGCGACCAGTACGTGGGGCTGGAGCCCGGTGGCGACGACAAGGACCTGGCGGCCGGCGGCGTGATTGCGCAGACGCAGTCTGCCGTGGTGCTGGAAAACCTGATCGGGCAGTTCATTGCCGGCAAGGCCGACAGCGCCGCTGCATCAGGCCCATCAGGCACGTCAAGCACATCAAGCACATCAGGCACAGCCGGCGCCCCTGCATCAGGGGCTGCCAAATGATGGCGCTGCGCTTCCTGGTGGCCACGGCCATCGTGGCCCTGGCCACCGGCTGCGCCACGGTGCCCGGCGCCGCGCCGCCGCCCAAGCAAGACCCGTGGGAAAACTTCAACCGCAAGGTCTTCAGCTTCAATGAAACGGTGGATGAAGCGGTGCTCAAGCCCGTCGCCACGGCCTACGTCAACGTCGTGCCCGAGCTCGTGCGCAAGGGCGTGAGCAATGTGCTTGGAAACATCGGCGACGTCTGGTCAGCTGCCAACCACCTGTTGCAGGGCAAGATACACACCGGCCTGGACATGGGCATGCGGGTGCTCACCAACACCATCTTCGGTCTGGGCGGGCTGCTCGACCCCGCCACCGAATTTGGCCTGGTGCGCAGGTCTGAAGACTTCGGCCAGACGCTGGGCCGTTGGGGCGTCGGCCCCGGGCCCTATCTGGTGCTGCCGCTGCTGGGCCCGTCCACCGTGCGCGACGGCACGGCGCTGCTGCTGGACCGCAGGGCCTCGCCGTCGGCGCTGGGGACCACCGACACCGCCACCTACACCATCTCGGCGATCGAAGTCGTCAGCCTGCGCGCCAGTCTGCTGGGCGCCACCCAGCTGCTGAATGATGTGGCCCTGGACAAGTACACCTTCCTGCGCCAAGCCTACCTGGCACGGCGGCTGGACGTGGTGTACGACGGCGCACCGCCGATGGAAAAGTTTGACGACGAACCGGCGGACCCTGTTGCCCAGCCCGCTGCGAAGCCTGCTGCTTCATCTGCTTCTTCAGCCGCCTCTTCGGCCGCCTCTTCGGCCGCCTCTTCGGCCGCGTCTTCAGCGGCATCTTCACCTACCTTTGCACCGCCCAAGCCGGCGCCCAGGTGAACCGGCACGCCCGCTGCCGCGTTAAGCGTGCACTGCCTGCGCCACCGCGCGCGGCGCTTTCCCTGAAAGGATATTTGTGTTCAAGAATCTGCTGAAAATCTTCTCTCTGGCGTTTGTCACCCTTGGCGCCGCAGGTGCGGTGCATGCCCAGGCGGCCGCTTCCACGGGTGCTGACGCTCTGGTCCGCCAGATCTCCGTTGACGTGATCGACGCCGCCAAGGCCGACAAGGCCATCCAGGGCGGTGACATCAGCCGCATCTTCGGGCTGGTGGAATCCAAGGTCATGCCGCACGTCAACTTCGAGGTCGTCACACGGTCTGCCGTGGGCCCCAAGTGGCGTGAAGCCACGCCCGAGCAGCGCACCAAGCTGCAGGCCGAATTCAAGACGCTGCTGGTCCGCGTCTATGCAGGCGCACTGTCGCAGTTGAAGGACCAGACCGTGGAAGTCACGAAGACGCTGCCAGTGGCGGGTGGCAGCCAGGTGGTCGTGCAGACCGAAGTGCGCGGCAAGGGTGAGCCGATCAAGCTCGACTACCGCCTGGACAAGGCAGCTGATGCGCCGGCGTGGAAGATCATCGACGTCAACGTCGGTGGCCTGTGGCTGGTGCAGAACTACCGTTCGCAGTTTGCGCAAGAGCTGACCAAGGGCGGCGTGGACGGCCTGATCGCAGCGCTGGTCGAGCGCAACAAGGCGGCTGCCAAGAGTTGAAATCCGCGCAGAGCCCGGATCCAAAAAATCAAGCCATGAAGCTGCCCGCCACCGCCACCCTGAACGAGGCTGCCGCCCTGGCGGCGACCTTGCCGGAAGCGGTGGCCGCGGGCAGCGGTGTGTTGCAGCTTGATGCGTCGGCGCTGACGGCATTCGACAGTTCCACCGTCGCCCTGCTGCTGCAGGCGCAGCGCCTGGCGCAGGCCGCAGGGCGCGGCTTTGAAGTCAAGGGCACACCGCCCAAGCTGCAGGAACTGGCCAGCCTCTATGGCGTGGACGGCTTGCTGCCGCTGTCGCTGCGGCCTCCTGCTTCGGCCTGAAGGTCTGCGGAGCGATCCTCTGCGCGGCCCATCGAGCGGTCGGTTGTTCGGTCTGCATACCGCCGCTCGCGCAGGTTCTTCTTGATGGCCTGCAACATCGGCCGCAGCTGTGCCGAACCCAGCCGCAGTGCCACGCCGGTGGTCAGGATGTCGATGATCAACAGGTGCAGCAGACGCGACACCATGGGGCTGTAGCGGTCCGAATCCTCGGGGTGGTCGGCGGCCAGCAGGATGTGGTGCGCCGAATGCCGACACTCCAGCGCCAATGGCGACCCGCTGGCGGTGATGGCCACCACCGTAGCGCCCTTCCTGCGCGCGATGTCGGCCACGTCCAGCAGGTCGCGGCTGCGGCCTGAATTGCTGATGATCACGGCGCAGTCGCCGGGCTTGAGCATCGTCGCACTCATGACCTGGATGTGGCCGTCGCTGACGGCCGTGGCCCACACGCCAAGGCGGAAGAACTTGTGCTGCGCGTCCTGCGCCACGATGCCCGAATTACCGACGCCGTAGAACTCGATGCGCTGTCCCGCGCGCCCCGCGTCCGTCAGCGCCTGGATGGCGCGGTCCACCGACTGGCTGGCAGCGGCATTGCGGTAGCGCAGCAGCGCCGCCACGGCGTTGTCGGTGACCTTGATGACGATGTCGCCGGCCTTGTCGTCGTCGTCCACCGACCGGTGCACAAAAGGCACGCCTTCATTCACGCTGCCCGCCAGCTTGCGCTTGAAATCGGCCAGGCCGTCATAGCCCACGCTGCGGCAGAAGCGCACCACCGTCGGTTTGCTGACATGTGAACGTTCGGCCAGTTCCACCACCGGCAGCGTGGCAAAACTGCGCGGGTCGGCCAGCAACAATTTGGCCACGCGCTGTTCAGCGGGCGGCAGGGCCGGGATGGAAGCGCGGATGCGGTCGAGCATGGTCAGTCCTGGTAAGCGCCGGGTGACCAGCGGTCTGGTGCCGCGACCCGGCGCGTGCCCACGGGTGGCGTGAAGGCGGCACGCGGCTGCAGGTCTGCGCCGCGTGCAGAACCGGGCGCCACGCCACGGCCACGCAGGGCGCTCATCGGGTGCAGCATGTGGTCACCGCGGTCGGCGTCCCGCAGCACGGTGGGCGAGGCGATGAAGTTGCCGCGCAACAGGTCAGACCAGCGCGCGTCGGCCACGCCCAGGCCAATGAACAGGTTGTTGGCCAGGCGCTGTTCCACAGGCCGCACCAGCCTGCTGTCGTGCACGCGCACGAAGACCGCCGGCCGCATGCCGTGGCTGATGAAGGTGTTGTTGACGACATGCAGCGCGTGTTCGCGGCCTTCATGGTCGGCCCCCTCGTCACCTTCAGCGCCGAAGGCCAGCAAGGTCGTGTTGCGCGTCGTCTCGCTCTGCCCGATGACGTTGCCGACCACATAGGCGATGCCGCCGTTGGGAAACTCGAGCTCGTACGACGCGCGGCCGCTGATGCCGCTGACGCCGCTGATGCCGCTCAGGCCATCTACCAGCTGGTTGTAGCGCACGTGGTTTTCACGCGCCCGGCTCTTCACCAGGTGGCCGTCGTTGCCGCCGCTGAAGGCGCTGCCCGTCAGCGTCAGGCGCGCGATGCGGCCCACGTACAGCAGGTGCGGCAAGGTGCCCGTCGCGTCGCGTTCCGGCGCCTGGCCGAATTCGCAGTCGCTCACGGTCAACTCAGAGCCACTGAAATTTGCCGTTAGCAGCCCCATCTGGTTGTCAAAGAACGCGCAGCGGTTGACGTGCAGCCGGCCGCGCTCAAAGCGGATGCCGGCGCCATTGCCGTCGGGCACGCGCGCGCCGCGGAATTCGATGTTGTCGATGTGCACGTCGCCATCACGCACCACCAGCGTTGCCTTGCCTTCGGCGTGCGCCCCGTCGGCCCGCAGCACCGGCCGGCCGCCCACGCCGCGCAGCGTCAGGCGCTTGTGGGTGATCACGCCCGCCTGGGCGCGGTGCTCGCCGGCCAGCAGGTGGATCTCGTCGCCGTCGGCGGCCTTGCGCAAGGCATCGGCCAGGCTCTGGCCGGGGGCCACGGTATGGGTCATCAGGGCAGTTGCTGCCGCCGGAGCTTGCCAACCGATCCATCCCGCCAGCGCGCCGCCCAGCATGGCGCGCCGCTCTGGCTTCACTGTTCTTCGGCCCACGTGTGGCCGTCGCGCGCCACCAGCGCGCTGGCCGCCGCCGGGCCCCAGCCGCCTGCTGCATAGGGGCGCGGGCCCACGGTGTCTGAGCCCCAAGCGTCCAGGATCGGCTCGACCCAGCGCCAGGCCTGTTCCTGTTCGTCACTGCGCACAAAGAGGTTCAGCCGCCCGGCAATCGCGTCCAGCAGCAGCCGTTCATAGCCGCCCACGCGTTCACTGGCGAAGGCCTTGTCGAAGTCCAGGTCCAGCGACACCGGCGACAGCGCCTCGGGCTGGTTGCTGTTGCCACCCCCCTTGGCCGCCAGCAGGTGCAGCTCCAGCCCGTCTTCGGGCTGCAGCTTGATGACGAGCTTGTTGGCCTGCCGCGTGCCCGGAAAGATGGGATGCGGCACTTCACGAAAGTTGACCACGATCTGCGCGTCGCGCGCCGCCAGCCTTTTGCCGGTGCGCAGATAAAACGGCACGCCGGCCCAGCGCCAGTTCTGCACTTCGGTGCGCAGCGCGACAAAGGTTTCGCAAGCGCTGCCGGCGGGCACCTTCACCTCGTCCAGATAGCCTGCCACTGCCTTGCCGTCCACGGTGCCGGCCTTGTACTGGCCGCGCACCACGTCGCGCGCGACCAGCTCTGGCGTGAAGGGGCGCAGCGAGCGCAGCACCTTCAGCTTCTCGTCGCGGATGGCGTCGGCGTTGCTGGTGGGCGGCGGCTCCATCGCAATCATCGTCAGCAGTTGCAGCGCGTGGTTCTGGATCATGTCGCGCAGCGCGCCGGTGCGGTCGTAGAAGTCGCCGCGCGTGCCCACGCCGATGCCTTCGGACAGTGTGATCTGGATGTTGGCGATGCTCTCGCGCCGCCACAGTGGCTCAAACAGCGCATTGCCAAAGCGCAACGCCATCAGGTTTTGCACCGCCGGCTTGCCCAGGTAATGGTCGATGCGCAGCGCCTGCTCTTCCTTGAAGGCCGAACGCACCACGCGGTTGATTTCCTGCGCGCTGGCGAGGTCGTGGCCGAGTGGTTTTTCAAGTACGACGCGGACGTGCGGGCCATTCAGTTTTGCGCTGCCGAGCTGTTCGCAGATCACCGGGAACAGGTGCGGGCTGGTGGCCAGAAACAGCACCACCGTGTCGGCACGGCCACCGCTGCGGCCCTCGTCGGCGGTGGGTTCGTCGAGCCAGCGCTTCAGACCCAGGTAGTGCTCGGGTTGCGACAGGTCCATTCGCCGGTAGTGCAGCAACTGGGCGAAGCGCGCGAACTCTTCGTCGGTCGGACGCTTGCCGGGGTCAACATCGCCGAAGCGTTCTTTGATGAAGTTGCGGTACTCGTCGTCACTGCGTTCATCACGCGCCACGGCCAGAATCCGGCCGCCTTGGGGCAGCTTGCCGTGGCGGTGCGCCTGGAACAGCGCGGGCATCAGCTTGCGCCAGGTCAGGTCGCCGGTACCGCCAAAAAGCACGAGGTCGAAGGACATGGCTGGGCTGTTGAATGTGTAATTAAGTTACTGATTTGATGATGCCGGAGTTTCAGAACCCGGTCAACGCACCAGTGCCTGATCAGCCTGCTGGCGGCGGCGCGGCCAACCAGGCTTCGGCCAGGCGCAGCCAGTAGGTCGCACCCAGCGGAATCAGCGCGTCATTGAAGTCATAGCTGGGGTTGTGCAGCATGCACGGCCCCATGCCGTGGCCGCTGTGGCGGTGCGCGCCTTCGCCGTTGCCGATGAAGACATAGGCACCGGCTTTGGCCTGCAGCATGAAGGCGAAGTCTTCTGACGGCATGCTGGGTTCCTGCGCCCGCACGTTGTCGGGGCCGACGATGCGGCGCATCACCTCGGCCGCAAATTCGGCCTCATGGGCGCTGTTCACCACGGGCGGCGCGCGGCGCAGAAATTCCACCTCGCAGCTCGCGCCCATCGCTGCGGCGGTGTGCGTGGCGATTGTCTTCAGGCGCGGTTCGATCAGGTCCAGCGCTGCCACGCTGAAGGTGCGCACGGTGCCTTCGATGGTGCAGTGGTCGGGGATCACATTCGTGGCCTCGCCCGCGTGCAGCATCGTCACCGACAGCACGGCGGCCTCAATCGGCTTCAGGTTGCGGCTGATGATCGTCTGCAGCGCGAGCACCGTCTGGCACGCCACCAGCACCGGGTCCACTCCCAGGTGCGGCAAGGCCGCATGCGCGCCGCGGCCATGGACCACGATCTTGAAGGTGTTCGCGGACGCCATCACCGGCCCCGCGCTGGCGGCAAAGCTGCCGGCCGGCAAGCCAGGCCAGTTGTGCATGCCGAACACCGCCTCCATCGGGAAGCGCTCGAACAGGCCCTCCTGCAGCATCGCCTGCGCGCCGCCACGGCCTTCTTCGGCGGGCTGGAAGATCAGATAGACGGTGCCGTCGAAAGCCCGCGTGCGCGCCAGTTCCTGCGCCGCCGCCAGCAGCATCGCGGTGTGGCCGTCGTGGCCACAGGCGTGCATGGTGCCGGCATGGCGACTCTTGTGGGCGAAGCTGTTTTGCTCGTGCACCGGCAACGCGTCCATGTCGGCGCGCAGGCCAATGGCCCTGCCGCAGCTGCCCCCGTCGCGGCCGTGCACCACGCCCACGATGCCCGTGCGCGCCACCCCTCGGTGCATCGGGATGCCCCACGCGGCCAACCGCTCGGCCACGACGTTGCTGGTGCGGTTTTCTTCAAAGCCGAGTTCGGGGTGGGCGTGCAGGTCGCGCCGCAGTGCGGCTAGCGCCTCTGCCTGCGCCGCAATGCCGTCTGCCGGCCCTTCAGCAACCCCGGCTGCACCACTCATCGCTGCGCTGCCGACAGCGCCTGCTCCAGGTCCTTGATGAGGTCACCGGCATCTTCGATGCCCACCGACAAGCGCAACAGATCAGGCGGTGCTGGCGTGCCTGCGCCTTCAACGCTGGCACGGTGTTCGATCAGGCTTTCGGTGCCGCCCAGCGACGTTGCCCGCTTCCACAGCTGCGTGTTCGCGGCGACCGCGATCGCCGCCGCTTCACCGCCCTGGACGCGCACCGACAACATGCCGCCAAAACCGCCCGTCATCTGCGCCTTGGCCACCGCATGGCCGTGGCAGCCCGGCAGCCCCGGGTACAGCACTTCGGCCACCAGCGGGTGGCCGTTGAAATACTCGGCGATGCGCTGCGCCGACGCGCAAGCCGCACGCACGCGCAGGTGCAGCGTGCGCAGGCCGCGCAACAGCAACCAGGCTTCGAATGAACCCAGCGTGCCGCCCAGCTGCGCGCGCACCTTGCGCACGCGTTGCCAGTGCGCGGATTCAACGCCGCCTTCACGCACCACCAGCACACCGGCGATAAGGTCGGAGTGGCCATTGAGGTACTTGGTGGCGGCATGCATCACGATGTCGGCGCCCAGCGCCAAGGGCCGCGTCAACAGCGGCGTGGCAACCGTGGAATCGACGGCCAGCAAGGCGCCTGCATCGTGCGCGATCTTGGCGGTGGCAGCGATGTCGGTCACCGTCCACAAGGGGTTGGCCGGCGTCTCGATCCATACCAGCTTGGTCCTGCCCGGCTGCATGGCGGTCAACACGGCGGCGGGGCTCGTCATGTCGATGAGCTCCACCTGCAGGCCCCACTCGGTGGCGAAGGTGGTCAACCAGTTGCGCAGCGACCAGTACATCACCTTCGGCGCCAGCACGTGGTCGCCCGGCTGCAAGGCCTGGAACACCGCCGTGGCCGCCGCCATGCCGCTGGCAAACAGCAGCGCCTGCTGGCCGCCTTCGAGCGCGTTGATCACCGCCTCGGCCTGGTCGAAGGCGGGGTTGTCCGCACGCGCATACACACGGCCCGACCGGTACTGGTTGTCGGCGTCGCGCAGGTAGGTGGTGGAGACGTGGATCGGCGGCGTGACGGCGCGTGTCCTCTCGTCGATCCAGCCCAGGGCTTGCGCGGCGATGGTGTCGGGGTGGGACTGCTTGGGATCCATGCGGGCACTCGGGAAACAAGGGTTGTTGATCCTACTGCCGCTCACTCCGCCGCTCACTCCGCCGCCGCCTCGGGCGACGCTTCAGCGCTGGTAAGCCCCCGGCGCCCAGCTCGCGCCGCCAGGCTTCAACGCGCGCGTCCCCACGGGCCATTCGAATTCAGCCTTGGGTGACAGGTCTCGGCCCTTGACCTTGCGCGGGTCGATGCCGCTGGTGCGCCAGATGGAACCGGCCGGCAGCTCGAAAGCGTAGGTCTCGATGTCGCGCACCATGCCCCACGTCGCATTGCGGTTGCCCTCGAAAAAACCACCGGCGCCGAGGGAAAAGACGCCCGGGCCGACGACCAGGTTGTTGACGCCAACCACCTCGGTGTCCGCCGGCAGATGGTCGCGGAAGACACGCATCACCCAGGCCGGAAACCAGCCATAGTTGACGAAGGTGTTGTGCGCCACCAGCAGCACGTTCTTGTCCCACGCGCGGTCTTCGGAGCCGTAAGCCAGCAGCACCGGGTTCTGTGAATCGGCGCCCTGCCCGATGACGTTGCCGATCACCGTGGCCAGGCCGCCGTTGGCGATGTCGATCTCGTACGAGGCGCCGCCTCGCACCCCGTCGTGGATGAAGTTGTAGCTGATGATGTTTTCACGCGCCCGGGTGCGGATCAGGTGGCCTTCAAAACCCTGCTGAAAGCGGCTGCCGGTGATGTCGAGCCTGGCGATGCGCCCGACGTTCAGCACATGGTGCAACCCGCCCACCACCTTGGGCGCCATGCCAAAGGCACTGCCGTCGATGCGCAGCGTGGCCTTGTCATCGTTGGTGCTGAAGATGCCGTGTTCGTTGTCAAAGAAGATGCAGCGTTCGATGACCAGCGCACCGCCTTCATGGCGGATGCCGGCACCGCTGCCGTCGGCACCACGGGCGCCGCGGAATTCCAGGTTCTGCACCAGCACCTGGCCGCCGCGCACCGTCCACAGGCCCTTGCTGTTGCCGGGTTTGCCGTTGCCCTTGATGACCGGTGACTTGCCACCGGCCATGCCGCGGAAGGTGAGCTTTCGCTGTTCGATGACAAGGCCGCCGCTGTATTCGCCCGACAGCAGCTCGATGGTGTCGCCATCCTGTGCCTTCAGCACCGCGTCGGCCACGCTCATTGCCGAACCCGCAGGCCCGGCGAGCCAGGTGGTTTGTGCCAACGCGGGGCCTGTGCCGAGGGTGAGGCTGCAGCCCAGGGCCAGCGCGGCGAGCATCCACCCACGTCTCATAGAACTGCTTGCTGTGAACGTCATTGGCCCGGAGCGCCTTGTTGCTGTTGTAAGAAGTTTCAAGAGTATCTGCGCAACCGGCTGCTGCCCCGGGTGGCGAAACCCGGCATCGCCCCCTGCCTGCGGGGGCGTGGCGTGCGGGCTGTGGAAGGGCGTGCGGCGCGCTCCGGTGATTCCCCCGTGGCGCCAGTGCCCCGGGCAATGCGATGCTTGCGAACTGCCCGCTGTGCGACGCGGGCCAGGATTGCAACCGGAAACCTTGATGAAAAAAATTCTGTGCCTGGCACTTTCGACGCTGTTGCCTGCCGTCGCTGCGCATGCGCAGGCACAAGACTCGGGCCAGGTCAACATCATCTGCTCAGTGCAGGCTGAGTGGTGCAACCTGATCCAGACCGTTTACGCACGCACCACCGGCGTCAAGGTCAACATGTCGCTCAAAGGCTCCGGCGAAGCGCTGGCGCAGCTGGTGGCAGAAAAGGCCAACCCGAAGACCGACATCTGGTTTGGTGGCACCGGCGACCCCCACCTCCAGGCCGCCGAACAAGACCTGACGCTTGAGTACAGGAGCCCCACGCTACCGCAGTTGCATGCGTGGGCACAGCAGCAAGCCACCCAAAGCAAGTACCGCACGGTGGGCATCTACAGCGGGCCGCTGGGCTTTGGCTACAACACTGAACTGCTGGCGAAGAAGAAGCTGAAGGTGCCGCAGACCTGGGCCGACCTTTTGAACCCGGCACTGAAGGGCGAAATCCAGGTGGCCAACCCGGCCAGCAGCGGCACCGCGTACACGATGGTCGCCACGCTGGTGCAGTTGATGGGTGAGGACAAGGCCTTCGACTACATGAAGGCGCTGCACAAGAACATCAGCCAGTACACCCGCAGCGGCACCGGGCCGATCAAGGCCGCGGCGCGCGGCGAAACCACCATCAGCATCAGCTTCGTGCACGACGGCCCGGGCGAAAAGGCGCAGGGCTTTCCGGTCGAGACCATCACGCCGGCCGATGGCACGGGTGCCGAGATCGGATCGATGAGCCTGATCAAGGGCGCGCGCAACCTGGACGCGGCGAAGAGGTTCTACGAATGGGCGCTGACCGGCCCGGCGCAGGAAATGGGCGCTGCGGCCAAGCAATTCCAGTTGCCGTCCAACAAGGCCGCCAAGGTCGACCCGCGCGTGCCCGACTTCAAGAAAATCAAGTTCATCAACTACGACTACGCCAAGTACGGCGCCAGCGCCGAGCGCAGGCGCTTGATCAGCAAGTGGGAGAAGGAGGTCAACTCCTTGCCCCGCTAAGTCAGCCTCGTTTGAGCTGACCCGACGATGACGATGACCCGCGGCCAACGCCGCACGCAGCGCACCGTGCTGGCCTGGCTGCTGCTGGGGCTGGTGGCCTTCACGCTGCTGCCTTGGTACTTTCAGCAGGACGCTGCCAGCGACAGCGCGAGCGGCCTTTCGCATGCATGGCGCCTGTCCAAACCTTGGCTCTGGTTCGGGTTTGCGGGCTTGCTGCTGGCGACTGGCGGCGCAGTGCTGCCGCCCACGCAAACGCCGACGCGAACGCAAGGTGCATTGATGCTGGGCGGTGGCGCGCTGGGCGTGGTCGGCCTTCTCGCCAGCGGCTTTGCAATCGGTGCGCGCGGCTGGTCATTCGACGCGCTGGGCGCGCTCTTCGGCAGCTTGCCGTCCGGGATGTCGGGCCAGTTCGGCATGGGCCTGGGCGCCGCGCTCACGCTGCTGGCCTGCCTGATGCTGGCCGCTGCGGGCATGGCGCGTCTGGGCTTTTTCCGCGGCGACGTCTTCGTCGCCGGTGCGGTGCTGCTGTGTGGCGCGCTGCTGCTGCTGTTTGTGGCGCTGCCGGTGGCCAAGAGCCTGGTGGCGGCCTTCTTCAATGAGGACGGCGCGTTTTCGGTCAGCGCCATGGGCGACCGGCTCGGCAACGAAAGGGTCTGGGGCCTGTCCTGCCTGGCCTTCGGGGCACCGAACCGTGCAAGTTGTGGCGTGGCCTGGAACACGCTCTTCCTGGCGTTGATGACGGCCGGTGGCACCACGGTCATGGGCACTCTGATTGCACTGTATGCAGAACGCGGCAACCGGCGTGTAGCCAAGCCGCTCAACGTGCTGGCGCTGCTGCCGATCATCACGCCGCCCTTCGTCGTCGGTCTGGGTCTGATCCTGCTATTCGGCCGCGCGGGCATCGTCAACCAGGTGCTGGAATGGGCTTTCGACGTGCAGCCCACACGCTGGTTCTACGGCCTTCTGGGCGTGTGGCTGGCGCAGATGTTTGCCTTCACGCCGATCGCTTTCATGATCATGCGTGGCGTGGTTGCCGGCATCAGCCCGAGCCTGGAGGAAGCGGCGCAGACGCTGCGCGCCACGCGGCTGAAGACCTTCACGACGGTGACCTTGCCGCTCTTGAAGCCGGGCCTGGCAAATGCCTTCCTGGTCGGCTTCATCGAGAGCATGGCCGACTTCGGCAACCCCGTCGTGGTGGGCGGCCCCTACGCGGTGCTGTCCACCGACATCTTCTTCGCCATCGTCGGCGCGCAGTACGACCAGGGCCGCGCGGCGTCGCTGGCGCTGATCCTCACCGGCTTTGCGCTGGCGGTGTTCTTCATCCAGCAGCGCCTGCTGGGCAAGACCAGCTTCACCACCGTCAGCGGCAAGGGCGACGCCGGCCTGGCCATGCCCTTGCCAGACCGTGTGCGCAGGCTCTGCCTGGGCATTGCCGGGCCTTGGCTGGCCTTCACGGTGGTGGTGTACCTGTTTGCCTTTGCCGGCGGCTTCGTGCAGACCTGGGGGCGCGACTACACGCCGACCTTCAAACACTTCATCACCGCCTTTGACCTGCAGTGGGGTGAGCGCGGGCTGCGCGATCTGATTTGGGCCGGCACGGCCTGGAATTCACTCTTCACCACCGTCAAGCTGGCGGCCATCGCAGCACCGCTCTGCGCGGGCCTGGGTCTGTTGATCAGCTGGCTGCTGGCGCGCACACAGTTTGTCGGCCAGAAGACGTTTGAATTCTGCGCGCTGCTGGCATTCGCCATCCCCGGCACGGTGCTGGGCGTGAGCTACATCCTGGCCTTCAATGTGCCCCCTTTCGAGTTGACGGGCACCGGCCTCATCATCGTGCTGTGCTTCGTCTTCCGCAATTTGCCAGTGGGCGTGCGCGCCGGCACCGCCAGCTTCAAGCAGCTGGACAAGAGCCTGGAAGAAGCCAGCACCATGCTGCGCGCCGGCACCGCCACCACGCTGCGCCGCGTGGTGCTGCCGCTGCTGAAACCCGCGCTGGTGGCGGCGCTGGTGTACAGCTTTGTGCGCAGCATGACCACCGTGTCGGCCGTGATCTTCCTGGTGACGGCAGAAAACGAACTGGCCACCACCTACATCATCGGCCGCGTGGGCAATGGCGACTACGGCGTGGCGCTGGCCTATTGCACGGTGCTGATCGTGCTGATGTCGCTGGCCACCGCGCTGATCCAGTTGCTGGTAGGCGAGCGGAAATTGGGGCGGAGAAAAACCACGTGAGCGCGCAAGCTCTGCCGAGCGCGAATTCCCCCTCGGGGGGACCGCGCGCAGCGCGTAGGGGGCACACATGAGCATCGAGTTCAGAAACGTCACCAAGCGCTATGGCGGTGCGGCGTCGCCGCTGGTGGTCAAGGGCATCAACCTCACCGTGCCCACCGGCACGCTGACCACGCTGCTGGGCCCCAGTGGCTGCGGCAAGACCACCACCCTGCGCATGATCGCGGGGCTGGACGCGCCCAGCAGCGGGCAGATCTTCATCGATGGCCAGGACGTGACGCTGCTGGGCCCCGCCGAGCGCAACGTGAGCATGGTGTTCCAGAGTTATGCACTGTTCCCGCACCTGAACGTGCTGGACAACGTCGGCTATGGCCTGAGTGTGTCCGGCGTCAGCAAGGCAGACACCTTGCGCCGCGCACAAACCGCCATGGACAGCGTCGGCCTGTCCGGCTACGACCGGCGCCTGCCCAGTGAATTGAGTGGCGGCCAGCAGCAGCGTGTCGCGGTGGCGCGCAGCCTGGTGCTGGAGCCGCGGGTGCTGCTCTTCGACGAGCCGCTGTCCAACCTGGACGCGCGCCTGCGCCGCAGCATGCGCGAAGAGATCCGCGCGCTGCAGCAGCGGCTGAAGCTGACGGTGGCCTATGTCACCCACGACCAGAGCGAGGCGCTGGCCGTCAGCGACCAGATCGTCGTCATGAACGCAGGCCTGGTGGCGCAGGCCGGCACGCCGGCGCAGCTGTTTGAGGAACCGCAAAGCGAATTCGTTGCGGGCTTCATGGGCGAAGCCATGCTCTTCAGCGCCGACGCCGACGCGCAGGGCCGCGTCAGGCTGGGGCCGCTGACGCTGCTGCCGCGCCAGGCGCTGGCCGCCGGGCCGGTGAAGGTGGCCGTGCGGCCCGAGGCCTGGCAGATTGATGCTGCAGGCGAAGCCAGCGCTGCAGGCCTGGCGGCGACGCTGCTGAAGTGCAGCTACCTCGGCAGCGTGATGGAACTGACCGTGGCCACCGAACTGGGCGAGGTCTTTGCCGTCGCGCCCGATGTCGAGCGCCGTTGGCGCGTGGGTGAGTTGCTCTCGCTCACGCTGGCCGAGAAAGGCGTGTCGATCGTCGCGGCGGGTTGAAGCTCAAGGAATGCCAATCTCAAGCCCGCAATGCAGCCACCAGGTTGGCCGTGGGCACCGGCTCCTGCGATGCGCGCAGCAACCAACGCGCCGGCATGGCTGACAAGTTCAGCGGCACGGTCTGATGGTCGCGGACCGGTTTTTTGAACAGCGCTTCTCTACAGCGCCAATTCCAGCCGCATGCCACGCCAGCGCAGCACTGCTGCCTTGGGCTGGATGCGTTCCATCACCAGGCCCGGCGCCACCGTGTCGCCCTCATGCGCCACCTGGCCGTCGAGGATGACGAAGCGGCTGCCCGGGTTGTCAGACCACACCGAACCGCCCACCGCCAGCGGCGGCAATTCGCGGCGCAGCTCGGCAGGCAATTGCTGCAGCGCCACGGTTTTTGGCGCTCCCGCAGAGGCTTCGACAGCGGCCGGCAAGGCAGTGGGCAATGCAGCTGGGGCCGGCGCGGAAGTTGGCACTGGCGTTTGCAAGACAGGCGCTGCCGACACAACCATGGGCAGCGGCTGCGGTGCCGGCGCAACGGTCGCGGCTGTGGTTGGGGTTGGAGCCGAGGTTGGGCCGGCTGCACCGACCGGCGCGGCCCCCACTGCCACCACCACCGGCGCCGGCTGCGCCCACCACCAGGCCAGCACGGCGCCCTGGCCCAGCAGCAGCAGTGCTGCACCACCCCACAGCAGCCACGGTTTGGGGGCGGGCGGCGCGGCGGGCTGGGGGCGGGCGGGGGTGTGCAGGCCAGGCACGCCGCCTTGCTGCCTTTCGGCATCGGCACGGCGCAGGGCGTCGAGGATGTAGGACATGGTGTGGCTTGCGCTTCAGTGGCGGGTCAACGTCCGGCCGGGACGGCCAGGCGCGGCTCGTCAACGCCAGCCGTGCGGTTGATGTGCATCAGCGTCAGCGGCCCGGCCCGGCCGTCGGGCGGCAGGCCCTGCAGAAGCTGGTAAGCCAGGACGCGGTCGCGCCAGGGCCGTGGCGCGGCGCCCGACGGCGCCGGCCCCAGCTGCTGTTCAACCCAGGCCCGTGTCTCGGTGGGCAAGTCAGCATCGCGCCCCGTGCGCCAGCCCGGTGGGGTGCGCCAGAAGGTGGCGATCTCGCCGCGCCAGGCCCCTGCCAGGGCCTGCGGCGTGAGATCAAAACGCTGGCGGCCCACCTGCAATGTGGCGCGGCTGTCGTCCAGAGCCACCAGCAGCGCATGCACCCTCTGTCCACCGTTGCCGCGCAGCAGCAGCAGTGCCGGCCGCCCAAGCTGGCGCGCCAACTGCAAGCCGCCGCTGACGCTGCGGAAGCAGGCCAGCTGCGCCTGCGCAGCCACCACGCAGGGGTCGCCTTCGCCAATGGCGACGTTCCAGCGCAGCGCCAGTTCGCGCCAGGCCTTGGCTTCGTCTGCGGTGGCGGATGCCAGCAGCGCTGCGGGGGAATCGCTGGGCGGCGCCAAAGCCAGCTCGGCGGCGGGCGTGGGTGGCGCCACCACAGCGACAACAGTTGATCGAGATGAAGATGAAGAAGAAGATGAAGACGCCGCTGCCGCCACCGCAGCAGGTGCCGAGCCCGAAACCTTCAGCGCTGCCGCAGCCCGGCCCCAGGGCCATGTCCAGAGCGTCAGCGCGACGCCAGCCAGCACCACCCCGCCCAGCGCCACCAGCAGGGCCGTGCGCTGCCAGCCGGAAGCGGCGGGTCGGTCGAAGACTTCTGCCGCGGCCTTGTCCACCATGCGCGCGTCCACATGCCGTTGGCGCCGGCTGTAGGCGCCCAGCAAGGCGCGGTCGGCCAGCAGGTTGATGCGCCGCGGCACACCGCCGGTCAAACTGTGCAGGCGCGCCAAAGCGCGGTTGTCAAAAGGCGCCGCCACGTTCGGCCCCGCCACACCCAGGCGGTGCAGCACGTACTGCCGCGTCTCGGCCGCGGTCAGGCTCTTCAGGTGGTAGCGCGCAATCACCCGCTGCGCCAGTTGTTCCAGCCCCGGCTGGGCCAGCATGGTGCGCAGTTCGGGCTGGCCAATGAGCACGATCTGCAGCAGCTTGCGTTCGGCCGTTTCCAGGTTGGTCAGCAGGCGCAACTGCTCCAGCACCGCAGCATCCAGCGCCTGGGCTTCGTCGATCACCAAGAGCGCGTGGCGGCCCTGCGCGTGGGCGTCGAGCAAGAAGGTGTTGAGCAGGTCCACATGCGCCTTCACTGTGGCGCCAAATGGCAGGTCGGGCAGGTCGGGCAGGCCGAAGTCGCTGCACACCGTCTGCAGCAGCTCGATCACGCTCAGGCAGGGGTTGAAGATGTAGGCCACCAGGCAGTGCGGGGGCAGCTGCTCCAAAAAACAGCGGGCGACCGTGGTCTTGCCGGCACCGATCTCGCCCGTCAGCAGCACGAAGCCGCCGCCACCGCCCAGGCCATACAGCAGGTGCGCCAGCGCTTCGCGGTGGCGCTCACTCAAGTACAGGAAGCGGGGGTCTGGCGCGAGCGAGAATGGCTCAACACTCAAGCCGAAGTACGGCGCATACATGTTTGCGAGGATAGCGGCCCGCACAGGCTTGACTATCGTGCGTCACTGTCGTCTTCAAAAGCTGCTGACGAAACAGAGTGTTCGTTGTGGAATGCCAAAGCAGTCTGTTCGTACACACTCACGAGCAAAGTCGCTTGGCTACTTTGTGCATTCCCTTCGGAGGGCGGCGGCAAATCCACCTGGGGTCGCTCTCAGGTTTTTCGGAGTTGAACTTGGACCTGCACACTGCCCTGCGACTGGCCCTGCTGTACGCCCACCTGCTGGCGTGCGTGCTGGCGTTGCACACCGTGCTCAGCACCGACTGGCGTCTGCTGAATTCGCGCATCAACGCCAGGCAGTTGTTGCACGCGCACCGGCGCGTGGTGTGGGTGCTGTGCGCGCTGTGGCTGAGCGGCGGCGCCATCGTGGCGCTGGACGGGCTGGCGCAACTCCAGAGCAACCCGAAGCTGATCGCCAAGATCGTGTGCGTCAGCTTGCTCACGCTCAACGGCATGGTGCTGCGCATCTGGTGCCTGCCGCGCCTGGTGAGTGAGCGGCCCTTGACTCGCGCAGAGGCCTGCGTGCTGATGGCCTGTGGCGCGATCAGCACCACCTGCTGGTTGATGGCGGGCTTCTACGGCATCGCGCGCCCACTGGTGGGCTGGACCGTGCAGGAAAACCTGGGCTTGCTCGGTGTTGCGCTGGCCCTGGCTCTGCCGGTGGCGCTGTCGATGCAGGGCCGCTTGCGCGACGGCCGGCGCGCCCGGCTGCGCGGACTGCGGCGCGCTTTGCAGACCGCCCCGGGCGAACTGCCTGCCGCTGCCGGCACCCACGCGCACGCCGTGGGCGTGAAAGCGCTGCACAGCTGATGCGCAGGGGCTGAAGCTGCCCCGGGCTGCCCCGGGCTGCCCCGGGCTGAGCAAGTGGCTGCGCCCTCAGGTGCGCCAGATTCGCGGCGGCTCGGCCGCCAGAGCCCACGCAGCCTGGCGCCTGGCTGCACGCACCCGCGCCAGCAGCGCCATCACCGGTTCCACGCTGTGGGCCAGCACGCGCAGCACCACCACGGTTGCTTGCGGCGACGTGATCCCTGCCGTGGCGGCCAGGCTGTGCGACTGCACCGCGTCGCGCCCAGCGTCCAGCAGCAGGTCACGCCGTGCAGACGGCAAGCCCTGGCCTGCCGCAAACCACGCCGTGCCCAGCACGCTGTGGCCACAGAAGCCGGCGGCTGATTGCAGCAGCAGGCTGTCCGCTGCCGCCACGCGGCCGCGTTCCAGCCAGCAGCCGGGCAACTCCAGGTGCTGGCTGAAACTGCCGGCCACAAAGGGCTGCCGGGCGGCCGTCAGGCCCAGCGCCAGCACGTCCCAGCCGATCATCTCGGCGCCGGGCGCCAGCGCCATGTGGACCTGGCTCAGCGCGTTGCAGCCGCTGTAGGCCAGCGCTTCCATCGGCAGCCATTCCAGGCGTGCGCCGGGCGCCAAATCGAGCCTGACGCTTTGCAGCGCGGCGGCACCGTCGCTGCGGTAGAAGCGCGTCGCACCGGGCGTGGTGATGAGCGCGTGGCTGCCTTCGGTCAGCGTGGCGTGCAGGTGCAACTCATCACCGCCCACCACACCGCCTGGCGGGTGCAGCACCACGTGGTGGCAGATGGCGGGCCCTTCGGGGTACAGGCGCTGCAGCACACGCAGAGGGCCTTCGTGGCGGTCATGCGCCACCGTGCGCTCGCCTTCGCGGCGGTAGTTCAGCGTGAGCTGCGCTTTCCAGCTCACGCGCACGGCCTCATCGATTCCTCATCGGCTGGCCCAGAACGCACGGTGCACGGCGGCAATCTCTTCTTCCAAGGCGGGCACGGGGCCTGTCACGGCGATTGCTTTCTGGCCGCGCGCAAAGACTTCGCGGCAAGGCAGATCCAGAGTCGGGTTTTCTGCGTGGTTGCCGGTCAGCTGCAGCAGCTGCGCTTCGCCCATGCCGTAGACCAGCCGGCCGATGTGCGCCCAGTACTGCGTCGCCGCGCACATGGCGCAAGGCTCCACGGTGGTGACCAGCGTGCACTGCCACAGCAGCGCGGCGTCGAAGCGGTGGGCCGCCACGCGCGCCAGCACGGCCTCGGCATGGTTGACGGTGTCGATGTGGCCGTGCTCCAGCATCACGGTCTCAAAGTCGGGCGCCACCAGCACCGCGCCAAAAGGGTGGCGGCCCTTGGTGGCGGCGTCCTGCGCCACCGCGTTGGCGCGGCGCAGGTGGCGGTGCATCTGTTGGTCGGTCATCTGCGCATTGTCACCAAGGCACTGCCACCCAGGCAGCATCACCCCACCATCACTCGCCCTGCGAACCCCGATGCGCCCAGCCCGTGGTGCGTTTTTCCACCCAGCTGAAAAGTTCGTACATCGCCATCGCCATCGCGCCGATGGTGACCAGGCCGGCGAATGCCAAAGGCATGCGCTGCTGGCTGCCGGCGCTTTGCATCAGGTAGCCAATGCCCGAATCGCCCGCCGTCATTTCGGCCAGCACGGTGCCGACAAAGGCCAGCGTGATGGCGATCTTCAGGCTGCCGTAAAAGTACGGCATCGACCGCGGCAGACCCACCTTCACCAGGACGTCCCAGCGCTTGGCGCCCAGCACGCGCAGCACGTCTTCCAGTTCGGGCTCCAGCGTCGCCAGGCCGGTGGCGATGTTGACGGTGATGGGGAAGAAGCTGATGAGGAAGGCGGTCAGGATGCCCGGCCCCAGACCGATGCCGAACCACACCACCAGGATCGGCACCACTGCCGCTTTGGGCACCGCGTTGAAGGCCACCATCAGCGGGTAGATGGCGGTGTACGCAAGCCGGCTGCTGCCGATCAGGAAACCCAGCATCACCCCCACCACGATGGCGATGGCAAAGCCCAGCATCGTGACCCAGAAGGTCTTCCAGGCCGCTTCCAGCAGCGGGCCGCTGAATTCGAGGAACTGGCTGGCGATCTGCGTCGGACTGGGGAAGATGAAGTCGGGAATGTGGAACAGCATCACGATTGCTTGCCACAGGATCAACACCGCCAGCAGCAGCACAAAAGGCGACCAGCGCTCCATGTTCCTGGTGATCTTCATGGCGGCACCGCCACGCCGGTCTTGGCGCTGTTCTGGCCGCTGTTCTGGCCGCTGTTCTGACGGCTGGCGCCGATGTGCCCGCGCAGCTCATGCACGATGTCCGTGAACGCTGGCGTGTACGTCACTTCCAGGTCGCGCGGGCGTGGCAGTTCGATGTGGCGCTTGACGACAAAACGCCCGGGGCTCTTGCTCATGACGTACACCGTGTCGGCCAGGAACACGCTTTCACGCAGGTCGTGTGTGACAAGAATGACGTTGAATTTTTTCGCCGCCTGCAGGTCGCGCAGCGCGCACCACAATTCTTCGCGCGTGAAGGCGTCCAGCGCGCCGAAGGGCTCGTCCAGCAGCAGCATCTTCGGTTCGTGCACCAGCGCGCGGCAGATGCTGGCGCGCTGCTGCATGCCGCCTGACAGCTGCCAGGGAAACTTGTCTTCATAGCCGCCCAGGCCCACGCTCTGGAGCAGCTCACGCGCCTTGGCTTCGTACTCTTTGCGCCTGGCCCGGAAGTGGGTGCGAAAGGGTTCGACAATTTCCAGCGGCAGCAGCACGTTGTCCACCGTCGTGCGCCACGGCAAGAGGCTGGGCGCCTGGAACGACATGCCGCTGATCTTGAGCGGCCCCGTGACCGGCTGGCCGTCGATATGGATCGTGCCTTTGCTGGGCATCTTCAGACCCGTGGTGAGCTTCATGAAGGTGCTTTTGCCGCAGCCACTGGGCCCCACGATGGCGATGAATTCGCCCTGGTTCACCTGCAGCGAGATGTCTTCCACGGCATAGTGGCCCCTGGCTTGCAACTCTTCGTTGTAGGCGAGCCAGACGTTCTTGAAATCCACGAAGGGGGTCATGGTGGTGGGCATGGCGAGCTTGGTGCGGAGTTACTGTGAACGGGCGCGGCTGGGTGTGGCGGGCTTCGACTTGGTGGCGTGCAGAAGCTGTGCCAGCGCCTCTTGGTAGACCGCAGGCGCGTCGCTGTGCAACCGGCTGTGGCTGCCGCCGGGAATCTCGATCCAGCGCACACCGACAGGCGCGGCGTCGCGCAAGCGCCGGCCCAGTTCCACCGGCACGGTGCGGTCGGCGGTGCCGTGCAGCATCAGCAGCGGCGCGTCGATGCGGCCGATGCGAGACAGCGAATCGAATTCCAGTGTCGAGGCCGCTGCCGCGATGCGGCCCCAGAAGCCGGCCGCAGCGGCCACGTCGGGCAGCTTGGTGAACGTGCTTTCCAGGACCAGCGCGGCGTAGTCGGCGCTGCTGCCAGTGCGCGCGGCG
>JANMKK010000015.1:0-12976 GCA_031372005.1 Rubrivivax sp.
CCAGGCTGCCGGCGATGATCAGCATGCTGTTGTTCAGGCTGAAGCCGATGCCCGCCGCCGCCCAGCCCGAATAGCTATTCAGCATGCTCACCACCACCGGCATGTCGGCGCCGCCGATGGGGATGATCAGCAGCACACCCAACACGAAAGCCAGCGCCAGCATGGCAAAGAACGCAGGCCAGCTTTCAGTGAACGCAAACACCACGCCCAGCCCCAGCATCAGAAGGCCCAGCACCAGATTGATCTTGTGCTGGCCGGCAAAGGACACCGGTGCGCCCTGGAACAAGCGGAACTTGTACTTGCCGCTGAGCTTGCCGAAAGCGATCACGCTGCCGCTGAAGGTGATGGCGCCGATGGCCGCACCCAGGAAGAGCTCGAAGCGGTTGCCGGTGGGAATGGCCGCGCCCCGGGCCACGATGCCAAAGGCCCACGGTTCTGCGACCACGGCGACGGCAATGAACACCGCCGCCAGGCCGATCATGCTGTGCATGAAGGCCACCAGTTCGGGCATCTTCGTCATCTCGACGCGGCGGGCCATCAGGGTGCCCGCGGCACCGCCAACGATCAGGCCGCCCAGCACCCAGACCATGCCTTGCGCGCGTGTCTGGCCCATGTCGCCAGCCAGGCGCACGATGAGCGCGGCGGTGGTCAGCACGGCGATGGCCATGCCGATCATGCCGAAGAGGTTGCCGCGCAACGAGGTGGTCGGGTGCGACAGGCCCTTGAGCGCCTGGATGAAACAGATGCTGGCTACCAGGTACAGCAGCGTGACGAGGTTCATGCTCATTCTTGTTCTCCGCGCGACTTCAATTTCGACTGCACGATGGCAGTCGCCAGGGCGCCCGCGCCCAGTGCGATCCAGATCCGGAATTCGCCCGCCAGGTTCAGCGCATTCAGCAGCAGCACCAGCGGAATCGAAACGCCCAGGAACACCGCCACCGGCAACCAATGCTGCGTCTTCACTTGGCGGCCTCCGTGCCAGCTGAACCTGGCGCAACAGCCTTCTTCTCTTTCTTCTTGAACATTTCCAGCATGCGGCGCGTGACCAGGAATCCGCCAAAGACATTGACCGCGCACAGCGCCACGGCCAGCACGCCCATGGTCTTGCCGAGCGAGGTTTCGGTCAGTGCGGCGGCGAGCATCGCGCCCACCATGACGATGGCGCTGATGGCATTGGTGACCGCCATCAGCGGCGTGTGCAGCGCGGGCGTGACGGTCCACACCACGTGGTAACCGACGTAAATGGCCAGCACGAAGATGATGAGGTTGGTGATGGTGGGGCTGACGATGTCCATGGTGTGTTTCCTTTTCACTTGCGCTTCATTTGCGTTTGACTTCGCCTGCTTGCGTCATCAGGCAGGCAACGACGATGTCGTCGTCCATCGGCACCGCGACGCCGCTGTCCTTGGGCAAGTCCTTGGGCAAGACCAGCTTCAGAAAGTCGAGCACGTTGCGTGCATACAGGCTTGAAGAATCCGCCGCCACCAGCGCCGGGATGTTGGTTTCGCCGACCAGCGTCACGCCGTGTTTGACAACCGTCTTGCCGGCTTCGGTCAATGGGCAGTTGCCGCCGGCCGGGGCGGCCATGTCGACGATCACCGAGCCCGGCTTCATGCTCTTCACCATGTCTTCTGTGATCAGCACCGGCGCCGCGCGGCCCGGAATCAGCGCGGTGCTGATCACGATGTCGGCTGCGGCCACCTTCTTGGCCACTTCGACCTTCTGGCGGTCCATCCAGCTTTGCGGCATGGGCTTGGCGTAGCCGCCCACGCCGACGGCGGCTTCTTTCTCTTCCGCGGTTTCGTAAGCGACGTCGATGAACTTGGCGCCCAGCGATTCCACCTGTTCCTTCACCGAAGGCCGCACGTCAGAGGCTTCAATCACCGCGCCCAGCCGCTTGGCGGTGGCGATGGCCTGCAGCCCCGCCACGCCCACGCCCAGGATCACGACGCGTGCGGCCTTGATGGTGCCGGCCGCCGTCATCAACATCGGAAACAAGCGCTGGTAATGGCCAGCCGCCAGCATCACCGCCTTGTAGCCGGCGATGTTGGCCTGCGAACTGAGCACGTCCATGCTCTGCGCGCGCGTGGTGCGCGGCGCGGCTTCCAGTGCAAAGCTCGTGATGCCGGCGGCGGCCAGGCGCGCCAGGTTGTCCTTGTCGAAGGGGTTGAGCATGCCGACGAGCGCGGTACCGCTCTTCATCAGGCTCAGCTCATCCGCGTCAGGGCTGCGCACCTTCAGCACCAGTTCGCTGCCGAAGGCACCAGCGCGGTCGGTGATCTGCGCGCCGGCGGCTTCATAGGCCGCGTCTGTCGCGCTGGCGACGATGCCGGCACCCGACTGCACACGCACCGTGTGGCCTTGGGCTGTGAGCTTCTTGGCGGTCTCGGGGGTCACCGCCACGCGGGTCTCGCCCGCTGCGGTTTCAAGCGGTACGCCTATGAGCATGAAGGCCTCCTCGCGGCTGTGCGCCGATCTTGTTAATGGCTTGTGAATTGGGCCAAGCGAAGCTACCACAGTCTCCCCCGCCGACACCTGAGGGGAAGCCGCTCTCGACTACGATGCGGCGTCATGCCTGCACCGCGCTGGAGCCCGATCGTCACCGTTGCCGCCATCGTCAGCGACGGCGGCACGCCGCCGCGCTATCTGCTGGTGGAAGAGCACACGCCCGAAGGCCTGAAACTCAACAACCCGGCCGGCCATCTGGACGAAGGCGAAAGCCCGCAGCAGGGCGTGGTGCGCGAAGCGCTGGAAGAAACGGCGCGGGTTTTCACGCCCGAGGCGCTGGTGGGCGTGTACCTGTTGCGCTTTGTGCGGCCCGCGACGGGTGAGGACATCACCTACATGCGCCTGGCCTACTGCGGCAGTGTGGATGAGCCGCTGGCGGACCGCACGCTGGACGACGGCATCGTGCGCACGCTGTGGATGACGCTGCCCGAATTGCAGGCCAGCGTGGCGCGCCACCGCAGTGCGCTCGTGCTGCGCTGCGTCGAAGACCATCTGGCAGGCCGGCGCTTTGCCCTGGACCTGGTGCTGACGGACGCCAGCGTGATGGCGCCGGAGATCAAGGGCTGAAGGATGTGGCCGACAGCGCGCGCCGCGCGCCGCGCGCTGGGGCCATTCACTTCGCGCCAGCGCGCTCCAGCATCGTCACCATCGCCGTGTAGCCGCGTGCACGCGCCAGCTGCAGCGGTGTGCGGCCTTCGCGGTCTGTGAGTGTGGTGCTGGCGCCTGCGTCCAGCAGCGCGCGCAGCGTGGCCTGGTGGCGCGCGCCGCCGTCGCCCAGCACGACGGCCTCGATCAGCGCCGTCCAGTGCAGGTTGTTCACGTGGTCCAGCGGCGCGTGCGCAGCAATCAGCTGCCGCACCACGCCGGCGTGCCCCAGGTGCGCGGCCGCGATCAGTGCGGTGCCGTCGTAGCGGCTGGTGACGAGCTTGGCGCTCGCACCCAGCGACAGCAGCAGGCGCAGTGTTTCCTCGTCGTCGGCCACGGCGGCGATGGTCACGGCGTCGTAGCGGCCGCTCTCGAACGCGGCCGGGTCGGCGCCTGCGGCCAGCAGGGCCTGGATGGCGCCGCGCTGGCGCGCAAAAGTGGCCACGTGCAGTGGCGTGCGGCCGTGCGCGTCGCGGGCTTCGCGTGCGGCGGGCGATGCCGCCAGCTGCGCCACGGCCGCCGCGTCACCCCGGTGCGCAGCGCTGTGCAGGCCGCTGTAGGCGGCGGCTTCGGCCGCCGAGGGCGCCACCTGCGCGGTGGCGCGCAGGGCAGTCAGCGACGCCACCCCCGCCAGCGCAGCGCAGCAGACAATCTTGAACGCGTTCATTTCAGCAGTTCCTTGATCTTGTCGATTGGGGTGGTCGGCTTTGCGGCCGCGTTTCGACGGTAAGCAGAATCTAGCCGGACAAGGCCCGCCGGGCCATGCGTGCGGTCATGCGTGCGGTCATGCGTGCGGCCATGCGTGCGGTCATGCGTGCGGCCATGCCCACCGGCTCAGCCGCGCAAGGTCGCGGCCCAGCGCAGCAGCAACGCCGACACCCGCTCGGGCTGCTCCATCGTCAGCATGTGGCCTGCGCCGGGCACCAAGTCCAGCTGCGCGTACGGCGTCAGGGCGGCCATTTCGCGCGCGTGTTCGGGTGGCGTCAGCAGGTCGGCTTCACCGCAGGCCACAAGCACCGGGCAGGTGATCTGCGGCAGGTGCGGCCGGCTGTCCACACGCTCCATCACGGCGTGGTTCTGTTGGATGAGCTGGGCTGCGCCGGCGCGCCGGATCATCGTCAAATAACGGTCCACCAGCCCCGGCGCGCGGGCAGCGTGCGGGTGGAAGGCGAACAGCACGTTGGCGCGCAGCACTTCGTCCATGCGGCCGTTGGCAAACAACTCACAAGCCTGCGTGCGCAGCTTGATCAGGTCGGGCGTGTCGGGCCGCGCCGTGGTGCCCAGCAGCGCCAATGCGGCCACCCGATGCGGCGCCTGGCGGTGCATCTCCAGCGCCAGCATGCCACCCATCGACGCACCCCACCAGCCCATGGCTGCCAGGGTGTTCAGCCCACAGCAGCGCGGCCATCTCGGGCAGCGTGGCGGCGCGGGTGTGGGCGTCGATCACCTGCACCTTGGCATGCGTTGCCAGCGCGGCGGCCTGGTGCGCGAACAGTTCTGCATCGCAGGCCAGGCCGGGCAGCAACAGAAGTGAAAGCGGCGGCATCAAGCCAGTTTGCCAGAGCCCCCGCCTTGACCCGCAGGTATGCTGCACGCCATGAATGCAACAGCCCCTTTCCACCTCGCCTTCCCGGTTGACGACCTGGCGCGTGCGCGCGCCTTTTACGGCGGCGTGCTCGGTTGCCCTGAAGGCCGCAGCAGCAGCGAATGGATCGACTTCGACTTCTTCGGCCACCAGATCGTCACCCACCTGAGCCCGCCCAAGCCCGGTGCCGACCACACCAACCCGGTGGACGGCCACGACGTGCCGGTGCCGCACTTTGGCGTCGTGCTGGACTGGGGTGACTTTGAAGCCCTGGCCGCGCGGCTGCGCGAACGGGGCACGACCTTCGTCATCGAGCCCTGCATCCGCTTTGCCGGCCAGGTGGGCGAACAGGCCACGATGTTCTTTCGCGACCCGGCGGGCAACGCGCTGGAATTCAAGAGTTTCCGCGACCGTTCGCAACTGTTCGCCAAGTGAACAGCGCCGCCATGCATCGCATGCACGACGACGACAGCCACGCGTGACCGAACTCCTCTTCATCCGCCACAGCGAAACCGACTGGAACCGCCAGCAGCGTTTTCAAGGCCAGATCGATGTGCCCTTGAACGCCACCGGCATCGCACAGGCTGCGCGGCTTGCAGCGCGGCTGGCCGCCGAGCGTTTTGATGCCTTTTTCACCAGCGACCTTACCCGCGCCCGCGAAACCGCCGCGCCGTTGGCCACTGCCTGGGGCCAGCAGCCGGTGGCCGTGCCCGGTTTGCGCGAGCAGAGCTTTGGCGCCTGGGAAGGGCTGGACGTGCCCACCATCAAGAACCGCCACGGCGCCATGTGGCAAGACTGGCTCCTGCACCACGGTGACTTCGCGCTGCCCGGCGGCGAGAGCCTGCGCCAGTTCCACGCCCGGGTGCTGGTATCGGTGCGCGAGATCGCGGCGCACGCGGCCGGGCAGCGCGTGGCCATCGTCACCCACGGTGGGGTGCTGGACATGCTGTGGCGCACCGCACACGGCCTGTCGCTGGACGGCTTGCGCGCCTGCGAGATTCCGAACACGGGGCTGAACCAGTTGCGCTGGACGGACGGCACGCTGCACATCGAGAGCTGGGCCGACGACGCGCACCTGGTGGGCCTGCCGCCGCAGCCCAGCACGGTGGCGGGCGAACGCTGAATCAGCGAAAGGGTGGGTCATTGCCCAGTCATTGCCAACTGAGCGCCGACAGGTCGTTGACGAACAGTGGCATGTCTTTCCACAACCCCTTCAGTCGAGCGTTAGCCACCGTGATCCAGGTCGGCTGGTACAGATAGGCCGACACCGCGTCGCGCGCCACCAGGGCCTGCGCTTCGGCCATCAGCTTGTTGCGCTCTGCGGGGTCGATCGTAGCCTGCACCCGGGCCCACAGTGCGTTGAACGCCGCCGACTCGTAGCCCCAGTAATAGTTGGGCCGCGCGAAGTTGCCAAAGTCCAGCGGCTCGACGTGCGAAATGATCGTCAGGTCATAGGCCTTCTGGCCATACACGCCCGACAACCACTGCGCCCATTCAACGTTCTCGATCTTCGCGTTGATGCCCACCTTGGCCAGCATCGCCGCAATCACCTCGCCGCCCTGGCGCGCGTACGGCGTGGGCGGCAGTTTCATCGTCAACTCCAGCGGCAGCGTCACGCCGGCCTGGTGCAGAAGGGCTCGGGCCTTGGCCTGGTCAAACGGGTTCAGGCCCGTCATGTCCACATAGCCCGGTGCGCCGGGCACCAGGTAGCTGCCAATGGGCACGCCAAAACCGTCCGCTGCACCTTCGATGACGGCCCTGCGGTCGATGGCCGCGGCGATGGCGCGGCGCACGCGCACGTCGCTCAGCGGACCGCGCTTGTTGTTGATGGCCAGGATGGTCTTTGCGCGGCTGCCACCGATCAGCACCTGAAACTTCTTGCTGGCCTGAAACTGCTGCAGGCTGCGGGCCGCAGCCACGCGCGGGAACACATCCACGTCGCCCGACAGCAATGCGGCCACCTGCGCCGCGGGGTCGCTGATGAAGCGCATCGTCACGCGCCGGAGCTTCACGTCCCTGGCGTTGCGGTAGCCGTCCCAGCGTTGCAGCGTCACTGCCGAGCCCTTGGCCCAGTTGTCCAGCCGGTAGGGGCCGGTGCCCACGGGCTGGGTGTGGTTGGTGGCCACGCTCTTGGGTTCAACGATCACGGCGGTGGCCTGGCCCAGCTTGAACAGCAGATCGGGGTCGCCGGTCTTCAGCCCCAGCACCACGGTGCGGGCGTCGGGCGTGTCGATGCGTTCGATGTTGACGAAGGTGGCCCTGTCCTTGTTGGTGCTGGCCTTGTCGGCCGCGCGCTCGAAGCTGTACCTCACGGTGGCGCTGCTCAAGGGCTCGCCGTTGTGAAACATCAGTTGCGGGCGCAACTTGAAGGTCCAGGTCTTCAAGTCGGGCGACACCGTCCAGCTCTCGGCCAGCAGCGGCGTGGTGCGGCCGTCGCTGGTGATCTTGGTCAGTGTTTCAAAGATGTTGTAGAGCACCACTTCGGCAATGGCACTGGCCGCGCCGGCTGTCGGGTCCAGGCCCGTCGGTTCCAGCGTCATGGCCAGCACGGCGCTGTCCTTCTTCGGCTGCGCGGTGGCGGTGGTGGTGACGCTGGCGGCAAGCCACACGGCGGTCAACAGGCACAGCGCTGCATGTGCGCATGAATTGGCGAATGAACGGGGGCTCGGTGTCATGGCGGCCTTTTTTGGGGCGGTGAATGTCTTGCGCGGCGGCAGGCTTGAGGCTTCAACGCCCGGGGCTGCCGAGCACCATGGCACGGTACCAGCCGAAACTGTCGCCGGGGGCGTTGGCAGCGCCCACACCGACTTCGCGGAAGCTTGCCGACATGATGTTGGCGCAGTGGCCGGGGCTGCGCATCCAACCCGCCAGCGCGTCGGGCACCGAGCTGTAGCCCGCAGAGACGTTTTCGCCCAGGGCGCCCCAGGCATAGGCCTCACGCGCGACGCGGTCGCTCATGCTCGACCCGTCGCCACCGGTGTGCGACATGGTGCGCCGTGCGGCCATGTCGCGGGCGTGTTTCAGAGCCGCTTGTTCAAGCAGCGCGTTCCAGGCCACGGGCGCGGCAGGTTCAAAGCGCCGTGACCCGCAAGTGGCGCCGGCGGCGCGGTAGCCGTTGATGCGCTGCAGGGTGTCCTGCACCTCGGGGCTTGGAGGCGCTGGAGGCGCGGGAGTCGTCGGAGTCGGTGCGTGCGGCTCTGCATCCAGCACGAAGCCGCCCTTGGGCGCAGCGCCAAGGCCGCGCGCATCCGGGTGCACCCGCTGCGTCTGGGCCACGGCTGCCAGGGCAAAGCCGGCCAACAACGCCGCACTCAGGCGTCCGGCGCATCGCTGCCCGCGCCGCAGGCCTCTCTTTGCGCTGTTCGCTCCGGTCGGCCTGATCAAGACCCGCTTCGCTTCAACAAGGACGGTCACGGTACTGCTTGGCATCTCGGTCCTCTCTACCGTGCATCTGGCCGACGGCGGCCAGGTGCGCCGCGGCGAAGTCAACGAGATTGGAGCACCTGATGACAAGCCGTTTCTTTGTGTGGCGCCGCCATCAGGGTCGGGCGCCACGGCTTGGCTGTCGGTGGTTTCAATCCATGATCCTGAGCACGCAACGTCTGCGCCCTTGAGCATCATGACGCCCTGCCGGGTATGCAGATGGGGCGCTGGCTTCGTCAAGCCGCATGCCCTGGATGTCCACCGTTAGCAGACGGCTGGCAGGGGTCATCACGGTCACTGGGTTCGGGTCACTTTGTGGAGATGCCGCGGCTTGTCCGGGTCGAGCCCGCGTGCGCGCGCCAGGCCTTCGACCATGCGGTAAGAACTCTGCACGGCGCTGATGGGGTCCAGGTCGACATGGCCGGTGGCTGCCAGCGGCAAGCTGCAGCCCGGCGTGCCGGCGGGTGCGGCCAGCAGCACGTGGGCGCCGCGTTCGCGCATCTGCTCGGCCAGCAGCAACAGGCCAGGCTGCGCCGGCCCCCGAGGGGCCAGCACCAGCATCGGGAACCCGGGCTCGACCAGCGCTATCGGGCCGTGCTGCACTTCAGCGCCGGAATAGGCCTCGGCCTGGATGCCGCAGACCTCCTTGAACTTGAGCGCGATCTCGGCGGCGATGGGCAGCCCCGTGCCACGGCCGATGACGTACAGCCGCTCTGCACCCTGCAGCGCCGCGATGCCGGCGCTCCAGTCCTGTGCCCAGGCCTGGTCCAGCGCTGCGGGCAACGCAGCCAGCGCGGCGCTGAACGGCGTGTCCTGTTGCCAGGCTGCAGCCAGGCTGGCACCGGCCACCAGTTGGCAGATGCAGCTCTTGGTGGCGGCCACGCTCAGTTCAGGGCCGGCATGCAATGCAAAACTCAGCTGCGAGGCCTTTGCCAGCGGCGAAGCCGCGTCGTTGACGAAGGCCACGGTGCGCGCGCCCTGCGCACCCAGGTAGCGCATCGGCGCCACCAGGTCGGGGCTCTGGCCCGATTGCGAAAACGCCAGCGCCACCAGGCCGTCGCAGACCAGGCTGGACTGGTACAGCGTCACCAGCGACATCGGCAGCGACGTCACCAGGCGGCCCAGCCGCGCCATCACCAGGTAGGCCATGTAGTGCGCGGCATGGTCGCTGCTGCCACGCGCCACAGTCAGCAAAGACAGCGGCGGGCGGTGCCGCAGGTCGGCGCCCAGCGCCGCAAAGGCGCCGTGTTCTGCGGCCAGCAGGCGCGCGGCCGCGGCGGGGCCTTCGCTGGCTTCAGCCAGCATCCGCGAGCTCGGCGCGTGCAGCGAGTTCAATCTCTTCTCCTTCCACGAACACTCGCCGCAGATGCAGCGCCGGCCCCTGCAACACCACCACGTCGGCCCAGGCGCCCGCCTGCAACAGGCCGCGGTCGGCCAGGCCCAGGTAGGCGGCTGCAAAGCGGCTGACGCGCGCCGCCGCGTCGGTCAATGTCAGGCCGATGCCCACCAGGTTGCGCAAGGCCTGGTCCATCGTCAGCGTGCTGCCGGCCAGGGTGCCGTCGGCCAGGCGCACGCCGCCCATGCACTTGCTCACGGTCTGGCGGCCCAGGCGGTAGTCGCCGTCGGGCATGCCGGCAGCGGCCGTGGCGTCGGTCACCGCATAGAGGCCCGGGATGGCGCGCAGCGCGGCGCGGATCGCACCCGGGTGCACGTGCAGCAGGTCGGGGATGATCTCGGCGTGCTGTGCGTGCGCCAGCGCCGCACCGGCCACGCCGGGCGCGCGGTGGTGCAGGGCGCTCATGGCGTTGAAGAGGTGGGTGAAGCTGCTGGCGCCTTGCTGCAGGGCTGACACCGCGTCTTCGTAACTGGCTGCGCTGTGGCCAATCTGCACCCGCATGCCGGCCGCCACCAGCTGCGGAATCAGCGCCAGGTTGCCCGCGATCTCGGGCGCCATGGTCACGAGCCGGATGGGCGCGATGGCCTGCAGCGCCAGCACTTCGGCCAGCGACGGCGGCCGCGCAAAGGCGGGCTGCGCGCCGAGCTTGTCGGGGCTGATGTAGGGCCCTTCGAGGTGCACGCCCAGCAAGCGTGCGGCCTGGCTTGGGCGCCGGGCAATGGCCGGTGCCAGCGCGTGCAGCGCGGCTTCGATGTCGCCCATGGGCGCCGTCATCGTGGTGGCCAGCATGGCGGTGGTGCCGTGCTGCGCGTGCTGGCGCGCCATGGTGGTGGCGGCGTCGCCCGCGTCCATGGTGTCGGCGCCGCCGCCGCCGTGCACGTGCAGGTCGATGAAGCCGGGCAGCAGGATCGGCGTGTGGTGGTCGGCGCGCACGGCTGCTTCGTCAATGACGTGGATCTTGCCCGCAATGCCCGCGATGCGTCCGCCATCGACGTGCAGCGTGCCGCGCACGAAACCGGTGGGGGTCAGCAGATGTCCCGACAACTTCATGCGTCACGCCCCATGTCGCTGACAACACCGTCGCACCTGGCGGGCAGGCGCTTCATGGCTGGGTCATCGTGTGGTGCCGCCCTGGACGCCAAGCCGCCGGCCAGCGCGGCGCGCAGCAGGTGCAGGGCGCCGTCGGCGCTGTCGCCCAGCGGGCTGACAAGGCGCGCGCGCAAGGCTTCGGGCCAGCGCGACGCCAGCGCTTCACCGACGCTGCCGCGCATCACCACGGGCAGGGGCTCTGCGGCGCCGGCCTGCAGCGCAGGCACCAGGCGGGCCAGTTCGTCGGCCGCTGCCTGCAGCAGGCCCCGGGCTTGCACATCGCCGCGCTCGGCGGCTGCAAACACCTGCGGCGCCAGTTGGGCGTAGCTGTGCGGGCCGGCGCGCGCGCACCAGGCCTGCACGGCCTGGGTGCCGGGGCCGGCCAGGGCCAGCACCGACGCGCTCAGCGGGCCCGCAGGCGTGCGCCCGTCCAGCACAGCTTGCGCATGCTGCATGGCACGCAGGCCGAGCCACGCGCCGCTGCCCTCGTCACCCGCCGGGAAGCCCCAGCCGCCCGCCAGGCGCACGCGGCCGTCGGCATAACACGCAGCGGCCACGCTGCCCGTGCCGGCAGCCACCACCAGGCCGGGCCGGCCACCATGCGCACCCAAGAGCTGGGTCACGGCATCCGTGTCCAGCACGCAGAGCGCGAAACCGGGGTCGGCGGCAAGAAAAGCGCTGCGCTGATTGGCCGCGCGGGCCCCGGCCAGCCCCAGGCCCAGCGCCACCACGCCGGGCGCCGCCGCCGGCAGACCCGCAGCCGCAAAAGCCTGGGCCAAGGCCTGTTCGACATGCCGCCAGGCCTGCGCCACCCCTTGCCCCAGGCCCGAAGGCCCGGCGCTGCCTTCACCCAGCGTGTGGCCTTGCAGGTCCTGCAGGCGCACGCGGGTGCCGCTGCCACCGCCGTCCACGCCCGCCAGGTAGCGCAAGCGCGAATCCGGCAGTGGCGCATGGGCCGGCGCGGAGGTGGCGGACGAAGTCACGCTGGCAGCAGGGGCCTCGACCTGACCGACCGCTCAGAACGGAATGTCGTCATCCATGTCATCAAAGCCGGTGCTCGATTTGGCTGGCGCGCGGGGTGCCGGGGCGGCGGCATTGCGGGCCGCCGGGGCGCTGCGGGGCGAAGAAGCCTGGGACGAGCCCATCTCGTCGCTGCTGCTGCCACCGCCGCCGCCGCCTTCGCGGCTACCCAGCATGGTCATCTCTTGCGCGATGATTTCAGTGCTGTACTTCTCGACGCCTTCCTTGTCGGTCCACTTGCGGGTCTGCAGGCGGCCTTCGATGTAGACCGACTTGCCTTTCTTCAGGTATTCGCCTGCGATTTCGGCCAAGCGGTCGAACATCACCACGCGGTGCCATTCGGTCTGCTCTTGTTTTTCGCCACTGGTCTTGTCTTTCGACACCCGGCTGGTGGCCACCGTGATATTGCAAATGGCCGAGCCACTGGGGGCGTAACGAATCTCGGGGTCTTTGCCGAGGTTGCCGATGAGGATGACTTTGTTGACTGAGGCCATGGCTGCTCCCGGGGGCGGGTTGGGGTGGGTGGAGGTGGGTTGGTGGGCCGATTATTGCGCGCCACCCTGCCAGCGCCACCGCCTTGCGGGGGCGCTCTGCCGGGCGACCCCGGCGGGGTGCACCCGTCTTTGCACCTGTCTGTGGGCCCGTCTGTGGGCCCGTCTTTGCACCCATCCGTGGGCGGTGTCCGGGCCTTGCTGAAGTCCAAGCCGCGGGGCCCTCGCGTAGCATCCCGCCCAACCATGGCTGCCGTGCTCACCAAGACCCTTTCCTCCACCCCTGCGCAGGTGCTGCACGAAGTCTTCGGCTACGCACAATTCCGCGGCGCGCAGGCCGACATCGTGCAGCACGTGGTGGCCGGCGGCGACGCGCTGGTGTTGATGCCCACTGGCGGGGGAAAAAGCCTGTGCTACCAGGTGCCGGCCATCGTGCGCCACCGCGCCGGGCAGGGTGTGGCAGTCGTGGTAAGTCCACTCATCGCGTTGATGCACGACCAGGTCGGCGCGCTGCACGAAGCCGGTGTCAACGCCGCGTTCCTGAACAGCACGCTCGACGCCGACAAGACCCGCCACGTCGAACGCGAATTGCTGGCCGGCCGTTTGACGCTGCTGTACGCGGCGCCAGAACGCATCCTGACGCCGCGCTTCATGGGCATGCTGGCGTCGCTGAAAGAACGCGGTCTGCTGAGCCTCTTTGCCATCGACGAAGCGCACTGCGTCAGCCAGTGGGGGCACGACTTCCGCGAGGAATACCTGGGCCTGAGTGCGCTGCACGAACAGTTTCCCGGCGTGCCGCGCGTGGCGCTGACGGCCACC
>JANMKK010000021.1:0-18987 GCA_031372005.1 Rubrivivax sp.
GAGGCGCAGAACCTGACGCCCAAGCAGATGAAGACGCTGATCACGCGCGCCGGCCCGGGCACCAAGATCGTCTGCCTCGGAAACCTGGCGCAGATCGACACGCCCTACCTCACCGAAGGCAGTTCCGGCCTGACCTACGCGGTGGACCGCTTCAAGGGCTGGCCGCACGGCGGCCACGTGACGCTGGCGCGCGGTGAACGGTCGCGGCTGGCGGACTACGCGTCAGACGTGCTGTAGCCCCAGACCAGGCTCACACCTCACACCTCGCGCTGGCGCAGGTAGCTGGCAAAGCGCGGCACACCGCTGTCGGTATGGCCGCGGTGGGTGTAGCTGATGAGCGCACCGGGTGGCGGCGGGTTGTCGCGCTCGGCGTCGCTGAAACCCGTGCCGATGTTGAAGGCCACGCCATCGGCGTTGCGCACCCGCAGCGCGCCCAGCCGGCCCGCATGTTTGCCGCGGCCGGGCAGATGGGCCAGCACAGTGGCTTCGGCGTCGTGCACGGGTTTGAGCTTCAGCAGCACCGGGCTTCGGCCACGGCGGTAGGGTGCATCGGCCCAGTGCAGCACCAGGCCTTCGCCGCCGCCGTCCACCACGTTGTGCAGCCGCGCTTGCAGCGCGGCGCGGTCGGGGAGCGTCGCTTGATCGACAGCCAGCAGCGAGTGCCCGCGCTGCTGGCGCACCAGCGCGTGGCCGCGCTGCTGGCTCACCAGCGCGTGGATGCGCTCGGCGCGGTGGGCAAAAGTGCCGGGGGCGCCCGGCAACTCAAACAGCATGTAGCGCAACTGCCGCCACTCCTCATCAATCGGTTGATGTCGCCGCACGGCTGCGCTCAGTGCCTCAAAGCGGCCGCGGCCTGACCACAGTTCGCCGTCCAGTGGCAACGGTGGCAGCTGCGCCAGAAACCAAGTGGGCGCGGCAATGGGCAGCCCGCTGCGAAAGCGCAGGGTCTGGCCATCCCACCAGGCGCGCACGCCGTCGTACTTTTCACTGACGAGGTAGCCGGCAGGGGCTACGTCGGGTGGCGCCTCCTGGGCCAGAAGCAGCGGGGCGTGGGAGGCCGCATGAATGGGCGCGGCAATGACCGAGCAAGGCGCGGCCAGCAGGGTGGCCAAGAAACTTCGACGGGGCAGAAACATGGCGGGCTTTCGTGGTCAACACAGCCCACAGTGTTGGCGAGCGTCTCGCCAGTCGCCATCACCCAGACAGCGGCTGCGCATGCCCCCATCCAGGGGCCCCCGCGCGAGCTACCCCCAGCGTCGCAGCGCCAGCACCGCGTTCAAGCCGCCAAAGGCAAAGCTGTTGGACAGCGCAGCCCGTACCGGCCGCTCCTGTGCGCGGTTAGGCACCACGTTCAAGTCGCAGTCGGGGTCTGGCCCCAGGTAGTTGATGGTCGGCGGCACCACGCCTTCGCGCAGCGCGCCCAGCACCGCGATCAATTCGATGGCGCCCCCGGCGCCCAACGCATGCCCGTGCATGGATTTGGTGGACGACACCGCCAGCGCGTCCGCATGGCTGCCGAAGAGCGCACGGATGGCGCGGGTTTCAGTGGCGTCGTTGGCCAGCGTGCCGGTGCCGTGGGCGTTGATGCAGTCCACTTCGTCCAGTGCCAGCCCGGCATGTGTCAGCGCAGCGCGCATGGCGCGTGCCGCGCCGCTCGCGTCGGGCATGACGATGTCGGCGGCGTCGGCGGTCATGCCCACGCCGGCCAGTTCAGCCAGGATGGTGGCGCCGCGGGACTGAGCATGCGCGAGCGTCTCCAGCACGAAGACGCCCGCGCCTTCGCCCAGCACCAGGCCGCGCCGGCCCTTGCTGAAGGGCCTGCAGGTGTCGTCGGCCAGCACGCGCATGGCTTCCCAGGCCTTGACGGTGCCGACGGTGATGCAGGCCTCGGTGCCACCGGCCAGCGCCACGTCGGCCCCGCCGGACTGCAGCAGCATCAGCGCCTGGCCCAGCGCGTGGTTGCTGGACGCGCAGGCGCTGGCCACCGCAAACACGGGGCCGCGCAGGCCGAATTCCAGCGATATCTGCGACGCCGGGGCGTTGGGCATCACACGCACGATGGCCATCGGGTGCACCCGAGGGTTGCCTTCGCCGTACAGGCGCCGGGCCATCTGATCCTGGGTGCTGGCGCCGCCGATGCCGGTGCCGATGATGACGGCGGTGCGTTCGGCCTTGTCACCTTCAAAGGCCAGGCCCGACTGCGCCACCGCTTCACGTGCCGCCACCAGCGCAAACTGCGACACCGGATCCAAAAGCACCAGGCGCTTTTCGTCGAAGTGATCAGCCGCAACGAAGGCCGTGGCCTGCGCCGCGATGGTGGTGCGCAGTGTCTTGTCGTCAAGCCCCGCCAGCGGGCGGATGCCGGCGCGCCCTTCGCGCATGCCCGCCCACGTGGCGGCGGCGGTCACGCCCAGCGCGCTGACACATCCCATGCCGGTGATGACGACACGGCGGGTCATCGGCTTCCTGTAACGGACCGGCAGGCGCTCAGCGGGTTGCTCAGGCGGCCGCCTTGTCCGCCGATTTGTCCGCCGCCTTGGCCGCCAGCAGCCGGTCCACGCCATCGATGAGGTCGCGCACGGTGCCGGCGGAATATTGGTCTTCGCGCTCGGGCACCGAGATGTCGAACTTGTCCTCGATCTCGAACAGCACCTGAACAGCGTCAAGCGAATGCACGTCCATGTCCTTGAGCGTGGAGTCGAGCGTGATGCGGTCGCGCGGGACCGAACACGTCTTGGAGATGATGTCGAAGATGGTCTGTTCTGTGGTGCTCATTCGATTCTCGACCTGCGCAAGGCTCCTCCCTCAGGTAGGCCGTGCGCGCGTTGTGGCCTGCATTATCCCGTGCCCTTGCGGCGTCTGGACCACGGCGCTGCCCCGGGGCGTGCACCAAGGCCACAAAGCGCAGCATCGTTGCAACGCTGTCGGCTGATGTCCGGTTTGGCAGGCGCTGCGCGTCCGGTCAGATGCCACTTCACCACTTGCCCATCAGGAGCATCATGAAACTGACCTCTATTGCCTTTGCGGCGGCGCTGGCCGCGACTTCGGCCCAGGCATCGTTGACGACGCTCAACTTTGACAGCGCGGTCGACACTGACATCAGCAACGACTACGCCGGGCTGACCTTCAGTTCGCCCGTGGCGGCCAACGGCCCGGTTCGGACCTGGGCCTTCAGCGGGGCCGACACGCCCGGCAACGTGCTGGGCCTGGGCGCGGGTTTTGCGCTCAACCAGGCTGATGGCCAGGCCATCGACATCGTGTTTGGCACTGCCGTGAGCTTTGTCAGCATCCGCTCGATGTTTTCGGCCGGCATCGAGCTGTACTTGCGCAACCCGGGCGCTTCCCTGCCCTTCATGGCGGTCTACAACAGCAGTTCGATCACGGCGCAAAACCGCATCGGGCTGGTGAACTGGGATGTGGCAGGCGACGCCTGCGCCAACGCCACCAGTCTTTGCACCAGCAGCTGGGACACGCTGGACTTCACCAGCCTGACTGCCGACATCCGCGCCATTCGCCTGTCGGGCTTTGCGCCCAACGGTGCTGTTTTGCGCAGAGCCATCTTCGACACCTTGACCTATGGCACACCCGATGGCGGTGGCGGCACCGTCCCTGAGCCCACATCGGCTGCGCTGACCGCGCTGGCTCTGACGGGCTTGGCCCTGACGCGCCGCCGCCGCACACCGAAGGCCGCAGTCGGCCCTACGGCCTGGGCAACACCAAGTCCCTGATCTGCTGCAGGGCCGAAGGGTCCTCGATGGTCGTCAGATCACCTGCGTCGCGCCCCTCGCAGACCGCCTGGATGGCGCGGCGCAACAGCTTGCCGGACCGGGTCTTCGGCAGCACGCCGACAAAGTGCACGCGCGCCGGGCGGGCGACCGCGCCAAGCTGCCCGTCCACCACTTTCATGATCGCGCCTTCTAGTTTCAGCGCGGCTGCGGGGTCGGTGGACAGGCTGGTGGCCAGCGCGTTGTCCTTGAGCACGACAAAGGCCATTGCCACCTGGCCTTTCAGCGCATCGGCCACGCCGACCACGGCCACTTCAGCCACCGCTGCGTGGCTGGAGATGCTTTCTTCAATCTCACGCGTGCCCAAACGGTGGCCGGCCACATTGATGACGTCGTCGGTGCGGCCCAAAATGAAGAGGTAGCCCTCTTCGTCGCGGATGGCCCAGTCAAAGGTGTTGTAGACCAGCTTGCCGGGCACGCTCTGCCAATAGGTCCTGACGAAGCGCGCGTCGTCGCGCCACACCGTCTGCATGCAGCCTGGCGGCAGCGGGCCTTCAATGGCCAGCACGCCCTTTTGCTGGGCGCCCACAAGCTCAGCGCCGGTGTTTTCGTCCAGCAGCTTGACGTCGAAGCCGTACACCGCCTTGCCCGGTGAGCCAAACTTGCTGGGCGTGGCTTCCACACCGTTGCAGACGGTCAGGATCGGCCAGCCGCTCTCGGTCTGCCAGTAGTTGTCGATGATGGGGCGGCTCAAGCTGTCGGCTATCCAGCGCGCCGTGGGCTCGTCCAGCGGCTCACCGGCCAGGAACAGTGCACGCAGGCTTGAGAGGTCGTGTTTCTTCAACGCCGCTGGGTCCTGCTTCTTCAGCACACGCACCGCCGTGGGGGCCGAGAACATCACCGCGACCTTGTACTTCTCGACCAGGCTCCACCACACGGCGGCGTCAGGCTGGCCGTCCATGCCGCGCGTGGGCAGGCCTTCGTAGAGGATCGTCGCCATGCCGGCGATCAACGGGCCATAGACGATGTAGCTGTGGCCCACGACCCAGCCGATGTCGCTGGTGCTGAAGTAGGTTTCACCGGCCTGGCAGCAGAAAATGTGCTTCATGCTGGCCGCCAGCGCCACCGCGTAGCCGCCGGTGTCGCGCTGCACACCCTTGGGCGTGCCCGTGGTGCCGCTGGTGTAGAGCGTGTAGCTCGGGTGGGTCGATTCCAGCCACACACACGGCACCACCGTGGCGCGGTGTTCTTCCTGCCAGCGGCTGAAATCTTCGTCGCGGCCGGGCACGCGGGTGAAGGGCGTCAAGCCGCGGTCCACCATCAGCACCTTGCCAGGCTTGTGGGCCGCCAACGCGATGGCCTCATCCAGCAGCGGCTTGTAGGGCACCACCTTGCCACCGCGGCTGCCGGCGTCGGCGCTGACGATGAGCTCGGGCTCGGCGTCGTCAATGCGCTGCGCCAGGCTCACGCTGGCAAAGCCGCCGAAGACCACCGAATGCAGCGCGCCGATGCGCGCGCAGGCCAGCATCGCAAAAACCGCTTCGGCGATCATCGGCATGTAGATCAGCACGCGGTCGCCCTGCGTCACCCCCAGGCTCAGGAACGTGGCGGCCATGGCTTGCACTTCGGCGTGCAATTCGCGAAAACTGTAACAGCGCTCTTGCCCCGTTTCTGAAGACACGGCGATGAGCGCGTTCTGCCCCGGCCGCGTGGCCAGGTGGCGGTCTACCGCGTTGTGGCACAGGTTGGTGGTGCCGCCGACGAACCACCGGGCGAAGGGCGGGTTGCTGTAGTCGCAGATCTGCTGCGGCGCAGTCTGCCAGTCGATCAGCTCTGCCTGCTCGGACCAGAAGGCGTCGCGGTCGGTGAGGGAACGGCGGTAAAACGCTGCGTAATCGGCCATCGCTGTCTCCTGGAAAATTTGAATGATGGTAGCGAGGCGGGCCACTGCGTCAGCGCCCATTGCGCTGCAAGGGTGCTGGCGAGGTCTGACTCGCGCCTGACGCCCGCGCGGCAGCGCATCGCACTGGCCGCGCACCGGCATCGCACCGGCAGCGCACACAAGCGGTTGCAGCCCTTGCGCAAGCGCGGGGGTTTAACACGTTGACGCTTCGAGGCGCGCTGTTATCCTCCGCCGCCAATGCCGTTGAACCAGCCCTTTATCCGTCGGTCCCTTGCCTGCTTGGCCTTGCTGCTGGCCGCATCTGGGCCGTTGCACGCAGCGCCGGATGCGCCCTCCGGCGACGCCGTCCTGCAGTTGTTGCAGGAACGGGGCTTGCTGCCCACCAGCGGCCCGGTAGAAGTCAGCCCGCTGGTGCAGCAGATTCGGGACACCGCAACCGACCTCGTCATGCAGGCCATGAACTTTCTGGGCGTGCCCTACCGGCGCGGCGGCAACACGGCCGAACTCGGCTTTGATTGCAGCGGCTTCACGCGCTTTGTGTTTGAGAACAGCATTGGGCTGGTGCTGCCGCGCCGCGCTGACCAGCAAGCGCAGACCGCCAGCCTGCAAAGCGTGAAGCGCGAAGAACTCAAGCCCGGCGACCTGGTGTTCTTCAACACCATGCGGCGCGCGTTTTCGCACGTCGGCATCTACGTCGGCGAAGGCAAGTTCATCCACGCACCACGCACAGGGGGTGAAGTGCGGGTGGAAGACATGCGCGCGGCTTACTGGGCCACGCGCTTCAATGGCGCGCGGCGCGCCGACGTGCCGGCTGTCGAGGCGTCGTCATCAAAGCCCTGATTCAAAGCCCTGATTTCAAGCCCTGAGGTGCTGAGGGCCGCCCACCCTCCGGGGCACAATGCCGGGATGGGCGAAACGATCATCCCGCTGGCAGACCTGCGCTACGCAGCCGCACTGCCCCGTGTGCCAGACCAGCCCTTGCCGGCCACCGGTTTGCTGTCGGACAAGCTGGGCCGCCCGCTGCACGACTTGCGCATCTCGGTCACCGATCGCTGCAACTTCCGCTGCAGCTATTGCATGCCCAAGGACGTGTTCGACCGCGACTATCGCTTCCTGCCGCAGTCATCGCTCTTGTCCTTTGAAGAGATCACCCGCGCGGCGCGGCTCTTTGTGGCGCATGGTGTTGTCAAGCTGCGGCTGACGGGTGGCGAGCCGCTGCTGCGCAAACACCTGGAAGTGCTGATCGCCCAGTTGGCGGCGCTGCGCACCCCATGCGGCGACGCGCCGGACATCACGTTGACCACCAACGGGTCGGTGCTGGAACGCAAGGCGCTGGGCCTTCGTGAGGCCGGCCTCAAGCGCGTGACGGTGAGCCTGGACGCGCTGGACGACGGCGTCTTCAGGCGCATGAACGATGTGGACTTTCCGGTGGCCGATGTGCTGCGCGGCATCGAAGCCGCGCAACGTGCAGGGCTGTCGCCGATCAAGATCAACATGGTGGTCAAGCGCGGCACGAATGACGACCAGATCGTGCCGCTGGCCCGCCACGTGCGGGAGCACTGCGGGCCGGGCGTGGTGCTGCGGTTCATTGAATACATGGACGTCGGCGCCACCAACGGCTGGCGCATGGACGAGGTGCTGCCGTCTGCCGAGGTGGTGTCGCGGTTGGCGCGCGCCTTCCCGCTTCAGCCTCTGGCGGCGACTGCTCCCGGTGAGACAGCGCAGCGCTGGCGTTATGTCGATGGTGGTGGCGAGATTGGCGTCATCAGCAGCGTGACGCAGGCCTTTTGCCGGGACTGCAACCGGGCACGGTTGTCCACCGAGGGCAAGCTCTTCCTGTGCCTGTTTGCCAGCCGCGGGCATGACCTGCGAGCGCTGCTGCGTGGGGGCTTCAGCGATGAGCAGATCGCCGGCGCGATCGGGCTGATCTGGAAAGATCGTGACGACCGGTATTCAGAGCTGCGCAGCGCCATGGCTGCCGCGCCCGGCACCGGCGAACGCCGCGTCGAGATGCACTACATCGGCGGTTAGCTCGAAGACGCTTGCGGGGCTGAGTCTGCCAGCAGGTGCGCGATGGAGTTGGCGTAGTAGTGCAACAGCGGGGCTTCGTCGCCCTGTGCCGTGTACAGCCCAAGATGCTCATGCACCAGGTGGCGCTGCACCAGCATGCGCAGCCCGGCGGTGATGGCGTAGTCCCAGTCGGCGCGCGGCACGTAGAGCCTCGCACCTTGCGTCTGCAGCCGCTGCACCAGGGCGCCGACTTCGGCCTTTATCTCGAATTCGGTGCGTGCGCGCTTCAAGTCCTGCACCATCACGCTGGCCACCAGCGGCACCGGCAGAACCGGGATCAAGTTGCCGACACAGTCCATCAAGTGCCTTCCCAGCGCGGCCACTTCTACCTGCCGCTGGTCTTTTGGCAACGTCTCCAGCACGATGCCGCGCTGCAGCGTCCAAGCCCGCACCGACACCGGCGTGCCGAAGTTGACGCAGGCATAGCCAAAGCGGTGCCAGCGGCTGCGCAGCAACAGCCACACTTGGCTGCCGACGAAACGCAGCGTGCGCCCCGCAGCCACCCAGCCACCCACCTTCCGTGCTTCCGCGTCGCCGCTGCGCAACTGCGTGCGGTCCTCCAGCACGCGGTCGTAGTTCAGGCCCAGGGGCACGAAGACCAGATCGCGCTCGCCATCATGGTGGTAGCCACGCAGCATGTAGTCGATGACGCCAAAGCGCGGCTCGCGCAGCGCGCCGTCCCTGGTCAAACCGCCTTCGGGATAGACGGCCTGCGTCACGCCGGCTTCGGTGGCCATGGCGATGTAGCGCTCCAGCACGCGGCGGTAGAGATCGTCCTTGGCGTTGCGGCGCACGAAGTAGGCGCCCATGGCGCGGATCAATTGCTTCAGTCCTGCCACCTGCGCCCACTCACCCACCGCATAGCTCAGCACCGCGCGGTCTGCCGCCAGGTAGCTGGCGACGATGTAGTCCATGTTGCTGCGGTGGTTCATGACGAAGACCACCGTCGCGCTGGGGGAAACAGCCGCCAGCCCCGCATCGTCGGTGTAGCCGATGCGCACGCGGTACAGCGCCCTGGAGATGCGCTTGCCCAGCCAGTAGCCGATGCGGAAGTAGACGTAGGCGTTGAAGGCCGGGACGATTTCGCGCGCATAGCGCTGCACCTGGTCCAGCGCCACTTCGCGCGGCATGCCGCGTGCGTCGGCAAAGGCTTGCGCCGCCTGCTGCACCTTGTCGTCGAAAATCAGGCGGTCGATCAGCGCCTGGCGCTTGATCTGCTGGAAAGGTCGGACGTGGATGTTCAACCGCTGGCCCACTTCGGCCAGCACCTCGGCGGCGCGGCTGCGGACGTACCAGCGCATGCTGGGCAGCAGCAACCTGTCCAGCACGGCCCACAGCGCCAGGCCACCGCCTACCAGCACCAGCCACAAGGGGATCTGGATGCTGGTGAACATGGGTCCCGCGCTGAACCGCTATTCAGTCCGCGCCGGCTTCGGCCAGCGCCGGCGTCTTGATCTCGCCAGGCACCTGCTGCCGCGCGAAGAGCGTGTACACCGTCGGCACGACGAAGATCGTCAGCAGCGTGCCCAGGCTCATGCCGCCCACGATGACCCAGCCGATCTGCTGCCGGCTTTCAGCCCCCGCGCCGGTGGCCAGCGCCAGCGGCAGCGCACCCAGCACCATGGCGCCGGTGGTCATCAGGATCGGCCGCAAGCGCAGGCTGGCGGATTCGATCACGGCCTCCATCACGCTGCGCCCTTGCTGGCGCAACTGGTTGGAAAACTCGACGATCAGGATGCCGTGCTTGGTGATCAGCCCCACCAGTGTGATGAGCCCGATCTGCGAAAACACGTTCAGCGTGCCGCCCGAGAGGTGCAAGGCGCCCAGCGCGCCCACCATGCTCAGCGGCACCGACAGCAGGATGACGAAGGGGTCGATGAAGCTCTCAAACTGCGCCGCCAGAACCAGAAAGATGAAGAACAGGGCCAGCACGAAGACCACGCCCAGCGACCCCGAGGAGGCCTTGTATTCGCGGCTCACGCCGTTGAGTTCGGTCGAATAGCCCGGTGGCAGGACACGCGCTGCCGCAGCGTCCATGAACTGCAGCGCCTCACCCAGCGCATAGCCCGGCGCCAGGTTGGCCGTGAGGGCCACCGACCGGCGCTGGTTGAAGTGGTTGAGCTCGCGCGGGCTCACCGTCTCGCGCACCTTGATCAGCGCCGACAGCGGCACCATGGTCTCGCCCCGGCCGCGCACGAACAGCCGGTCGATGTCTTCTGGCGTGGCGCGGCCGCGCGCGGCGGTCTGCACCAGCACGTCGTACTGTTCCGCGTCGCGCTTGTAGCGCGTCACGACACGACCGCCGAGCATCGTCTCCACGGTGCGGGCAATGGCTTCCACCGAGACGCCCATGTCGGCCGCGCGCGCGCGGTCAACATCCATGAAGACCTCGGGCTTGTTGAGTTGCAGGTCGCTGTCGGGCTGCACGATGCCCGGGTTCTGCAGCATCTCGGCCATCAACGCCTGGCCGGCGCGCGCCATGCCCTCATAACTGTCGCCGCTGACGATGACGAAGTTGAGCGAACGCTCGCGGAAGCCCTGGCCCAGACTGGGCGGCGTGATCGGGAACACCGTGATGCCCGGCAGCGCGGCAAATTGCGGCTGCAGCTTGCGCGCCAACTCGATGGTGCTGATGCTGCGCTCGCTCCAGTCGGTGGTGCGCAAGGCTCCGAAGGCGGTCGAGACCTGGCCACCGCCCATGAACGAGAAGCGGCGGTCAAGCTCCGGGTACTGGGAGGTGATGGCTTCCACCGCATCCAGGTAGCGGGCCGTGTACTCCAGCGTGGCGCCGTCAGGCGCACGCAGCGGCACCGCAATCACGCCACGGTCTTCCAGTGGCGAAAGCTCGCTCTTGGCCGTCAGGTAAAGCGCCGCGCTGCCGACGCCGGAGCCGATCATCAACAGCACCACCAGCCAGCGGTGCACCAGCGCCCAGCGCAGTGCGCGGCCATAGCCGCCCGTCAATGCGACGAGCGCTCTTTCCATGCCGCGGTCGAAGGCCCCCGGCTTGGGGTTGTGGCGCAACAACTTGCTGCACATCATTGGCGTTAGCGTCAAGGCCACGAAACCCGACACCAGCACGGCGCCAGCCAGCGTCAATGCAAATTCACCGAACAGGCGCCCCGTGCGCCCGGGCGTGAAAGCCAAGGGCGCGAACACCGCTGCCAGCGTGAGCGTCATCGCCACCACCGCAAAGCTGATCTCGCGCACGCCCTTGATCGAGGCCTGGAAAGGCGACAGGCCCTCTTCGATGTGGCGGTAGATGTTCTCCAGCACCACGATCGCATCGTCCACCACCAGGCCGATGGCCAGCACCAGCGCCAGCAGCGTCAACGTGTTGACCGTGAAGCCGGCCAGGGCGATGAGCGAAAAGGCGCCGATGAGGCTGACCGGAATCGTCACCAGCGGAATGATTGAGGCGCGCAGCGTGCGCAAGAAGACAAACACCACCAGCGCCACCAGCACCACCGATTCCGCCACCGTGCGGTAGACCGACTTCACCGACCGGTCGATGAACACCGACAAGTCATTGGCTTCGATCACCTTCACGGATTCCGGCAGGTCGCGCTGCAGCTGCGGGATCAAGGCCTTCACGCCCCTGGACACTTCCAACGGGTTGGCGGTGGCGTTGCGGATGACGCCGGTGCTGATGATCGGCACACCGTTCAGGCGCGCCCGGCTGCGCTCGCTGGCAGCGGCCTCTTCGACGCGCGCCACATCACTCAGGCGCACGGTGTAGCCGGCCGCCGTCTTCAGCGCGATGGCGTTGAACTGGGCCACGGTGTTGAGGTCGGTGCGCGCAGTGACGCTGAATTCGCGCTGCCGGCTTTCGATGCGGCCAGCGGGCACTTCCAGGTTCTGCCGGCGCATGGCGTCTTCCACGTCCTGCACAGTCAGGCGGTAGGCGGCAAGCCGATCCGGGTCAAGCCAGATGCGCATCGCGAACTTGCGGTCACCGCCGATCTGCACGTCGGCCACGCCGGGCACAGTCTGCAGCCGCGGCTTGACGACGCGGTTGACCAGATCGGTCAGCTCCAGCGTGCTCATCGACTCGCTTGCGAAGGCCAGCCAAAGCGTGGGCGTGGCGTCCGCCTCAACCTTGGCGATGACCGGTTCGTCCACCGCTGCCGGCAGCCGGCCACGCACGCGTGCCACGCGGTCGCGCACCTCGGCCGCCGCGGTGTCGGGGTCCTTGCTGAGCTTGAAGCGCACCGTGATCTGGCTGCTTTCGGTGCGCGACACGCTGGTCATGATGTCGACACCGTCGATGCCCGCGATGGAGTCTTCGAGCGGCTTGGTGACCTGCGATTCAATCACCTCGGACGAAGCGCCAAGCAGCCGCGTGCTGACATTGACCAGTGGCTCGTCGATGCGCGGGTATTCGCGCAGGCTCAGCTGCTTGAAGGACACCAGGCCAACCAGCACCAGCAACAGCGACATCACGCAGGCCAGCACGGGCCGGCGGATGGAGGTTTCAGACAGCTGCACGGTGGGTATCCTCGGTTCTCAAGGCTGGGTGGGTGCGGGCCTTGCACCCGATGCAGCGGCGACCGGCTTGTTGAGGTCGATCACCCGCACCGGCAGGCTGTCCGCACGCATCAGCCGGCCGTGGCCGGCAGTGACCACCGTGTCGCCGGCACGGATGCCTTCCAGGATCTCGACCTTGCCCGGCAGCCGCAACCCGAGCTTGGCTTCGAGCCGCTGCGACGCTTTTTTGCCGTCAGCGCCGTCGATGACCTTGAAGACGAACTGTTTGGCACCCACCGGCACCAGGGCCTCTTCAGGCACGACCACGGCGCTTTCCCGCACCGAAAACACCACGCGCGACCGCGCGAACATGCCAGGCCGCAGCACCGCACCGGGGTTGGCCACCTGCGCCAACACCTGCAGCGCGCGGCCGTTGGCATCGACCTGCGAATCCACGGCCTGCACGCGGCCCGTGAAGACCTTGCCCGGCAGGGCGTCCACCGCCACGTCCACGGCCTGGCCCGCACGCAAGCGGTCGATGTAGCGTTCGGGCAGCGCGAACTGCACGGTCATCGACGACATGTCTTCGATGTTGACGATGTCTGCACCGTCCTTCACGTAGTCGCCCACGTCCACCGCGCGCAAGCCGGCCGTGCCGTGGAAGGGCGCCAGCACCTTCATGCGCTGCGCCTGCGCCTGCGCCAGCGCCACTTGCGCGTCGGCCACCTGCAGCGCGGCGGCGTTCTGGTCTACCGCGCTCTGGCTGACGAAACTCTGCGCCTGCAGTTCGCGGCTGCGCTGCAGATTGGTGCGCGCGATGCTGGCCTGCGCCTCGGCCTGCTGAAGCTGCGCCCGCTGCAGCGTGTCGTCAAGCTGCACCAGCAACTGACCCTTGACCACGCGCGCGCCGTCCGCAAAACCCAGCTTCGAGATGCGGCCGCTGGACTCGGGCCGCAACATCACACCCTGCACCGACTTCAGCGAGCCGACGGCCTGGACCTCATCGCTCAACTGCATCGATTCGGCCTTGCCCACCTCCACGGCTGCCGGAGCGCCGGGTCCACTGGTGCCGGGCCTGGAGCCTGCGCCGGCCGGGCCGCCAGCAGCCACCGAAGGAAGCGCCGAAGACGGTTGCTTCTGCAGCCACCAGGCGGCACCTCCGGCCAGTGCGATGCCGATCACGGCCACCACGGTATAGATCTTCTTCAACGGGTTGTCTCGCGCAGCAACATCAGCAGCCGACTGTAACGAAGGGCGGCCCATGCCGCCTCGGGGCTTGCCTCAAGCCACTGAATCGACACCCTGGTTGGCCAGCCGGTCGGCGCGTTCGTTGCCCGGGTCGCCCGAGTGACCCTTGACCCAGCGCCACTGCACGCTGTGCGCTGCATTGAGTGCGTCCAGGCGCTGCCAGAGTTCGATGTTCTTTACCGGCTGCTTGTCGGCCGTCTTCCAGCCGCGCGCCTTCCAGCCGTGGATCCAGGTCGTGATGCCGTTCTTCACGTACTGGCTGTCGGTGTAGATGACGACCGTGCAGCGCCGCTTCAGCGACGCCAGCGCCTCGATCACCGCCGTCAACTCCATGCGGTTGTTGGTGGTGAGCTTGTCGCCACCGAAGAGTTCTTTCTCCAGGTTGCCACTTTTGAGCCACGCGCCCCAACCACCAGGGCCCGGGTTGCCGCGGCAGGCGCCGTCGGCGTAGATCAGCACGGACTGCGTGGGGTCCGTCGCGCTGTCCTTCGGGCCTTCCTTGACTGCTTCGTTCATCAACACTCCGTCAACACTCCGTCAGCACTCCATGTCCACCGGTTCGCGCTGGCGGTTCGCCACCACCGCTGGCGCAGCTTGCACCTTGCGCCTTTCTTTCTTTACCAGGCCGATCAGCCGCATGCCGCGCACACGCTTGACGGCGACGACGACATACACAGCGCCCAGCACCGGCCACCAGCGGTCACCCAGGTTGTCCATCCAGGCAAAACGCTGGAGCCAGGCTTCTGACTTCAGCGGCGGCCGCCAGCAGCCGAAGCGCCCGGCCTCGACTTCAAAGCTCAGCAACCGCAGCCAGTCGCGCAGCCGCCAGTAGCCCAGGAAGTCGCCGCCGCTGGGCAGGTACAGACCCTGCTCGCGGCCAAAGCCCATGCCGCGTCGCATGTGGCCTGCGCGCTGGCGCAGCCCCCACAGGCTGGCTGGGTTGAAGCCGGTGATGACGACACGGCCTTCGGGCACCAGCACCCGCTCGACTTCACGCAGCGTCTGGTGCGGGTCGCGCGCCAGTTCAAGCGAATGCGGCAGCACGACCAGGTCGATGCTGGCGTCGGGAAACGGCAGCGCGTCGAATTCACAGTGCAGGTTCAGCGCGGTGGGCTGGTTGTTGGCAGTCCTGATGAGCGCGTCTTCGGTCACCCAGCGGTGCGGCATGCGGTTGGCGCGCAAGCCTTGCAGTTCGGGCAAGCCGAGCTGCAGCGCGTGGTAGCCGAAGACATCGGCCACGGCCTGGTCCAGCCGCTCTTGTTCCCAAGCCAGCAGGTGCCTGCCCGGCGCCGTCTGCAGCCAGGAGCCCAACTCTATAATCGACCGCTTTGTCGCCATGAATCTAATCGCGCTGCCCGCCTTCGCCGACAACTACATCTGGATGTTGCATGACGGCGCGCGCGCCGTGGTGGTGGATCCGGGGGACGCCGCGCCGGTGCAAGAGGCGCTGGGTCGGCTGCATCTGCAACTGGCGGGGATTCTAGTGACGCATCACCACGCCGATCACGTCGCTGGCGTCAACGCGCTGCGGCCCCTGTTGCAAGGCCCCGTGTATGGGCCGCGCAGAGAGAAAATCCCCACGCCTTTTGAGCCGCTGGACGAAGGCGACCGCGTGCAGGTGCTGGGTCTGGACTTCAGCATCCTTGATGTGCCGGGCCACACCGCCGGCCACATCGCCTACGTCCAGCACGGCGTGGCGAAGCAGCCGCTGCTGTTCTGCGGCGACACCCTGTTTTCGGCCGGCTGCGGCCGGCTCTTTGAGGGCACCCCCGCGCAGATGCACCAGTCCCTGTCCAAGTTCGCGGCGCTGCCCGCCGACACGCGCGTGTGCTGCACCCATGAATACACGTTGTCCAACCTGCGCTTCGCGGCCGCAGTGGAACCCGGCAACGCCGAGCGTGCGCGCTACCAGATGCATTGCGAAACGCTGCGCGCGCAGGGCCAGCCCACGCTGCCGTCGTCAATCGGCCTGGAACTCGCGATCAACCCCTTCATGCGCTGCAGCACGGCCGAAGTCGTGGCCACTGCCAGGGCCCATGGCAGTGTGGACGACTCCCCCGTGGCGGTGCTGGCCACGCTGCGCGAATGGAAGAACAGTTTCTGATGCGGCGCCTCCCGCGCGCCCTCTTTTTGCTTTCGGTGCTGTTGGCTGCGGGGTGCGCGTCGGTGCCCGAAGCCGGCCCCGAATCTGGCGCCCAGGCGCAGCCCGCAGCGGTGCATCAACCCGCGCCGTCGGCACAGCCACCGGCGCAGGTTGAAGCAGCACCCACGGCGGTAGAACCGCCGCTTGAAGATTCAAGCTATCTGCCGCCCCTGCAATCCCCGCGGGGGCGATTCGACCCCAGTCAAGACGCCGAGCGCAGCAACCTCTGGGACCGCATCCGCAGCCGCTGGGCCATCGCCGATCTGGACGGCGACCGCGTGCCCAGGTGGGAGCAGTTCTACGCCCGCCAGCCCGACTACGTGCAGCGCATGGTGGCGCGTGGCGGGCGCTACCTGTTCCACATCGTTGAAGAAGTCGAAAGGCGCAACCTGCCGGCCGAACTGGCCCTGCTGCCCTTTATTGAAAGCGCCTTCAACCCGCAGGCGCAGTCCAGCGCCAAGGCATCCGGCATGTGGCAGTTCATGCCCGCCACCGGCAAAGACTTTGAGCTGCGCCAGAACGTCTTCCGCGACGACCGGCGCGACGTGCTGGCGTCCACTCGAGCCGCGCTGGACTACCTGCAGCGCCTGCACGGCCTCTTCGGCGACTGGCACCTGGCACTGGCGGCCTACAACTGGGGCCAGGGCAACGTGACGCGTGCCATCAACCACAACAAGCGAGCCGGCCTGCCCACCGATTACGCCAGCCTGCGCATGCCGGACGAGACACGCGACTACGTGCCCAAGCTGCTGGCGGTGAAGCGCATCGTCATCGCACCCGAGCGCCTGGGCCTCGTGCTGCCGGCGCTGGAAAACCACCCTTACTTCCTGAGCGTGACGATCGAACGCGACATCGATGTCGCACTGGCCGCGCGTCTGGCCGGCATGCTTTTGGAAGACTTCCAGTCGCTCAACCCGCAGATGAACAAGCCCGTGATCCTGGCCGCCGGCACGCCGCAGGTGCTGCTGCCTTACGACCATGCCAATCGCTTCTTGCGTGAACTGCCGCGCGTGCGCGGCCCGCTGGCCAGCTGGACAGCCTGGGTCGCGCCGCGCACGCTCAAGCCCGGTGATGCGGCGCGCCTGGTGGGCATGCCGGAAGCGCAACTGCGCGAGGTCAACCGCATTCCGGAACGCATGCTGGTGAAGGTGGGCTCGACGCTGTTGGTGCCGCGCGGCGCGCACGCGACGGCCAACGTGGCTGAACACTTGGCCGACCACGCAGCGCTTTCACTCACGCCAGAAGCGCGGGCGCAGCGTCGCCGGGTCTTCAAGGCCGGCAAGCAGGGCGACAGTGTGGCCGCCGTGGCCAAGCGCTACCGCGTCAGCGCTGCCCAGGTGGCGCAATGGAACAGCGTGGCCGCCAACGCACACTTCAAGCCAGGCCAGGCGGTGACGGTGATGCTGGCTGCAGCACCGGCCCGCACGGTCCCCCGGTCGGCGGCCCGGCTTTCACCGGCCCAGGTCACGCCCACAGGACACAAGGTCGTCAAGACCGGCAGGCCAGCCGCCCGCACCCGCGTCGCGCATTTGCTCCAGGCGCCCCAGGCGCGTCAGGCTGCGCCGAGGTAGTCGCGCTTGCCCAGTTCCACGCCCGCATGGCGCAGCAGCGAATAGGTGGTGGTGGCGTGGAAGAAGAAGTTGGGCAGCACAAAGAACTTCAGGTAGTTCTCGCCCGTGAAGCGCAGCGGGTCACCCTGGCGCGTGGGCAGCAGGACTTCCTTGGCCTCCGTGCCGTCGATCTTGTCCGCGCTGAAGGACTGCACGTAGTCGATGGTCTTGGTGATGCGCGCGCGCAGGTCGTCGAGCGACGCCTCGGTGTCGTCCCACTTCGGCACGTCCACGCCCGCCAACCGCGCCATGCAGCCCTTGACGCCGTCGGTGGTGATCTGAATCTGGCGCGTAAAAGGCAACATGTCGGGTGCCAGGCGCAGGCCCAGGTAGTTGGCCGTGTCGAACTTGCGCGCCTCGGCGTGCGCCTGCGCCTTGTCAAGCCAGGTCAGCATGCTGGTGAGGGTGCGCACAAAGATCGGGGCGCTGGTGGAATGCATGGAAAGGCTCACGGTGTTTCCTTCGGGTTTGGGTCAGGGGCCGCATGCTAGTGCAGCGCTCGAAACCCTCGGGCCCAACCGCGCAGCCGAGCTCACAAGACAAGGCAGAATCAGACGCACAGAAGCCCATGAACATCATCATCCTCGACGATTACCAAGACGCAGTCCGCAAGCTGCGCTGCGCCCAGGCCCTGGAGCCATACCACGCCAAGGTCTTCACCAACACCGTCAAGGGCATCGGCCAACTGGCGGTGCGGCTGCGCGACGTGGAAGTGCTGGTGCCGATCCGCGAACGCACGCAGTTTCCGCGTGCGCTGCTGGAAAAGCTGCCGCGCTTGAAGCTGATTTCGCAGACCGGGCGCGTCGGCTCGCACATCGACGTCGAAGCCGCCACGCGCCTGGGCATTGCCGTGGCCGAAGGCGTGGGCTTGCCGGTGGCGCCGGCAGAGATGACCTGGGCGCTGATCATGGCGTCGATGCGGCGGTTGCCGCAGTACATCGGCAACCTCAAACACGGTGCCTGGCAACAAAGTGGCCTGAAGGCGGCGTCGATGCCACCGAACTTCGGCGTTGGCATGGTGCTGTCGGGCAAGACCCTGGGCATCTGGGGCTACGGCAAGATCGGTCGCTTGATGGCCGGCTACGGCCGCGCCTTCGGCATGCAGGTGCTGGTCTGGGGCAGCGAGCATTCGCGCGAGCGGGCGCGCGCTGAAGGCTGCCAGGCGGCAGACACCTGCGAGAGCTTCTTCGCGCAGTGCGACGTGTTGACGCTGCACCTGCGCCTGAATGAAGAGACGCGCGGCATCGTGCGCCTTGACGCGCTGTCGCGCATGAAGCCCACCGCGCTGATTGTCAACACGTCGCGCGCCGAGCTGATCGAAGACGGCGCGCTTGTCGCCGCACTCAACCGCGGCCGCCCCGGCATGGCGGCGGTGGATGTCTTTGAAAGCGAACCCATCCTACAGGGCCACCCGCTGTTGCGTCTGGAAAATGCCGTGTGCACACCACACATCGGTTATGTCGAACAGGACAGCTACGAGATGTACTTCGGCGCCGCCTTTGACAACATCATCAACTTCATCCGCAACGAGCCCAGCAACATCATCAACCCCGAGGCCTTGAAAGTCTTGAGATGAGGCCCCCACGCTCACTGCGTTCGCTGCCTTGCGGCTTGCAAGCCGCAAGGCCTTCGCCAGCCTCTCGCAAGCGCGCAGGCGCTTGCTCGGCGCGGGCACAGCCCCCCGAGGGGGCTGAGTGCCGCGGCTCCAAGTCCGCCAGCGCGGGCTTGGACGGTACGAAGGCCCGCCGCGTCTCGCGGGTGGGGCGAAGGTCCGTAGGAACCGCCGGGCGGTACTGAGATGCCCAAGCGCACCCACCGGAA
>JANMKK010000026.1:0-5440 GCA_031372005.1 Rubrivivax sp.
AACGCGGTTGTCCTTCTCTTCCTGCATCGGGAAGTAGGAGCGCAGCACCTGCTTCATCGGGTCGCGCGGGGCCTTGCCGATCTTGTAATCGGTCGGGAAGGTCATCGCTTCCTGCACGTAACTCGGCTGCCAGCCGAGATCGGCAATGCGGCGTGCCGCCTCGCCCACATTGATCCCCTTTTGAGCGGTGATCTTGTTGAGTGTTAAACCCACAGCCATGGAAGTCTCCTTTAAGGTCGTGTTCAGTTGCAATGAAGCGTCAAGCCATTCGAGCCGTGACGAAGAATCCGTTCGGTTCCCAACGTGGCCGGGCTCGCGCCCTGCCTGGTTGATAGCGATTCGCATGCCACTGCTCCATATCCCTTAGGGCTTTGGCACTTGCCGGGGCAAACGGTGGTGACCGCCCGGTCAGCTTCAAGTCTGCGTCGTGTTATGGGACGACTCGCCGTGTCATCCCGTCCGAGCGTGGGACGCCAGCGCGAAGGGGAACTCCGGCTTTCAGCGCAAGGTTGCGGCGCCCCGCAAACTGCTTGAACCGCAACGGCGCGCGCCGCGCGAACTGCAGGAGCGCAGCGTCGACGCTGTCAACTTGAAACAGGGTGGGGGTTTTTGCCGGCAGGATGCCAGCGTGGTGCGAGCGTGGTGCGAGCATGACGCCAGCGTGACGCGAGCGAGCGGCAGGCCGGTGTCGAAAGGGACCGGCCGTGCGTGCGCACAGCCGCCCTCACGACCGGCAACCTCAGGAGATTCGCGACGAAATGATGCGTGAAGGCTCGGGGGAAATTGCAACCCCATTGGCAACCCCATTGGCAGCACCATTGGCAGCCCCATCTGCCGCCCCGGTCGCGGCCTGGCTCGCAGCAAGCGCACGCGCTTCGGCTTCGGCGATGAACCGCGCGGCCAAGACCATCGCGCCCATTGCAAAGTCCTTGCCATGGGCGGCGATCATCGCGTCGGACAGGCTCGCGAGTTGCGCGAAGAAGTAGTCTTTGCTGGTTGTGTCTTGGGTCATTGCACTGTCTCCTTGATGGGCGCCGGCTGACGCGAGCGGAACAACGCATCCGGCAACAGCAGCCAGCCGATGGCGCCGTCTTGGGTGCCGAATGCAAGGCGGCTGCCGTCACCCGACCAGGCCAGTGCGTTGACCGCACCGCCGCCCGAGCCCTTGATGAACAGCGCTTCACTGTTGCCCGGCTGGCACAGCACGACGGCACCGTTGTGGTAGCCGGCTGCGATCAGCGATTGGCGCGGGTGGCAGCTCACGCAAGTCACCGGTGTCTTGCTGGGCATGGCGCATTCGATCGGTTGGCTGGTGGCGCCCGGTGGATCAAAGCGCCAGCACACTGGCCGCGTGCCGCCGCTGGTGGCCAGATAACGCCCATCGTGTGCGAACGACAGCGACAGCGGTTGTCCCGGGTAGCCACCCATTTCAATGTCGCTGCCGTCGGCGACGCGCCAACCATGCAGTCCGTTTTCTTGCATGCCGGTGACGAGGTAACGGCCGTCGGGGCTCCACGCCAGCGCGCGGTGGTAACCGTTCCAGACCAGGCTTCGTGCTTCGCCCTTGTCAGGCCACAGCGTGACGCCGCCGCTGTGTGCTGCCGCCAACGTCAGTCCGTCAGGGCTGAACGCCAGCGCAGTGCCTGGCGCGGGCAGTTCGATGGCCTCACTGCGCTCGCCTGCCCAGCGTTGCACATGCCGCCCCCAGCCATGCGCGCGCACACCCAGGCTGCTGCAGGCCACCGAGGTGATCCAGGCGCCGCCCTCGTGGGCCAGCACCGCCGGGTCGCCGACGCGCGGCACGAGCACGACCCGGCCGTCGTCGCCGCCGGTCAAGAAGCCGCCCCGCGAATCGGCCGCGATGCACAGGCAACTGCCTGAATGGCAAGCGGCCCGCACCGGGCGCAGGGCGGGTGCTTCGGCCGCGACCAGGCTGACGCCGCCACCCGCTTTGGGTTCGACGCGCGGCCCCCCCGGCCAATTCCCTGCGGCCACGGCGAGGTGGCCGTCGCCGAGCGCAAAGCCAACCCTGCCGCCGTCGGCATCCCAAGCCGCGGCGACCACGGGCGCGCCAAGTTCCCAAAAAGCGCCAAGCGCGTTGAGCAGCGGCGGTGCGTTCATGCCATTACCTCGGAAGTGTCACTCAGGCAGTGCGTGAGCTCGTCATTGATCTCGTCGGCATCAAGACCCCGGCCGATGAACACCAGCCGCGTGGAGCGTGACTCGCCCTGCAGCCAGGCCCGGTCCAGGCCACTGTCCACCGTCATGTGCACGGCCTGGAAAACGAAACGACGGTCTTCGCCCTCAAGGCCGACGATGCCCTTGGCGCGCAGCAGGTCGGCGCCGCGCTCGGCCACCAGGCGCTGCAACCAGGCCATGAAGCGGCTGCGGTCAAAGGGCCGTGCAAAGCTCAGCGCCACGCTCGCCAGGCCCTGACTGTGGCGGCCTGCATCCGGCTTTTGGTAGACGTGCGAACGCGGCCCAGCCGGCGCAGCGCCCAGCCTGGGCGCCGGCACGCGCAGCCGTTTGATGTCGAAGGCCCCGCGGTCCAGCAGCGACGCGAGCGGGATGTCGCCGTGCACCGAACGCTGCAGTTCTGCCGTCGGGTTGAGCTGCTGGACAGTGCGCTCTGCGTCGGCCAGCGTCTGCGCGTCGGCGAGATCGGCTTTGTTCAGCAGCACCAGGTCGGCCTGCGCAAGCTGCGCACCGGCTTCGGGTTGATCTCTCAACTGCGAAGTGAGGTGGCGCGCGTCGGCGACGCAGATCACGCTGTCCAGCCGGGTGTGCTGGCGCAGCAGGTCGTCGAAGTAAAAGGTCTGCACGACCGGCGCCGGGTCGGCAAGGCCACTGGTTTCGATCACGATGCCGTCAAAGCCGCCGGGCCGGCGCACCAGGTTGCTGGCGACACGAATCAGGTCGCCGCGCAGCTTGCAGCAGACGCAGCCGTTGTTCAGCTCGTAGACCTCGTCTTCGGCACCCACGACCAGCGCGCCGTCGATGCCGAGCTCGCCGTATTCGTTGACGATGACCGCGTAGCGCCGCCCCTCGGCCCCACGCAACAGGCGGTTGAGCAGCGTGGTCTTGCCCGCGCCGAGAAAGCCGGTCAGCACCGTGACGGGAATGAGCGCCATGAAGATCCTTTTTTTCTGTGCTCTGCCGATCTGCCGATCAGCCAATCACGGGATCAACACCGCACGGCCCTTGATCTTGCCGTGGTGCAAGTCAAGCAGAGCCTGGTTCGCGTCTTTCAGCTTGTATTCCTTCGTTGCCAGGTGCACCAGGCCGCGGTCGGCCAGGGCCATCAGCTCCACCAGTTCGGGGTAGGTGCCGACCAGGTTGCCGACAATGGTCTTTTCGCTGGTCACCATGTCCAGCGTGGGCAGCTCGATCTTGCCGCCGTAGCCCACGATGTAGTAGCTGCCGGCGTTGCGCGTCATCGCCAGGCCCTTGGCCACCGCGTCGCCCTCACCAACGAAGTCGATCACGGCTTCGGCGCCCTTGCCCTTGGTGAGCTCCAGCACCCGGTCCAGCTCATGGCCGTCGGCTTTCACCAGATGGTGGGCGCCGCATTCCTTGGCCAGCTGCAGCGCCATGTCGCCGCGGTCGACGACGATGATCTCGGCCGCACACAAGGCGGCCAGCACCTGAATGCCGATGTGGCCCAGGCCGCCGGCGCCAATGACCACCGCGTACTCGCCCGGCAGCAAATGGCGCGAGGCCTTTTTGGCGGCGCGGTAAGCGGTGAGGCCGGCGTCGGTGTACGGCGCCACGTCTTTCGGCGCGAGTGTCTTGGGCAGCTTGATCAGCGAGCGCTGGCCGGTGCGCAGGTATTCGGCGTAACCGCCGTCGGCATTGATGCCGGGGAAGCGGCTCTCTTCGGCATGCATGTCGTCGCCACGCCGGCAGGCCAGGCAGTGGCCGCTGGTCACCAGCGGGTGGCAGATCACCGCGTCGCCGACCTTTACGCCGGTCACGCCAGCGCCCACCGCTTCCACCCAGCCGGCGTTTTCGTGGCCCATGATGTAGGGCAGCTTGACGTCGACCTTGCTGCGCCAGATGCCTTCGACCACGTGCAGATCGGTGCGGCACACACCGGCGCCACCGATGCGCACGATGACATCGGTGGGGCTCTCGATCTTGGGATCGGGCACGTCTTCGTAGTGCACAAAGCTGTCGCCGCTGAGCGACTCGTTGTACTGGTGCAGCACCGCGGCTTTCATGGGTTTTCTCCTGGGGTTCGGATCGGGCCTGAGAAGCTGGTCTCGGCTTGTGCAGCCGCCCGTGAACCCTGTTCCATTGCAACCGCCGTGCCGCTTGCGCGGGCCGGCCGCATGGCGTCTCAAGCCCTTGATTTCGCTTGGGAAGTCTGCGGCTGAGGCGGTTTACCCGCAGCCCGGTGCGGACTCAGGGTGTCGCGGGATCGGACGCCGGGCCGGCCTTCACTTCGGCAAGCCACGTCCCGAATTGCGACAGCGTTTTCCCTCAGTCACGGCGGGCAGGGGGCGACTCTTCAGGCCGGCAGCTCTGCATGGCGGCCGATGCCACCCGGAGGCTGCGGGGGCTCTGGTGGCTGCAGCGGCTGTGGCCGTTGGGTGCGCCACAACAGCCACGCAGCAATGCCGCCATTCAGCAGGTTCCACGCAATGCCGTTGATGAAGGCGGCGTGGTAGCTGCCCGTCAGATCAAAGATCTTGCCCGACATCCACCCGCCCAGCGCCATGCCCAGCAGCGTGCACATCAGCACCGTGCCTACTCTTGCACCGGCTTCGGCGGGCGGGAAGTGTTCACGCACGATGATGGCGTAGCTGGGCACGATGCCGCCCTGGAACAGGCCGAAGAGCGCCGAGATGATGTACAGCGAGACCAAGCCATCGAAAGGCAAGAACAGCAGCAGCGCCGTGCCCTGCAGCACGCTGCCCAGCAGCAGCGTGCGGATGCCGCCGATGCGGTCGCAGATGGCGCCGCTGACGAGCCGGCTGACGATGCCGCAGGCGAGCATCAGCGACAACATTTCTGCGCCGCGCGCCACGCCGTAGCCCAGGTCGCCGCAGTAGGCGACGATGTGCACCTGCGGCATCGCCATGGCCACGCAGCAGGCCACGCCGGCCACGCACAGCGCGCCCTGGGCCTGCGCCAGGCTCAGGCCGAAGGGGCGCATTGACGGCACGGCGCGGTTTGCATGGCCTGCCTTGGCCGCCGCCGCCCCGGCGGCCGGCGGCCGGGGCCGCATCAGCAAAGCCAGGCCGGCCATCACCAGGCCAGAAAAAATCCCCATGCCGATGCAGGTGTGGCGCCAGCCATAAGTGGCCACCATCTGCTGCACGATGGGCGGCCAGATGGCACCGGCCACATAGTTGCCACTGGCACACACCGCCACCGCCATGCCGCGGCGCTTGACAAACCACAGCGAGGTGTCGGCCACCAGCGGCGCAAAGCTGGC
>JANMKK010000039.1:0-1785 GCA_031372005.1 Rubrivivax sp.
GACCGACGGCTGGGACGGTTATGCCACTGCTCGCAACCGCCTGCTGGGCGTGGTGGCTGACAGAAAAGTTCCCGCTGCCGTGGTGCTGGGCGGTGACGTTCAGGCCAACTATGTTGCCGACCTGAAGGCTGACCTGAAGGCTGACCTGAAGGCCGACTTCGACGACCCGCGCTCAGCCGTCGTAGCAACCGAGTTCTGTGGCACGTCGATCAGCAGCCTGGGCCTGCCGCAGTCGCAGGTGGACGCGGCGTTGCCCTACAACGCGCGTGTGCGCCACCGCCGCAGTGACCAGCGCGGCACCATGCGCTTCACATTGCAGCGCGGTGAATTGCTGGTGCAACTGCGGGTGGTGGCCGACGCGCGGGACGCGGGCAGCGCGGTGAGAACTGCCGCTCACTTCGCCGTGCAGGCCGGTCGGCCAGGTGCTGAGCGCGCCTGAGGTTGCTGCCGTCAGCCATCAGCGGCCATCATTTATCACCAATCACCCATCACCCCGCAGGCCGATGGCGTGCCCGATCCACCCAGGGTCTCAACTGCCGTCGGTCAACAGCGGCGGCTGGGTCAGGTCGGCATCCACATCCATCAACACACTGGCCAGCTCCAGCGTCCGCCACAGCGGCGCGGGCATGCGGCGGATGGCGTCGGGGGTGCGGGCCTGTGCAACCCAGGCACGAATCTGGCCGTGCTGGTCGGCGGTCAGCAGCTTGCGGTCCAACATTTCATCCAATGTCTGCACGGCTGTCTCACTGATGGGCTGGCTTGTTTAGCTATTCTCCACACAAACAATGCACCACCGCCACGAACGGCTTGTGCCGATCGGCCAAATCCGCCAGCCACGCCAAATCTGAAGCCAGCGTCTGCGCCACCGGCGGCAGCAGCCCACTGCCCACCAGTGCAGCCCGCAGCCCGGTTTGTGGCACCGCCACGTCCGCCTGCGTCACGCCAAACCGTTCCAGCATCTGCTGCAGCCGTCCCGGCTTGGTTTCGACGTACTCGATGCGCGGGTCGGCCCCCAGCTTGCCCAGCTGGGTAGCGGATGCGATGGCGTCATCGAAACTGCCGAGCCGGTCCACCAGGCCGCGTGCGTGCGCGTCCTTGCCGCTCCAGACGCGGCCTTGCGCCAGTTGGTTGATCTTCTCGGGCGTGCTCTTGCGTGCGGTGGCCACCAGCACCGTGAAGTCGCGGTATGTGCCGTCGACGATGCCCTGCACCAGCTGCGCAAAGCGCGGGTCCAGCGCGCGCTTGGGGTCGTAGGCGTTGCCCAGCCAGGTGGTGGTGACGCCGCCGGTGTGGATGCCCAGCTTGTCCATCGCGCCCTGCGCCGTGGGCAAGAGGGCGACAACGCCGATGCTGCCGGTGATGCTGGCTTCGTCGGCAATCACCTCGTCAGCGGCCATGCTGATCCAGTAGCCGCCCGACGCCGCCAGGTTGCCCATGCTCACCACCACCGGCTTGCCAGCCTTGCGCGTCAGGTCCAGTTCACGCCGCACCAGTTCAGAGCCGAAGGCGCTGCCGCCGGGCGAGTCCACACGCAGCACGATGGCCTTGATCTTCTCGTCCTCACGCGCCTTGCGGATGAGCTCCGCCGTGGACAGGCCCCCGATGCTGCCCGGGCCGGCGCGGCCGTCGCTGATGCTGCCTTGCGCCACCACCACGCCCACCGCGTCGCCACCCGTGCGCGGCTTGATGCGGCCCAGGTAGCCGGTCAGGCTGACCTGGCGGAACGTCTTGTTTTCTTCGTCCTTGGCGCCCTTGAGGGTGAGCAGCGCGCGCATCTCGTCGCGG
>JANMKK010000095.1:0-18850 GCA_031372005.1 Rubrivivax sp.
GCGGTCATGCCCACGGCCGCGTCGCTGCCCTGGCCTTCAAGCCGGGCGATGCCAAAGTCCACCAGCATGGCGCGGCCTTCGGCATTCACCAGCACGTTGGCCGGCTTGATGTCGCAGTGCACCACCAGGTGCCGGTGGGCCTGCGCCACCGCTTCGCACACCGACCCGAACAAGGCCAGGCGTTGCGGCAGTGGCGCCTGCTGCTGTTCACACCAGACATCGATGGTGTCGCCATCGGCGTACTCCATCACCAGGTACGGCTGCCCCGATGGCGTGGCGCCGCCGTCCAGCAGCTTGGCAATGTGCGGGTGGTTCAGGCGCGCCAGAATCTGGCGTTCGCTGGTCAGGCGCGCCAGCGCGTCGGCGCCCGACCAGCCCAGCAGCAGCTTGATGGCTGCCTGCTGCTGGTAGTGGCCGTCGCTGCGCTCGGCCAGGAACACGCGCCCCATGCCGCCTTCGCCCAGGGGCCGCAGCAAGGTCCAGGCACCGAGCCGGTCGCCGGGGCGCAATTGGCCGCCCAGCCACTGCACCGCCGCCTGCGCCACTGAACTTGAAAAGCGCGTGGCACCGCCCGTCGGCGCCAGCATTTGCAGCACCTCGGCCTGGGTGCAGTCGTCGGCGCCCAGCGACTGCAGCGCGGCGCGTTGGGCGCTGGCGTTTGGCAGATCGCACACCGCGTTGAACAGCTGTTTGATGCGGCTGTGGCGCGACATCTCGGCGGCAGAGTCCTCGGTCATCGGCAACGGCTCATGCCAGCAATCGTGCCATGCGCGCAGCCCTTTTCGTGCTGCGCAAATACCCCAGGCTTGCGCGGATTGCCGCGCTGCAAGGGCAGGGGACAATGATTTTTTCCGTGGAGCAAACGCGGTGGGCAACTGGGCGCAAATTCCATCGTGGCGCGACCCATCGTGATGCACAGCATGGCGGCGCCTGATGACGCGGCGGCTCTGTGCGTGCTTTGGCCAGCCCATGAATCGGGGGCCGACGACGGGGCGCTGATCAGCGACCGGTTGTCCGGTGCGACGCAGGTCGTGCAGGCCCACGGCGGCCAGGTAGACCCCGCCTCAACGCCGGCGCTCACCGCGATCTTCGGCCTTGAATCTGCACCGGCGAACCCCACCGAACGGGCGGTGCGCTGCGGCCTGTCGTTGCTGGACCAGGGCGCGGCGGGCGCCAGTCTGCGCATGGGCGCGCACACCGGGCCGCTGGCCGCACACCTGGCGGCCTGCCTTGCCCACGCCGCGCCACCGGGCCGGTTGCGCTTGAGCCTGCATGCCGCCGCGCAGGTGCGTGGGCTTTTCAGCGTCGAAGCGCCGGCACCGCTGGCGGTAGCTGGGCTGCAAGTGCCTCTGCACACGGGCCTGTTGCGGCAAGTCAGGCGGCAGAGCCTGCAGGCCGACGACGATCTGCGCACGCCGCTGGTCGGGCGCCAGCCTGAACTCGCGGTCCTGCAGGCCGCGTTCCGGCAACTCTTCGTCACCCGGCAGCCCAGAGCCCTGACCCTGCTGGCCGAACCCGGCATCGGCAAGAGCCGGCTGCTCCGCGAATTCACGGGCTGGGCTCGAGCCCAGCAGGTGGCCTTCCATGTCCTGCACGGCAGGGCCAGCGCGCAGACCGAAGGCCAGCCCTTCGGCCTGCTGGGCGGCCTGTTGCGGTCGTTCTGCCAGATCGACATCGACAGCACCTCCGACGCCGCGCGGGCCCGGCTTGAACAAGCCATCGTGCCGTGGTTCGTGCAGGACGATGGCGCTGATCTCGCCGAAAACCATGCCCACGTGCTGGGGCACCTGATCGGCATCGACTTTTCAGACAGCCGCCACCTGCAGGGCATGCTCAGCGCGCCGCAACAGATTCGGCAACTGGCCTTCGACGCGGCTGCGCAACTGCTGCGGCGGCTCAGCGCTGCGGGTGGCGCGCCGGTGCTGCTGCTGATCGAAGACCTGCACTGGGCTGACAGCGACACGCTGGACTTCCTGGACCACCTGCTCAAGCGCAACCACGACACGGCGCTGCTCATCGTGTGCACCGCCCGGCCGACCCTGGCCGGCAGGCGGCCGGCGTGGGCGCACAGCGCAGGTGTCCACACGCGCCTCGATCTGGTCCCGCTGGGCCCGGCGGCCGCCCTGCAACTGGCTGCCCAACTGCTCAAGCGGCTGCCGCAGATTCCACCCGCCCTGCTCGACCGTGTCGTCGCGGCCGCGCAAGGCAACCCGTTCTGCATTGAAGAGCGGGTGCTGCTGCTGATCGACTTGGGTGTCGTCCAGGCCGGCATCGGCGACTGGAGCGTCAGCATGGCCAAGCTGCGTGCGACCAAGCTGCCCAAGACCCTGGCCGGCGTGCTCACTGCAAGGCTGAACCTGCTGCCCGCTGCCCAGCGGCGCGCGCTGCAGCAGGCCAGCGTCATCGGTCCGGTGTTTCTGCAAGGCGCCCTGCTGGCCCTGGGTGCTGGCGCCGCCCAGGCCATGCGCGGGCTGATTCAGCGTGAACTGACCCTGGCCCACGGCCCAATGGGCGCTATGGGCGCTATGGGCTCAGCAAGCGCGGCAGCCGATGACGGTGCCGCGAAGTTCAGCTTCAAGCATCAACTGCTGCAGCAACTGGCCTACGACACCCTGCCCAGCCCCACCCGGCGCACCCTGCACGGCAAGCTGGCGCGCTGGCTGGTGACGCTGACCGGGCCGCAGGCCAACGAGGTGCTGGGTCTCAGCGCCCACCACTTCGAGCAGGCGGGCGACGATGAACAAGCCGCCGCGCAGCACACCCGGGCTGCCGAACATGCGGCATCGCGTTTTGCCCTGGACGCCCTGGCCACGCACGCGCAGCGCGGCCTGGCGCTGCTCGACACTCTGGCCGCCAGCCTGAGCAACCGTGAACTGCGTTGGCGCCTGCTGAGGATGCGCACGTCGATGATGGAACACGGCATTCAGGGCGATCAACTGAAGGCTGACCTTGACGCCCAGTCCGCGCTGGCTGAAGAACTGGCCGACGACACCAAGCGTGCCCAGGCCGGGCAGCGCCAAAGTCAGTTGGCGATGCTGACGGCCGACTTCGCCGGTATGAAGGCTGCAGCGCTGCACACCATGGCCTGCGCCGCGCGGGCAGACCAGCACGCGCTGCGGCTGGCCGCCTTGCGCACCCTGGCACTGGCCCACTGCTACCTGGGCGATTGGGACGCCGGTCAGCGGCTGGCGCAGCAGTGCCTGGTGCAAGCGCACGATCTGGGCCTGCTGCGCATTGAAACCGCCTGCATGAACACGCTCAGCATGGTCGCGCTCAAAAGGCAGGACCCGGTGGCCCGCTTGCGCTGGAACGAACAGGCGCTGCCCTTGCACCAGCAGCTGGACGACCGCCGCCAGACCGCCATCGCTCTGACCAATCTCGGCGACGGCTGGCTGGAACTGGGCGAGCTGTCATTGGGCCGTCGCTACTGCGAAGAGGCCTTGCGGCTGGCCACGGCGGTGGGCCACCGTTTGTCTGAATGCCATGCGCTGTGCAACCTGTCCAAACTCGAACGCTGGTTGGGCAACGGCCCGCAGGCCGTGGCGCTGGCGCGGGCCGCGCTGGACGTGGCGCTGGCTGTGGGCGTGCCGCAACTGGAACAGATGGCGCTGAAGCGACTCGGCAATGCGCAGTGGATGGTCGGCGACCGCGCCGCCGCAGCTGAAGCCTTTGAACGTGCACGCGCCCAGGCGCTGAAACACAAGATGGCGCAACCCGACGACGCCTCGGCCGGCCTGGCCCGCCTGGCGCTGGCCGACGGCGACCTGGCGGGCGCGTTGTGCCAGGTGCAGCAGGTGCTGGACCGCGCGGTGGCCAGCGGCTACGCGCACGCTGCCGAGCATCCCCACCAGGTCGACCTGATCTGCCATCTGGTGCTGTCCAGCGCCGGCGACCCGCGCGCCGATGCCTGGCTGCAGCGCGCGCATGGCCACTTGCGGACCGTGGCCGCGACCATCAGCGACGCGTCCTTGCGCGATGGTTTCCTGAACAACATCCCCGACCACCGCGCCATCCTGGCGGCCTGGGCCTTGCACGAGCAGGAAGTCGCGGCCGATCCGGGCACCCTCACACAGTAGGCAGCGCCGGATGCGCGCCGGCGCATGGGATCATTCCCGCATGTCCGGCCCCGCATCCGCCCCGCTCACCGTGTTGCTGCACGCCTGGCAGCAGGGCGACCGCGAGGCCTTCGCGCAGCTCATCCAGCATGTGCATGGCGAGTTGCGCCGCATGGCGGCTTCGCGCCTGCGCGGGGCCGAGACACCATCGCTGGCGGCGGGCGACTTGCTGCATGAAACGCTGATCAAGCTGATGGACGCGCCGCTGGCCTGGCAGGACCGCGCGCACTTCTTCGCCACGGTGTCGCGGGCCATGCGGTCGGTGCTGGTGGACCACGCCCGGGCGCGCCAGACCGACAAGCGCGGTGGCGCCTGGCAGCGCCTGGGCATCACGCTGTCGGACCTGGGCGAAGAGTCCAACATCGCCGACCTGCTGACGCTGAACCAGCTGCTGGACGAATTGGCCGTGCTGGACCCGCGCGCGGCCGAAGTGCTGCAGCTGACCTACTTCGGCGGCCTGCTGCGCGACGAGATCGCCACCGTGCTCAACTTGTCGGTGCCCACCATCGACCGCGAACTGCGCTTCGCGCGGGCTTGGCTTGCGGCGCGGTTGCAGCGCGATCTGGAAGCCTGACGGACGCCTGAAGGACGCCTGAAGGACGCCTGAAGGACGCCTGAAGGACGCCTGACGGACGCCTGACGGAAGCAGGTCGGCATCAGATCGGCCGCAAGCTGATAGCTTCGCGCACCACATCTCGTTGAGTCAGGCAAGGGTGCTCGAGGTCACGGCCGCAGCGGGCCCATCCGAGCGCACTTAGACCGCCCTGCGCCGCGCGCGGGCGGACCACCAGCCTCACCGGAGAGATCACCATGCAGAAGCTTCAAAAGCTGGCCCGTGCCTTGGCCATGCCGCTGCTGATCGTGGCCTTCAGCCCAGCGGTGGTGCAGGCCCGGGAAAGCGCCATCCACACGCTCGACGCCAGGCAGGCTTACACCTACGAGCGCGCCGTTGAAGCATTCAAGGGTCAGCGCTATGCGGCTGCATACGGCCGCTTTGTCGAACTTGCCGACGCCGGCCATGCGGCCTCGGCGCGACTGGCTTTGATGATGGTGCAGACCGGCCCAGGGCTGTTCAGGGCGACATGGCAAGCCTCGCCCGAACAGCTTGCGCGCTGGAACGCCATCGTGGCTGCCGACACCCGCCCGCGTGGCTTTGGCGGCATCGCAAGCCGGACTCCCGAATGAACCCGGCCCTTCGGTTGATAGCTTCCTGTCCAGGCCAGACCATGAGAGTCCACACAAAGTTGGCGGCGGCCGTTGGCGCGCTTTTCACAATCGGGTTGCTGGGCGCTGCAAGCCAGGCACACGCCGCCTTGACCGTACCCACGGATCTCGCCCCGGGGTCGCAGTACCGCATCGTCTTTGTCACGTCCACGGCCATGAATGGATACGGGCGCCTGACCGACAGCAGTTTTGCGCACGATGCCTAGGTGAACTCGGCGGCGAATGCGGCGGGTTCTTTGCTTGCGGCGCTGGCCTCGAACTGGATCGTGGTCGGGTCCGAAGACGGCGCGTTCTTTTCGACCTATGGCGGCCTGCACGCCAACGAACGTGTCACCGGGGTCATGCCCATTTACCTGCTGGACGGCACGCGTGTGGCCAACAACGCTGCCGACCTTTGGGACGGCAGCATTGCCAATGCCATCAACTTGAACGAGCTGGGCGGCATCACCAACCGCAATGTGTGGACCGGCTCCACCGCTGCGGTGCCGGAGCCGCAGTCGCTGGCCCTCGTGCTGCTGGGCCTGGGCCTGGGCGCTGCAGCCCTGGCCACGCGCCGTGCCCCGCATCCAGGGGGTGCCTTTGCCAGCGACTGATAGGACGCACCGCAGTTTCACGTTGTCAGAGCTAGGGAAGACCATCGACCCTGTTTCACCAGATCGGCTTGGGCACAAGCGCTGGTGGGGCCCACCTGACAGGAGAAATTCGCGTGAAATCCACACTGCTGAAGACCGGCCTGATCGCCGCCATGTCGCTCGCCGCCGCTTCGGCGCAAGCGAGCCTGACTTTCACCTTCACCACTGCGGGTGGCGGCACCATCCTCGGGCAGATTGATGGTCTGCTCAACATCGCCGGCACCCAGGCGGCCACGAGCGTCTTCGTCAACAGCTTCAGCGGTGCCAGTTTTCCTGGCACCTTCACGGTGCCCTACAACTTCGGTCCAGGGGGTTCGTTCACGGTCACCGGGGGCGCGCTCACGGCGGCCAGCTTCTCGGGTTTTCGCGCGGGCAACCCGGCGACGCAGTTCACATTTGACCTGTCGACGCCGAGCTTCAACATGCACTCGTTCAACAACGGCGCGGACTTGAGAGGCAGCGATCTCGTATTCAGCGCCTTTGACGCGACCGTGCCCGAACCCGGTGCCGCGCTCTTGGTGCTGACGGCGCTGGCGGGGATGGCCGGGGTGAGCCGGTTCGCTCGTCGACAGCCTGGGCTTGGCACGCCAACGGGCGTCTGAGCGCCTGCTCGGCCCGCAGCCACAACCTCAGCCACTGGCCCACCGGATGCGGACCCACCTGCTCGACCTCGATGCGCGGCGGCACGCAGCGGGCCCGCTGCGGCCGGTGGCTGGCCTGTGCGCGCCGTTGCTGGCACCGCTGTTGACACTGTCGCTGGCACTGTCGCTGGCACTGTGCGCCTGCACCGCGGGCCCCACGCCGAAGCAAGACGCACAGCGCCTCTACAGCGACGGTGACTTCGACCGCGCGCTGGTCGCGACCGTCGTCGCTCTGGAGAAGGACGCGCTCGACGCCGAGGTGCTGCTGCTGCGCGCGCGCATCTTCGTTGACCAGGGCAACGGGGGCCGCGCGCAGAACGAACTGCGCAAGGCGCTGGCGATGGGCATGGGGCATGACCGGCTGGACGCCGTGCTGGCCCATGCGATGCTGCTGGACGGGCAGGCCGCGCGTTTGCTTTCCGAACTGACACCATCACCACGGCACCCCGCCGACGTGCTGGCTGGTCTGCATGTGGCCCGCGGGCTGGCGCAGTTGGCGCTGGGCCGGGCGGACAGGGTGGCGGGCAGTATGGCGGACCGTTCGGCGGACAGTGTGAGTCAAGCACGCGCCTCGTTCGCAATGGCCCTTGCGGCCCTGCCCGACTGCACCGAGGCCTTGCTGGCCGAAGCGCGCCTGGACTACGCGGCCGGCCTGGGGGCTGCTGCGGCTGCGCGCATCGCGCGGCTGCTGCAGACGACGCCGCGCCTGGCCGAGGCCTGGCTCTTCAAGGGCGAACTGCTGCAGGCTGCAGGGCAGCCGGACGCGGCATTGCAGGCCTATGCGCAGGCCGAGCAACTGCTGCCGCACAGTGTGTTGCCGCGCCTGGCGGCTGCGCGCATCCTGATCGACCTCAAGCGCGGCGACGCGGCACAGGCCCGGCTTGACCGCGTGCTGCGGATGGCGCCGCACCATGCGGCGGCCAACTACACACAGGCGCTGCTGCACTTTCAAAACCGCAACGACGCGCAGGCCCAGGCCTTTGTCCAAACCACCTTGAAGCTGGTGCCCGAGCACGCATCGGCGCTCTTCTTGCTGGCCGGCACGCAGCTGGCACAGGGCGCCGTGCAGAAGGCGCACCGGCGCTTTTTGAATGTCATGCAGGCCGCGCCTGAGGACCTGTTTGCACGCAAGCTGTACGTCGCCAGCGTGTTGCAGATGAACGAGCATGCACGCGCGCTGGAGGCCCTGGCGCCGGTGCAGGCGCAGATGGCGGCTGACATCGACCTGCTGTCGCTCGCAGGCCAGGCGCACATGCAGGCCGGGGACTTCGCCAAGGCCCAGGCTTACCTGGAGCGCGCAGCCGCGCTGCAGTCCGACCCCACGGCTGCGCGTGTGCGGCTGGGCCTGGACCAGTTGCAACGCGGCGAATCGGCGCGCGGTTTTGCCGAACTGGAGCGTGCCGCAGGCATGGACCCCGGCGGCACGCGGGCCGACTTTGTGCTGGCCCTGTCGCACCTGCGGCGGCGCGAATTCGACGCCGCCTTGCGCGCCGCACGCCAGCTGGAAAACAAGCAGCCGCGCAATCCGATTGCCTTCAACCTGGCCGGTGCCGCGCAGGTTGGCCTGGACGATCTGGCCGCAGCGCGCAACAGCTTTGAGCGCGCGCTGGCCCTGGACGCGGGCTACCGGCCGGCTGCCATCAACCTGGCGCTGGTGGACCTGCAAACGGGCCACCGCGACAGCGCGGCTCAGCGCCTGCAGGCGGTGCTGACGCAGGAGCCTGGCAACGTCGATGCCATTGGCGCGCTGGCCCGGTTGGACGGCACACCGGGTGCGTTGCTGCGCCTGCTGCAACAGGCCCGCGCGGCCGACGCGAAGGCGCTGCCGGTGCGGGTGCTGTTGGCGCGCGAGCTGTTGGCGAGTGCGGGTGCGGCCAGTGCGAACAGTGCGAACAGTGCTGCCGACGCCGCCACCCACGGCGCCCTGGAAGTTGCCAAGGAGGCGAACGCAATCGCATCCGACAGCGCGGAGACGCTGGACGTGCTGGGCGCCGCGCAAGGCGCTGCGGGCCGCAAGCCCGAGGCCGTGGCCACCTACGAAAAGCTCGTGCGCATCAGCGGAGGTACGGTCGGCGCCCGCTACCGCCTGGCTGGGGCCTACGTCGCCAGCGAGATCTGGACCCGTGCCGAAGAAGAGTACCGGCTCGTCATCGGCATGCGGCCCGACCACGCCGGCGCGATGCTCGACCTGGCGCGGCTGCAGGCGGCACGCGGGCAGTTTGCGGCGGCCACCCAGATCGCCAGGGATTTGCAAGCGCGCCTGCCACGGTCTGGCGCCGGGCAGGAGCTGATGGGCGACCTGCTCGCACGCCAGAAGCGGTTTACCGAAGCGGTGGCCGCCTACAACGCCGCCTTTGCCATTGCCGCGCGCGGCGCGCTGGTGGTCAAGCTGCACGGTGCCGCGCGGCAGGCCGCCGGCAGCGGTCAACGGACCAGTCAAGGCAGCAGTCAAGGGGCCGACCTGCAGCGCCTGCAACAGTGGCTGGCCCTGCACCCGGCCGACGCGCCGACGCGCCAGTACCTGGCTGACCAGCAGCTGGCCGCCGGTGCGCCCGCAGCGGCCATCGAAAACTACGCGCGTGTGCTGGCCGCCGACCCGCGCAATGCCTTCGCGCTCAACAACCTGGCGAATGCGTGGCGTGCGCTGGGCGACCCTCGCGCCTTGCAGACTGCCGAGGCGGCCTATGGGCTGCGGCCCGACCACCCGCAGATTGCTGACACGCTGGGTTGGATGCTGATTCAGGGCAACGGGAGCGATCAGCTGCCACGCGGCCTGCGCCTGATCCGGCAGGCTGCCGCAGAACTGGAGCAGTCCGCCGACATCGGCCTGCACCTGGCCATCGCCATGGCCAAGACCGGCGACAAGCCCGGCGCGCGGGCGCTGGTGAAACGGCGGCTCGACATGGGCCAGGACATCCGACTCGACCCGCAGGCGCGGGCCTTGTTGCAAGGCACTTCGTGAGGACAGACCCATGAACCGCATGAACCGCATGAACCCCATGAATCGCAACAACCGCAAGAACCGCATAACCTGCATAACGCATAAATTACCCACCCTCAAGGCGTCGCTGCTCTGCGGCCTGGTCTTGCTGCTGGCGGCTTGTTCGCGGCAGGAAGCTCCCGGCTTGGACCAGGCCCTGCAACACCTGGAAGAGGGCCGCGTCACAACGGCGATGATCGAAACCCGCAACCTGCTGCAGAAGAACGGCCTCCATGCCGACGCGCAGTTGCTGCTGGGCCGCATCTTTGCGGCGCAGGGCGACACCGCCAGCGCCGAGCAGGAGATTCGCAAGGCCGAAAAGCTGGGCATGGACCACGGGACTGTGACCGTCGCGCTGGCCGAAGCGCTGCTGACCGGCGGGCAGTTCCAGCGCCTGATCGACGAGATCAAGCCCGGCGCAGAGTCCAGCGCCGACAACACCGAAATCGCGGCCGAGCTGCTTGCCGCGCGCGGCCAGGCCCAGCTGTCGCTGGGGCGTCAGCAAGAGGCGGCGGTGTCGTTCAACGCCGCACGCGTGGCGGCACCGGCCTGCGTCCGTGCGCTGCTGGGCCAGGCGCAGTTGGCCTTGTTGGCCAAGGACACGGCGGGTGCCGCAGTGCTGGCCGACAGCGCCTTTGCCGCGCGGCCCAAGTCGCTGGACGTGTGGCTGACCAGGGCCGACATCGCACAAGCGGGCGGCAAGCCCGAGCAGGCCATTCAGGCGCTGGAGCAGGCCATCAGACACACCCCCGGCAACATCATGCCGCGCCTGGCCGCAGCGCGGCTGCAGATCGACAGCGACAAGTTCAGCGATGCCCAGGCTCAGCTCGACGCGGTGCGCAAGATGGCGCCTCGGCATCCGCTGGTCAACCACACGCAAGCCGTGCTGCACCTGCGCCAGCGGCAGTTTGCGCCGGCCCGCGAAGCCGCAGCGCTGGCGGTGGCTGCGGCGCCTGACTACGTGCCTGCGGTGCGCCTGCTGGCCGAGGCTGAGCTGGAGACCGGCTTCGTGCAGCAGGCCCAGACCCGCCTGCAACAGCTGCTGCAGGCTCACCCGGAAAACCCGGTCGTGCGCCGTTCTTATGCCGCGGCGATGCTGCGCATCAACCAGCCCGCGCTGGCGCTGGAAGCGCTGGCGCCGCTGCTGCAGCAAGTTGAGGTCGATCCGGCCGGGCTGTCGCTGGCCGGCCAGGCCCACATGCAGGTGGGTGACTACACCAAGGCCAGCGCGCTGATGACGCGGGCAGCCGCCGCATCGCCGGCCGCCGCAGGCGACCTGGTGGCGCTGGGCCTGCGCCAGGTGGCACGCGGAGACACCGCCAGCGGCCTGGCCGAGTTGGAGAAAGCATCGGCGCTTGACGCCCAGGGAACGGGCGGCACGGGCGCCGACTTCGTGCTGGCGCTGACCCACTTGAAGGCGGGTGATTTCGACCGCGCGCTGGCAGCGGCGCAGCGGCTGCAAATCAAGCAGCCGGGCAACCCGATGGTGCACAACCTGCTGGCCACCGCCTACATCGGCAAGGGCGACCCGGCGTCCGCGCGCAGCAGCCTGGAGCGTGCCCTGTCGCTGGACGCGAACCACACGCCAGCCGCCCTCAACCTGGCGGTGCTTGACGCCCAGCAGGGGCAACCCGCGCGGGCGCGCCAAAGGCTGCAAGACCTGCTGGCCAAAGACAAGGGCCATGTCGACGTGATCACGGCGCTGGCGGCGCTGCAAGGCAAGCAGGGTGGCGAGCCTGGCGAACTGTCGCGCCTGCTGGAGCAAGGCCGCGCTGCTGACGCCAAGGCCGTGGGTGTGCGCCTGCTGCTGGTGCGCCAGCACCTGATCGACAACGACATTGCTGCGGCGCTGCAGGTGGCGCAGGAACTGCAGCGGGTGGCGCCCGACAACCCGGATGCGCTGGCCGCCTTGGGCGCGGCGCAGTTTGTCAACGGCCAGCGGCCACAGGCGCTGGCCACCTACACCGCGCTATTGGCCAGGACGCCCAATTCGCCCGAGGCCACCGTGCGCCTGGGCGACGTGCACGCTGCGCTGCAGGACAACGCGGCCGCCGAAGTGGCCTACACCAAGGCGATGGGCATGAGCCCGGACTACCCGGGTGCCGTGGCCGCGATGGTCAGGCTGCTGTCGCGCACCGGCCGCGCCAGCGAGGCCCTGAAGCGGGCTCAGGACTGGCGCCACCGCGCGCCCCAGTCGCCGCTGGGCGAAGAACTGCGGGGCGATGTGCTGGTTTCGCAGAACCAGTTTGCGCAGGCCGCGCGGGCGTACGACGCGGCCTATGCCCTGGCGCCCAGCGGCGACACGGCCGTCAAGCACCACGGTGCCATGCGCCGTGCAGGGCTTGGCCAGGTCGGCGCCAAGGTGGACGGCAGCCGCCTGCAGCAGTGGCTGCGCCAGCATCCGCAAGACCTGGCCACGCGCCACTATCTGGCCGACCAGCAACTGCACGCGGGTGACCTGGCCGCCGCCAGCGACAACTACCGCCTGGTCATCGAGGCCCAGCCGGGCAACGCCTTCGCCATGAACAACCTGGCGAATGTCTATCTCATGCAAAAGGACGCGCGCGGCCTGGCCACTGCGCAGGCGGCGCTGAAGCTGAGCCCCAACGACGCCAACATCATGGACACCCTGGGCCAGGCGCTCACCGAGTCCGGCGCTGCGGCGCAGGCGCTGCCGGTGCTGAGGAAGGCGGTGTCGCTCAACCCTGAAGAGACGACCTATCGCATTCACCTGGCGCTGGCATTGGCCCGCAGCGGTGACAAGCCCGCTGCGCGCGACGAGGTCAAGCGCCTGGTGGCAGCCGGCAGGCCGGTGCAGATTGACGGCGAGATGCGCGACGCGCTGAAGTAGCGGCGGGCTGGATGTCGCAACCGCAGAACAGCGCAGCACCGGCCAGGCCACGGCGGCCTGGCGGCGGCTGCTTCGCGCTGATGCTGTGCACGATGCTCTGCGTGCCCCCCGCCCATGCCGGCCGCACCGACAGCGACTGGATGGCGCCGGCGGCGCGCACGCTGCTGATTGACGCACCGGGCGGCCTGGAACGGCTGGACGCCGCGCAGCCCGGCCAGACGCTGTCCGCCGACCCCGGCACCGCGCGCGCGACCATCGTGGCCGACATGCGGATCGCCACCCACGCAGAAGTCCAGGCCCTGCTGCAGGGCGGCGTGTTGCCAGGGGGTGTCGACGCGGGCGCGGGCACGGGCACGGCCACCCTGTCGGCCCTGTTGGACCGCCTGCGCACGACGCTGCCATCGCCAGTGGGTCTAACGTCAAAAATGAACGGCTTCACGGAAGCCGTCAACACCGATCTGGATTGCGCCCTCTTTGCCGAGAGCGTTCGGGTGCGGCGCCTGCTGGGCGCCAGGGATGCGCACAAGCCTGCCGAGAGTGCCGGGCCCGCGAGTGCGATGGGGCTTGATGTGCCGATACGCTGTCTGGCCGCAGTGACGCGCGCCGAATCGCCAGCGCCTGCCCGGCAGATGCTGCCTGCTGCCGCAGATCAAAACGCGGCGGGCGCCGGCTTGCAGCCCGGACCCGCCGCCCTGGCCTGGGTCCGGGCCCACAGCGACTGGCTGGTGATGCTGGCCGCGTCTGCCGTGCTGACGGGGGTGCTCGGCCTGGCCGCCCGTGTGCGCGCTCGCGATCAGGCCAACGGGCATGAGTGGCGTTGAATCAGGCCGGTTCCAGGAGGCACCGCGAATGTCTCGGTCTGCCCGCCATTGCCACTGTCAGCCTCCGCTGAGCGCCAACACCACGGCCACGAAGTCGTCGGCTTGCAAGGCATGGTGGAGATCGCGCACGCCGACGCCGTTGACGAAGAGGCGCATGTTCGGCCGCAGCAGGTTCTGCTCATCGACCACGCGAAAGCGCAGCCCGGGGTAGCGGCGGTCAAGGTCGGCGAACAGCGCTTCCAGCGTGTCGCCCTCGGCTTCGACATGGGATTCGCGTGTGTACGAACGCAGCGCCCCAGGTATCAGTACTTTCATCGACGTCGACTCACGCGATCTGCGCCACTTCCACCGCGTAGATCTCGGGCAGGTGGCGGGCGATGTTCGTCCAGCGCGCGCCTTCTTCACGCCCTATCCAAAGCTCCCCACTGGTGGTGCCCAGGTACAGCGCCGGCACCGCCTGCGCGTCCACCGTCATGGCCTGGCGTTTCAAGGTCCACCAGGCCTGGGCTTCGGGCAGACCTTGATCCAGGCGCTGCCATGTCTTGCCGGCATTGCGCGTGACATAGGCGGCAGGGCGCCCGTCCGGGCTGGTGCGTGGCCAGACGGTGGTGCCGTCCATCGGGAAGACCCAGGCGGTGTCGGCGTCGCGCGGGTGCACGACCATGGGGAAGCCGATGTCGCCCACGCGCTTGGGCATCTTGCGGCCGATGCGCTGCCAGGTGTCTGCGGTTGCGCCACTGTTGCGGTCGATGCGGTAGATGCCGCAGTGGTTCTGCTGGTACAGCCGGTCGGGGTTGCTCGGGCACAGCCGCAGGCAGTGCGGGTCGTGGAAGGCGACGGTGGCTGCACTGACCCCGTCAAACACCTCCATGCCCTTGATCAACGTGGTGAAGCTGCGTCCAGCATCCAAGGACTCGTGCACGCCGCCGCCCGACATGCCGAAGTACAGATGCGCCGGGTCCCGCGGGTCAATGAGGACGGAATGCAGCTTCGGCCCGTCGGGTGTGCCGTCCTGCGCCGACCCCATCCATTCGCGGAACTGCGGGTCGTCGTTGACGGCGGGCAGCGGCGCCCAGCTGACGCCGCCGTCGTCGGAACGAAACAGGCCTTGCGGCGACGTGCCGGCGTACCAGCTGTCGCGTTCGCTGGCGTGGCCCGGGGTCAGCCAGAAGGTGTGGTCCACCGAACGGGCGGGCAGGTTGTTGGTGGGTTTCGCGAAGGCCGGCGGCTGCTTGGCCTCCTTCCAGGTGCGGCCCAGGTTGGTGGAGCGGAAGATCGTCGGCCCGAGGTGGCCGGTCTTGGCCGCCGCCAGCAGCGTGCGGCCGTCGCGCGGGTCCAGCTGCACATGGCTGATGCTGTGGCCCAGGAAGTGCGGGCCGTCGGCCTGCCAGACCTTGCGCCGGGCGTCGCCGTGAAAGAGCCAGGCGCCCTTGCGCGTGGCGACGAGGATGACGATGCGCGTCGGCGACGCGGCAGCGCCGCGCGCGGCGGCCTTCTTCGCGACTGGGGCGGAAGTTGAAGTCCGGCTCATGGGTGTTCCCCGGTGAAGGTTGTGAAGGTTGAGGTTGCGGCGCCACGCAAGCGTGCATCGGCACTCAAAGCCTGACGATCTCCTTGAAGCCACCCCAGAACATGCGCTTGCCGTCGAAAGGCATGGCCTTCGGGTCCATGTCGGCCATCAGCGGATCGGCCATCACCTTCTTGTTGACGGCGTCGCGGTGGCGGCGTGACTTGAAGACGATCCACGAGAAGACCACCAGTTCGTCGGGCTTGAGCTTCACGGCCTGGGGAAAGGACGTGCGCTTGCCGGGCTTGACGTCGTCGGCCGCACATTCGTGGACCTCCAGCGCGCCGTGCTTGATCCACAAGGCACCGAACTTGCGCGCCATGCGGCGGTAGTCGGCCAACTTTTCCTTCGGCACCGGGACCACGAAACCATCGACATAGACACTCATGATTTGCCTCCTTCAGGCGGGGTGTTGTGCGCGCTTGCAAGCAGCAGCTTGCGTTCGCGCGCGTTGCGGGTGAGTTCGGCCGCGCGCAACCATTGCGCGCGCGCCTCAGGGGGCGGCCCAGGCTTGCCAGCAGCGGCGCCGGGCGCATCCAGCCGTTACCGCAGGTGGCCGCATAGCCTTCGTTGGAGCAGTTCATGGCGCTGGATTGTTCTGCGGGGCACCATGCGCATCAAGGCTTTTCAGCCAGCGCCTTGAGGTTGGCCAGGCCCGCCGCGAAGTCCTTGCCGACGGTCTTGTCCATGTCGAAGAAGGTCGTCACCAGGCGGTTCAGGTAGGGCATCGGGCCGTGCATCGCCCAGGTGACGGTGCAGGCCTTGTCGCCCTGTGGCTGGATGGTGAAGTCCACCACGTTGTGGGCCTCGAAGGGCTTGCTGAAGTCCAGCTTGGCGCTCATTCGCTGCCCGGGCACCGATTCGGTGATCTGCATCCGACCGGCGCCCGACTTCTCGCCCTGCCAGTTGTAGGCGCCACCGACACCAACCGTGACGGCGTCATAGGTGATGCCGTTCTGGGGGTCCAATTTTGCGAACGGGTTCCAGGTGTTGAATTGGCGCAGGTCGTTGATCAGCGCAAACACCTTGTCCGGCGGCGCGTCGACCGTGGCGCTGCGCGACAGGCGGAAGGTGTCGGGTTTGAAGGCCGCGTAGGCCAGCAGCGCGGCAACCGCAATGGCGACGATGATCAGCACGGTCTTGAGCATGTCTTGTCCTCAGTCGTTGTCGAACGCAAAGTCATCGGCCTGCTTTGCGCAGCGGTGAAATCAGGCAGCTGCTGGTAGGCCACTTCGCCGCTTGGCCGCTTGCGATGCCTCGCACTTCCCGCTGGCCGAGAGGTTCAACGACGAGCAGTGTGTGCGGCATGGGGGTGTCTCCGGCGCAGAGAGAGTGTCAAGGTGGCATTGTGGGCTTGCTGCGTCGCGGAACGGCGCACCGGGGCCGGCGTCGGCCCTTGCGACCGGCATCAACGAACTGTTCGACCGCCTGGGCGCCGACGACATCGCCCGGGTTCACAGCCGACTTCAGCGCATGACGCTGGCCGCCGGCAAACACGTATTTCGCCAAGGCGACGCTGCCGACGCGGTCTACCTGGTCGTGCGCGGTTCGATCAGCATCGTCGCGCCGCGCAGCGACGGCCTGCCCGGGCCGCGCTTTGCAAGCCTGTCGCCCGGAACGCTCTTCGGCGAAGCGGCCGTGCTCGACGGCGGCGGGCGCAGCGCTGATGCAGTTGCCGACACCGAGACCGAGCTGCTGCGCCCGGATCAAGCTGCGTTGATCGCGCTCGCACAGGCCCATCCTGGCCTTGGCATCCGGCTGTACCGCAACATGGGGGTCTGCCCGGCACGGCGGCTGCGCATCGCCAGCGCGGCCTGGTCGGCCGCAGCGGACTGAGGCGCTGACCCAGCCAGTGTCGAGCCGCGCCACGGTTCACCCCACCATCCGCGCCAGCACGCGGTCCACCATCACGCCGCTCTGCCCCAAATAGTTGGCCGGGTCCAGCATGCCCTGCAGCGCCTTGCGGTCCACGTGCCTGGCGATCTCGGGATGCACCACCAGCAACTCGATCAGCGGCACGTTCTTCGCCCGCGCTTCCCGGCACAGGTCGTACACCAGGTCATGCGCGACTTCGCGGCCGATGTGTTTGCCCAGGCCCATCATCACCGCTTCGCTCATCACCAGGCCCTGCGTCATGTCGATGTTGCGACGCATCGCCACGGGATCGACCTCCAGCCCTTCGACGACCGCGATGCTCTGCTTCAAAGCACCCGCCATCAGGCAGAAAGCCTCGGGCAGCACGATCCATTCGATCTCCCACGGGCCGGTTGAGCGTTCATGGTCGGCCACCATCGCGTCCAACAGTGCGGCGGCATGCTGTCGCACGACGCTGATGGCAGCGTGGATGTAGCAGCTGGCGATTGGATTTCTCTTCTGCGGCATGGTGCTGCTGCTGCCGCGGCCGTGGTGGAAGGGCTCGAAGACTTCGGCCACTTCGGTCTGCATCATCAGCTTCACGTCCATGCTGAGCTTCCCGAGCGTGCCGCCCACCAGACCCAGGAAGGTGCCGCATTCGGCGATGTTGTCGCGGATGGTGTGCCAGGCGATGACGGGTTGCTGCAGACCGAGTTCTGCGCACAGGCCGGCCTGCGTCTCCATCGCGCGTGTTTCCAGGCTTGCCAGCGTGCCGGCAGCACCGGCGAATTCGCCCACCAGCACGCGCGCCTTCAGCTGCTGCAGCCGTTCTTGATGGCGCTGCACGGCGGACAGGATGCCGGCCATCTTGTAGCCGAAGGTCACGGGAATGGCCTGCTGCAGGTTGCTGCGGCCGATGACGGGCGTGAGGCGGTGTTCCTTCGCCAGTTTGGCCAACGCATTCGCCAGCGTCTTCAGATCGGCTTCGACGAGCGCCAGCGCTTCGCGGATCTGCAGCACGGTGGCGGTGTCGGTGATGTCCTGCGTGGTCGCACCCCAATGCACGTACTCGCCCAGTTTGTCGCGGCAGAGCTGGTTGATCTGCGTCACCACACCCAGGATGGGGTAGCCGATGCGTTCGGTCTGCTGGCGCAGACGGTCCATGTCGATCTGGTCCAGCGCGCAGTGGCTGATGATCTCGTCTGCTGCTTCCTGCGGGATCAGGCCCAGCCGGGCTTGCACCTTGGCCAGCGCGCGTTCGACGTCGATGTACTTGGTGGTGCGGTTTTCGTCGCTCCAGACTTCACGCATCGCATCGCTGCTGAAGATGCCCTGGAAGATGCGCGAGTCGATGAGGGTCGATGCCATGGTGTGTCTTTCGGAGCTTAGGTATCTGCAACCCGGCGCGCCACGGTGCGCGGCACCCGCGCGCGGTGGCGGCTTGGTGCCTTTAAAGGCGTCGTCGCGGGCGTATCGCTTTCATCTTGTTCCGCAACCTCTGCGCCGGAGTGCTGGTCTTTCAGTGTGGCCACCGCGTCCATGGTCAGCCAGCCTTCATGGTCCTGCGCCCACAGCTTGACGGTGTTGCCGTCGCGCTGGCCGTTCACCTTGAAGGGGTGCAGATCGAAGGTGGGTCGCACGGCCCTGAACTTGAAGCTGGCGACTTGCGCATCGGGTGCGTGCCGGCGCAGCAGGTCCATCAGCAGCGTGGCGATGAGCGGGCCGTGCACGATCAGGCCCGGGTAGCCTTCGACTTGGGTGACGTACTGGCGGTCGTAGTGGATGCGGTGGCCGTTGAAGGTGAGCGCGCTGTAGCGGAACAGCAGCACGTCGTCGGGCACGATCTCTCGCTGCCAGGCTGCGCCGGTGGCGGCGGCGACTGGCGGCGGATCGACATCGGTGGCCCGTTTTGCTTCGCGGTAGACGATGTCGTGGAACTCGACAGCGGCGGGTTCCGCAGCACCGTTGCAGCGCAGTTCATGCCGCACCTTGACGAACACGAGCTTTCCGGTGCGGCCTTCTTTCTCGGTCACGTCGGCGATGGTGGATGTGCGTGCCACCGCGTCACCCACGCGCACCGGGGCCAGAAATTCAAACTGGCTGCCGGCCCACATGCGCCGCGGCAGCGGCACCGGCGGCATGAAGCCACCGCGCTTGGCGTGACC
>JANMKK010000126.1:0-6800 GCA_031372005.1 Rubrivivax sp.
CGATGGCCACCGTCAGCTGCGTGAAGTCTTTCTTGAAGTGGCGGATGGTGTACATGTCCAGCAGCCCCTGCGTGGGGTGCGCATGGCGCCCATCGCCGGCATTCACCACGTGCACATGCGGCGCCACATGCTGCGCAATCAGGTACGGCGCGCCGCTTTCTGCATGGCGCACGATGAACATGTCGGCGTGCATGGCCGACAGGTTGGCGATGGTGTCGAGCAGGCTTTCGCCCTTGGCGGTGCTGCTGCGCGCGATGTCGAGGTTGATGACGTCGGCCGACAGCCGCTTGGCTGCAATCTCAAAGGTGGTGCGGGTGCGCGTGCTGTTTTCGAAGAACAGGTTGAAGACACTTTTTCCCCGCAGCAGTGGCACCTTCTTCACGTCACGGTCATTGACGCTCAGGAAGGTGCCCGCAGTGTCCAGAATCTGCGTCAGCACGGCCTTGGGCAAGCCTTCGATGGACAGCAGGTGGATCAGCTCGCCATGGGCGTTGAGCTGCGGGTTGCGGCGCGACAGCATCAGGCGGCCTCTCGCACGCTGAAGGCGAAGGCGCCACTGTCGCCTTTGGTCAGCGACAACCGCTGCGCAGCCGGCAGCACGATCTTGGCGGCGGCAAAGGCGGCCGACACGGGCAGCTCACGCCCGCCGCGGTCCACCAGCACGGCAAGCGCCACGCTGGCGGGGCGGCCGAAGTCGAAGAGCTCATTCACCACCGCACGAATGGTGCGACCGGTGTAGAGCACGTCGTCGATGAGCACGATGTGGCAGCCGTCGATGGCAAAAGGCAGGCGGGTTGTTCGAGACCCGGCGCCGGCGCCCGCAGCAAGCCCGCGCTCGGAAAAATCGTCGCGGTGCAGCATGCTGCTGATGACACCGAAACCGTGGTCACCGCCCGGCAGGTTGAGGTCACGCTGCAGGCGTTCTGCGAGCCAGGCGCCGCCGCTCCAGATGCCGACCAGCGCAGCACCTGGCTGCAGCAGCATCCGCACACCCTGGCGCAGTTCTGCATAAAGTGATTCGGCGTCCAGCTCAAGCATCGCTTTCGTCCCCCAGGTCTTGCGGCAGCGCGCGCATGAACTGGTCCAGGATCAGCGCGGCCGCAAGCGCGTCTGTGTCTGCATCTGCAGCGCCCAATGCCAGCGCCTCGGTGGTCGTGTAGCGCTCGTCCACTTCATGCACGGTCAGGTGGAAGCGGCCCTGCAGCTGGCGCGCAAAACGGCGGGCGCGAAGGGTGTTTTCGTGCTCGGCGCCGTCGGGGTGAAAAGGCACGCCGACCACCAGCGCGTCGGGCTGCCATTCATCGATCAGCGCCGCAAGCGTCGCAAAGCGCGCATCGCCTTCAGCGGCCACGGTCCTCAGCGGTTGTGCTTGCCTGAGCATCGTGTTGCCCACGGCCACGCCGACGCGGCGGGTGCCGAAATCAAAGGATAAAAAGCTGCGGGTCGGCATGGTGCGGCGGGACGGGGCAGCAAGCCCGCTCATGCATGCAATCAAGCATGCCCGGCCTCTTGCGACAGCATGCGCGGGTCGATGCCCAGGAGGCCCACGGCGCGGTCGTAGCGCAGCTCGATGGGGGTGTCGAAAATCACCGCCGGGTCGGCATCCACCGTCAGCCAGCCGTTGCGGCCCAGTTCGTCTTCCAGTTGCCCGGCTTCCCAGCCACTGTAGCCCAGCGTCACCAGCACCTTGGGCGGGCCGCTGCCATCAGCCAGGGCTTCCAGCACGTCCTTGCTGGTGGTCATTTCCAGCCCGCCACGGATCGACATTGTGGAGCTGTACTGCACCGCGCCTTCAGCGCGCTTTTCGTGCAGCACAAAGCCGCGTTCGGTCTGCACCGGGCCACCAAAGTACACCGGCTGTTCACCCAGTTCGTGGCGGTCCAGCCTCAGTTCAACCTTCTCGAACAGGTTCTTCAGCTTGATGTCGATGGGCTTGTTGATGACGAGGCCCAGCGCGCCGTTTTCGGTGTGTTCACACAGGTACACCACCGTGCCCTCAAAGGTTCCATCGGCCATGCCCGGCATCGCAATGAGGAACTGGTTGGTGAGGTCGATGCGCGGGGCCGATGCCATGTCTGAGATTCTAGGGTGTGACGCACACTACCGAGCATGGAAAAACTGCCCCTGGACAAACCCCTGGACCGCGCCCTGGTGTGGCTGCGCCGCGACCTGCGTGTGGAAGACCACGCCGCACTGCACCACGCGCTGCGCGCCGCGCGCCAGGTGTGGTGCATTTTTGTCCTTGACCGTGACATTCTCGACGCGCTGCCGCGGGCTGACCGGCGGGTGGAATTCATCCGCGACAGCCTCGTCGGCGTCGATGCCGAATTGCGGGCGCTGGCGGCGTCGCATGGCATTGAAGGCGCCGGGCTGATCGTGCGCCACGGCGCTGCGCATGAAGAGATTCCGGCGCTGGCCGCGAGCCTGCATGTGCAGGCCGTCTACGCCAGCCACGACGACGAGCCCGCAGCGCTGGCGCGCGACGCGAAGGTGCGCGGCCTGCTGGCCAACGCCGGCGTGGTGCTGCACACCAGCAAGGACCACGTGGTGTTCGAACGCAGCGAGGTGCTGACACAAAGCGGCGGCGCTTTTTCGGTCTTCACGCCGTACAAGAACGCCTGGCTGAAAAAGTGCGAACCCTTCTACCTGTCGGCCTACCCGGTGGCCAGGCACGCATCGGCATTGGCGCCGCGTCCGGCCGGTGAGTCGGGTGTGCCCACGCTGCAGTCGATTGGCTTCGAGCCCACCAACCTGCACCAGCTGCGCCTGCCCAGCGGGCCTGCGGGCGGCCAGGAACTGCTGGCCGACTTTCTGGACCGCATCGACGACTATCACGAGACGCGCGACTTCCCCGCCATCAAGGGCCCCAGCTACCTGAGCACGCACCTGCGCTTTGGCACCGTATCGATCCGCCGCCTGGCGCGTGAAGCGCATCAACGCCGGGAGGCTGCCTCTCGCGGCGCCGAAGTCTGGCTGTCAGAACTGATCTGGCGCGACTTTTACCACCAGGTGCTGCACCACCACCCGCGAGTCGTCACCGGCTCTTTCAAACCGGATTACGACCGCATCAAGTGGGACCACGGCAAGGCCGCCGACGCACTCTTCAAGGCCTGGTGCGAAGGCCGCACTGGCTACCCGCTGGTGGACGCCGCCATGCACCAGATCAACCAGACCGGCTACATGCACAACCGCTTGCGCATGGTGGTGGCCAGCTTCCTGACCAAAGACCTGGGTATCGACTGGCGCCGCGGCGAGGCCTACTTTGCGCTGCACCTGAACGACTTTGACCTGGCCGCCAACAACGGCGGCTGGCAGTGGGCAGCGTCATCGGGTTGCGACGCGCAGCCGTATTTCCGCATCTTCAACCCTGTCAGCCAAAGTGAAAAGTTTGACGCCCAGGGCCGCTTCATCCGCCGCTATCTGCCCGAGCTTGCGAAGCTGCCCGACGCGCTGATCCACGCGCCCTGGCTGGCGCGGCCGGTGGACTTGGCCGCAGCGGGCGTGACGATTGGTGCAGCGGGCGGCAGCTACCCGGCCCCTGTGGTGGCACACGACGTTGCGCGGCTGCGCACGCTGGAGCGCTATGCGGTGGTCAAGGCGCGCGGGCCTTGAGCCCACCGGATCAGCGAACAACGGCCGGGCATCGGCAACGTCAGCCCACGAGCCCAGCACTTCGCCCGGCACTTCGCCCGGCACTTCGCCCAGCACTTCGCTGGGCCAGCGGGGCGTCCCACAGACCCGTGGGTTCCAGCATTTCTCGGCAGTGCAGCTTCACGCACAGCCGCGCGGTATCACCCCCAAACGTCGCCCATGTTCAGTGCACCGCCTGCGCCTGCACGTAGCGCGACACCAGCGACAACAGCTCTTCTTCGGAATACGGCTTGCCCAGGTAGTGGTCCACACCCAGTTCCGCTGCGTAGTCGCGGTGTTTCTGCGCGATGCGCGACGTGATCATCACCACCGGCAGACCTTGAAGGCGCGGGTCGGCGCGCACGTTGCGGACCAGGTCGAAGCCGTCCATGCGCGGCATCTCGATGTCCGACAGCAGCACCGCCGGCCGCTCTTCAGCCAAGCGTTCCAGCGCGTCCAGGCCGTCCTTGGCGGTGACGACGCGGTAGCCCTCGCGCACCAGCATGCGCTGCGTGACCCGGCGCACGGTGAGTGAATCGTCCACCACCATCACCATGGGCGCGCGGTTTGCAACCGATGACGCTGCCTGCGAGCCCTGCACAGCCAGCACCCCTGGCGCTGCAGCCGCCAAGGCACGCGCCGCGTCTGCGTAGACGGTGGCCAGCGCCACCGGGTTGTAGATCAGCGCCACCGCGCCGGAAGGCAGCAGCGTCACCCCCGCCAGGCCGGGCAGCCGCGACAGTTGCGGGCCGACGTTCTTGACCACCACTTCCTGGTTGCCCACCACTTCGTCGACGTGCACCACCACCCGCTGCGACGCGCTGCGGATGACCACCACGCTCTGGTTGCGGCCCGAGGCCGGCCCGCGCGTGCCCACTTGCAGCAGCGACGCCAGCCAAAAGAAAGGCAGGTCGACGCCAGCGTGGTGCATCAGGCCGCTGACATACGCCGCTTCGACCTCCGCCGTGGGCATGCGGCGCACGACTTCCACCAGCGGCGACGGCACCGCCACCTGCGTGTCGCCACAGCGCAGCATCACCACCTGCGTGACGGCCGTGGTCAGTGGCAGCAGCAGCCGGAAGCGCGTGCCAAGGCCCGGCTCGGTGCTGGTTTCGATGCGTCCGCCCATGGCGTTGACTTCGGCGCGCACCACGTCCAGGCCAACGCCGCGGCCGGACAGTTCAGTCACCGCTTCCGCTGTGCTGAAACCGGGGGCGAAGATCAGCTGCGACAGGTCGGCGTCGCTGGGCTCGGCGCCGGGACTGAGCAGGCCGCGTTCAAAAGCCCGCTGACGGATGCGCGCCATGTCCAGGCCTGCGCCGTCGTCGGCGACCTCCACGGCCACTTCATTGCCCGCCTGTGCCACTGTCACCGTGACCACGCCGCCCACGTCCTTGCCGGCGGCCGTGCGCGCGGCAGGCGTTTCAACCCCGTGCGCCACGCTGTTGCGCAGCAGGTGTTCAAAGGAGCCGGCCATGCGTTCCAGCACGCCGCGGTCCATTTCGATGCCACCGCCGACGATGTCCAGCCGCACCTGTTTGGCCACGTCCTTGGCCGCCTGGCGCACCGTGCGGTGCAGGCGGTCGGCCATGCTCTCGAATTCGACCATGCGGGTGCGCAGCAGGTCGTCCTGCAGGTCGCGCGTCAGCCGCGCTTGTGCGGCCAGTTCATCTTCTGCCGACTGCAGCGTGCGCTGCAGGCTGCGCTGCAGGGTGGCCACGTCGTTGACCGACTCGGCCATGAAACGCGTCAGTTCCTGAAAGCGCGTGAAGCGGTCCATTTCCAGCGGGTCAAAGGTCTGCAGCGCGGCCTTGGCGGCTTCCATGCGCGAACTGATCTGCGTTTCTGCCTGCAGCTCAATGTCGCGCAACTGGCGGCGCATGTGCTCCAGGCTGTCGGTCAGCTCGGCCAGCGAGCCCTGCAACAGGCCCACACTGCTGTCGATGCGCGAGCGCGTGATGCTGACCTCGCCCGCGTTGTTGAGCAGCCGGTCCAGCAGCACCGCGCGCACGCGCACGGCGGCCGCGCTGGCGGCCACTGGTTTGTCGACCGCAGCCACGGGGTCATCGACCGTGCCAAAGCGTGACCAGTCGATGGCCGTCACGGCCACGGCGGGCACCGGCTCGGGTCCGGGCCCGGCTGCGGGTTCGACGCCGTACCCGTGCTCAACCGGGGTTGCCGGCGCCAGCGCGGCATCCAGGTCGAAGTCGATGTCGATCGAGTCCAGCGGCTCCAGCACGGCCTGCAGGGCAGGCATGGGCGCTGCAGCGGGCGCGGCCTCGGCGGAAGGCAGCGCGGGCACGACCGCTGGGCCACGCCGGCGCAAGGCATCAAAGGCCACGACCATGCTGTCGGCACGCACCAGCAGCGGTTCGACCTGCACCGCCTGGATGCCGTCCTGTGCGCTCAGGTGCTCAACCGCCGACTCCAGCCGGTGCGCCATCTCACCCAGGCGCATCGCCCCGGCCAGGCGGGCGCCGCCCTTGAAGGGGTGCAGCGGGCGCATGCAGGCCGCCGGGGCACCCGGGTTGCCGGGGTGGTCGTGCCATTCGCGCAGCCGGTTCTGCAGCTGCGGCAGCAGCTCGTCCGCTTCTTCTTCGAAGATCGGGAAAAGCTCGGTGTCGATGGCATCGACGGCGTCGATGTCGGCTTCGGGCTCGGCCCTGTCTGCGGCCCTGTCTGCGGCCCTGTCTGTGGCACTGTCCGTCGCCACGTCGGGCATCGCCACAAAGGGCGCGCTGGCGTAGGGCAGATAGGCCGGATGCTCCGGTTCGACCTGGATGTCAGGCTCAGCCAGTGCGTCGGCAATCTCCATCGGCAGGCGTTCATGCGCAGCCAACTGCTCCATCAGGCCCGGGTTCACCGAGCGCAGGAAACCGGCAGCAAACTGGTGCAACAGGCGGCGAATCTCGTCGGCGGCGCCGCCGAAAAGCTGCGCTTCACCGGGGCGCCCATGGCCTGCCAGGCGCGAACGGTCCAGCGCATGTTCCAGCGCACGCGCCAGCGCCGACAGGTCGGTGTAGCCCACTGTGGCCGAGTTGCCGGCCAGCGAATGCGCCAGCGCCACGGCGTTGTCGGACACCGCCGTGCGCTCGTGCTCGACCGCCCATTCGGCCAGTTCAGTCACCAGCCGGCGCGACAACTCGTCGGCCTCGTTGAGGTAGATGTTG
>JANMKK010000143.1:0-5867 GCA_031372005.1 Rubrivivax sp.
GCTCCAGCCGCGCGACGTGGCTGCGGGTGATCCGCGCCAGCAGCGCGTGTTTGTCGGTGACGTAGTGGTACAGCGTGGCCTTGGACACACCGCAGGCGCCCTGCCTGCAGGTGTGCGCATCGTGCTCCACACGCAAGACCTGGCGACGGAAGGCTGGTCGATTCAACCCGAAGGCCACCTGCCAAGCGCCCTGCCTGCGCCCCGCAGCCGCACAGCCCTGCGGCAGCGCAGCCTCAGCCCCGCTGCACGGCGGGCAGCCCGCCCAGGAACAGTTGCACCACCAGCGGCGCCAGCGTCGCATGCGTGAGCGCGCCGCCTTCGCGCAGCCAGGTGAAAGTCCAGTTGATGGTGCCGAAGAGCAGCATCGCCAGCGGTTTGTGCAGACCGTCCAGGTCTGGGCGCAGCGCCGCGATGGCATCGGCAAAAGCGGCCACCACGCGCCGCTGGCCGGCCAGCACGGCCTCGCGGTCAGCGGGGGCCAGGAACTTCACGTCTTCGGTCAGCACACGGTGTTCGTTCTGGGCGTGGGCATAGACCTGCATGAAGCGCAGGATCAGTTCATGCAGCTGCGCCTGCGGCTGCAACTTCTGCGCGCGCACGTCCTCCACCAGCTGCTCCAGCCGCGCGACGTGGCTGCGGGTGATCCGCGCCAGCAGCGCGTGTTTGTCGGTGACGTAGTGGTACAGCGTGGCCTTGGACACACCGCAGGCCGCTGCCAGCTCGCTCATCGTGCTGGCGGTGTAGCCGCGGCTGGCGAAGAGTTGCGCCGCAGCCGCCAGCATCTGATCGCGTTGCGGCTCAAAGCCGGCTGAACGTGGGCGGGCCACTGCGGGTTTCAGCGCTCGTCGAAAGAGACAACGACCCGCTCGGTCAGCGGGTGGGCCTGGCAGGTCAGCACAAAACCGGCTTCCACTTCGGATTCCTCGAGCGCGAAGTTGCGGTCCATGCGCACCCGGCCCTGCAGCAGCTTGGCGCGGCAGGTGGCGCAAACGCCGGACCGGCAGGAATACGGCACGTCCAGGCCGGCGCGCCCTGCTGCAGCCAGGATGCTGTCGTCGCCGGGCTGAAACGCCACATCCCGGCTGACGCCGTCGCGCACGATGGTGACGGTGGCCGTGGTGGCGTCGCCGGCCCGAGCCAGGTGCAGCGCGTGCGACGTGACGTCTGCGGCGGTGAGCGGCACGCCGAAGCGTTCAACGTGGATGTGCGCTGGCGCCAGGCCTGCGGCCAGCAAGGCCGCCTCGACCTCTTCGTTCATGGCATGCGGGCCGCAGATGAAGGCCTCATCGACGGGGCCGGCCAGGCGCAGCAGCGTGGCGATCTTGTCGGCGTCCAGCCGCCCGGCGTTGAGCGGCGCGTCCACCCCTTCACGCGAGAACACCGGCTGCAGCACCAACCGCGCGAGGTGGCTGTTCTTCAGGTCTTCAAGCTCTTCCTTGAACATCATCGTCGCCGCAGAGCGGTTGCCGTAGAGCAGCGTGCAACGTGCCTTGGCGTCGTTCATCAGCAGCGTCTTGACGATCGACAGGATCGGCGTGATGCCGCTGCCACCGGCCACTGCCAACAGGTGACGCGGTTGGCGCGCCAAGGCAGCGCCAAAGCGGCCTTGCGGCTGCATCACGTCCAGGCTGTCGCCAGCTTGCACACCATCGTGCAGCCACGTCGAAAAGGCCCCACCCGGCACGCGCCGCACGCCCACGCGCAGCACATCACCTGCCGCTGCGCAGATCGAATACGACCGCCGCAAATCCTGGCCCGCCACATCGGCGCGCAGCGTCAGGTACTGGCCAGGCTCGAAGCGAAATCTGTCGGCCAGCGCTGGAGGCACATCAAAGCTGAGGGTGAACGCATCGTCGCCCTCGGGCTGACGGTTGCGCACGCGCAGGGGGTCAAAGTGCAGGCCGCTCATAGCGGCTTGAAGTACTCGAACGGTTCGCGGCAGTCCAGGCAGCGGTGCAGTGCCTTGCAGGCGGTGGAACCGAACGCTGACAGTCGTTCAGTCTGCGCACTGCCGCAGCGCGGGCAAGGCACATTGCGCGGGCGCAGGCGCACGGGCGACGCGTCACCACACGCCGCGCCTGGCGGCGCAATGCCGTAGGCCAGCAAGCGTTGCCGGCCTTCGGCGCTGATCCAGTCGGTGGTCCAGGCCGGCGCCAGGCGCTGGCTGACGGTGACAGGGCCGAGGCCTGCTTGCTCCAGCGCGTCGCGCACGCTGGCGCTGATGACTTCGGTGGCCGGACAGCCGCTGTACGTGGGCGTTAGCACGACATGCGTGCCCCCATGTTCAGAGCTTACTTCGCGCACGATGCCCAGATCCACCACCGACAGCGCAGGCACTTCGGGGTCGGGCACACCGGCCAGCGCGGCCCAGGCCGCCGCGTTGCGGCGGGTGGCATCGACAGCCATCACCAGCGGCCCCCGGGATGCTGGCGCTGAAGGGATTGCATCTCGGCCAGGATGAAGCCCAGGTGTTCGCTGTGGCGGCCCAGCGTGCCGCTGCTGATGAATGGTGTGGGCGGGGGCCAGGTCAGCTGTGCTTCGCTGAGCACGGCGCGGACTTCCGCGGTCCACACCGCCTGCAGGCTGTCCCGTGCCGGGCCCAGGCCGCTGGCCTCGGCGGCGCTGTCGATGCCGTCGCGCTGGAAGAATTCGGCCGTGTACGGCGCGGCCCGCTCCACCGCAGCGCGCATGCGGCGCGCGGATTCCGCCGTGCCGTCACCCAGACGCACCACCCAGTCACCCGCATGCTGCTGGTGGTAGCGCGCTTCCTTGACGGCCTTGCCGGCGATGCCCGCGAGTTCGCTGTCGGTGGACGTGACCAGCTGCGCCCATAGCGCTTTCAGCCAGCTGGCGAGCAGGAAGTTGCGCAACACCGTGTCCGCAAAGTCGCCGCCGGGTGCGTGCGCGCTGGAGCGGCGCATGGGTAGTTCCACGATCGTCAGGTTGAAGTATTCGCTCTCATCGCGCAAGAAGGCCAGCTGGTCTTCATCGAAGCCCTGCCCTTCTGCTCTGGCGGCATGCGCCAGCAGCGCCCGCGCCTGGCCCAGCAGGTCCAGCGCCATGTTGGACAGCGCAATGTCTTCTTCCAGCGCCGGGCCGTGGCCACACCATTCCACCAGGCGCTGGGCGTGGATGAGGCAGGTGTCGGCGATGCGCAGCAGGTACTGCAGCGCTGGCGTGAGGTTCAGGCGGATCGACTCCGCAGTGGCATTCATGATCCGGCGCCCCGACTACATGTGGTCCACGGCTTCGGGCAGCACGTAGAAGCTGGGGTGGCGGTAGACCTTGTCGGCCATCGGGTCGAAGTACATGTCCTTGTCAGCAGGGTCGCTGGCCGTGATGTCGCTGCTCTTCACAACCCACAGGCTGGTGCCTTCCTGGCGCCGCGTATAGACCTCGCGCGCCAGCTGGATGGCCAGTCTGGCGTCGGCCGCGTGCAGGCTGCCGCAGTGTTTGTGGTCCAGGCCGGCCTTGGCGCGAACGAAGACTTCCCACAGCGGCCATTCGGTCTGTGAATGGGGGGTGTCGCTCATGCTGCTTGCTCCAGTGTTTGATCGCGTTCGGCTTGTTTGGCCGCATGCGTCAGCGCCGCGTCGCGCACCCAGGCGCCGTCGTCCCAGGCTTTCACGCGCGCCGCCAGTCGCTCCTTGTTGCACGGCCCGTGGCCGCCCACCACACGCCAGAACTCGTCCCAATCGATGGGCCCGAAGTCATGGTGGCCGCGGGCTTCGTTCCACTGCAGCAGCGGGTCGGGAGGGGACACGCCAAGCACCTTGGCCTGGTCAACGGTGGCGTCAACAAACTTCTGCCGCAGGTCGTCATTGCTGATGCGCTTGATGCCCCAGCGGGCGCTTTGCGCGCTGTGCGTGCTCTCACCGTCGGGCGGGCCAAACATCATCAGGCTGGGCCACCACCAGCGGTTGACGGACTCCTGCACCATCGCGCGCTGCGCGTCGGTGCCCTCTTTCATCATCACCCGCAGCGCGTCGAATCCCTGGCGCTGATGGAAGCTCTCTTCGCGGCAGATGCGCACCATCGCACGCGCATAGGGCGCGTAGCTGCAGCGCGTCAGCGGCACCTGATTCATGATGGCTGCGCCGTCCACCAGCCAGCCGATCACGCCCATGTCGGCCCAGCTCAGCGTGGGGTAGTTAAAGATGCTGCTGTACTTGGCCTTGCCGCTGTGCAGTGCTTGCAGCATCTGGTCGCGGCTGGTGCCCAGCGTCTCTGCCGCCGCGTACAGGTACAGGCCGTGCCCGGCTTCGTCCTGGATCTTGGCCAGCAGGATCGTCTTGCGTTTCAGCGTGGGTGCGCGCGTGACCCAGTTGCCTTCGGGCAGCATGCCGACGATTTCAGAGTGCGCATGCTGGCTGATCTGCCGCACCAGCGTCTTGCGGTAGTGCTCGGGCCTCCAGTCCTTGGCTTCGATGAACTGGCCTTCGTCAATGCGGGCTTCGAAGCGCGCTTCGAACTGCGCTTCATCGGCTGAACGCACAGCCTTGGGTTCTTCCTTGGGCGCGGTGTCCATGGCCTGGGTGTACATCGTCTGCTCCTGGTTCCTATTTGGGCCGCTGGTCCACCACGCGGCGGGCCTTGCCGACCAGCGTGCGTTCGATGGAATCGGGCGAACCCACATCGACGCGCGCGCTGACACCGATCAGCGTCTTGATGCGCTGCTGCAGCTCTTGCGCAATGCCGTCGCGCGACGCGTCGCGATGGGCGATCGACAGTTCGCAGCGCACAGTCACTTCATCCAGCAGCGCGTCGCGCCTCACCACCAGCTGGTACTGGCCGGACAGCTGGCCGTGCTGCAGCACCAGCTCTTCGATCTGGGTGGGAAAGAGATTCACGCCGCGGATGATCAGCATGTCGTCGCTACGGCCGACGATTCTGCCCATGCGGCGCATGCTGCGTGCGGTGGGCGGCAGCAACCGCGTGAGGTCGCGCGTGCGGTAGCGGATGACGGGCAACGCTTCCTTCGTTAGCGTGGTGAAGACGAGTTCGCCTTCACTGCCTTCGGGCAGCACGGCGCCACTCACCGGGTCGATGATCTCCGGGTAGAAATGGTCCTCCCAGACCACCGGTCCGTCCTTCGATTCGATGCACTCGTTGGCCACGCCCGGGCCCATGACTTCGCTCAGGCCGTAGATGTCTACCGCGTCGATGTTGGCGCTGTCTTCGATGTCGCGCCGCATTGCTTCTGTCCAGGGTTCGGCGCCGAAGATGCCGACGCTGACCGACATCGCGCGCGGGTCCTTGCCCTGGCGGCGAAACTCTTCGACGATGACCTGCATGTAGCTTGGCGTCACCATCAGGATGTCGGGCTTGAAGTCCTCGATCAGTTGCACCTGCTTTTCGGTCTGCCCGCCGCCCATCGGGATCACCGTGCAGCCCAGCCTTTCGGCGCCGTAGTGCGCGCCCAGGCCGCCGGTGAAGAGGCCATAGCCGTAGGCCACCTGCACGATGTCACCGGCGCGGCCGCCGCTGGCGCGGATGCTGCGGGCCACCAGGTCGGCCCAACGGTCGATGTCGCCCTGCGTGTAGGCCACCACCGTCGGCTTGCCCGTGGTGCCGCTGCTGGCGTGGATGCGCACGACCTTTTCACGCGGCACGGCAAACATGCCGAAGGGGTAGTTCGCGCGCAAGTCTGACTTGGCAGTGAAGGGGAACTTTGCCAGGTCTGCCAGCGACTTGCAGTCTGATGGGTGCACCCCCGCCGCGTCGAAAGCCTGCGTGTAGTGCGTGACGTTGTCGTAGGCGCACTGCAGGCTCCACTGCAGGCGCTGAAGCTGCAGCGCCTGCAACTCGTCGCGGCTGGCGGTTTCGATGGCTTCCAGGTCACCGGGGGCGGGCCTCTTCACGGGCAT
>JANMKK010000215.1:0-5870 GCA_031372005.1 Rubrivivax sp.
GACGACGCGGAACTGGCAGCCAGCGCGGGGCCAGCGGCGGCGCCGAGCACTGCAAGGGCAATGAGGGCTTGCTGCAGACCTGGATGAAGACGGGACATGCTTACTCCATGCTGTGGGGACTGGGGTGCATGCTAGTGCCCAATTGCCATCGCGTGCCACGGCGTGTTGCGTCGATGTGCAAGCAGCCACCCATTCCAAGAACCTTTGAGGGCCCCAGGCCCGCGCCGCTGTTGCGCCGCTGTTGCGCCGAAGTTCGCGCCGAAGTTCGCGCCGATACACTGCTGCGCCATGGAAACCAAGTGGCTCGAAGACTTCGTGAGCCTGGCGGAGACGCGCAGCTTCTCGCGCTCGGCCCAGTTGCGCCATGTCACGCAGCCCGCGTTTTCGCGCCGCATCCAGGCGCTGGAAGCCTGGGCCGGCATCGACCTGGTGGACCGTTCGGCCTACCCCACGCGCCTGACCCCGGCCGGCGAAACGCTGCATGGCCAGGCGCTGGACATGCTGGACGCGCTGCAGGCCACGCGCAACATGATGCGCAGCCACCAGGCTGCGGGCCAGGACATGATCGAATTTGCGGTGCCGCACACGCTGGCCTTCACCTTCTTCCCGCACTGGCTGATGGACCTGCGGCAGAACTTCGGCGCCGTCAAGACGCGCCTGACGGCGCTGAACGTGCACGACGCCGTGATGCGCCTGACCGAAGGCGGCTGCGACCTGCTGATCGCCTACCACCACGCCAGCCAGCCGCTGCCGCTGAGCGCAGACCGCTACGAGATGCTGCACCTGTCCAGCGAAACCCTCGCGCCCTATGCCAAGGCCGGGCCCGACGGCCAGCCGCTGTTTCGCCTGCCCGGCCGTGCGGGCGACCGCGTGCCATTTCTCAGTTACGCATCCGGCGCCTACATGGCGCGCATGGTCGAGGCCATCCTCAAACAGGCCGGCGAACCGCTGCACCTGGAGCCGATCTTTGAGACCGACATGGCCGAGGGCCTGAAGGCGATGGCGCTGGAAGGCCACGGCCTGGCCTTCTTGCCGCACAGCAGCGTGCGCAAGGAGCTGAAGGCCAGGCGCCTGGTGTCGGCCGCTGGCAGGACCGCGCTGGAGCTGACGATGGAAGTGCGCATCTACCGCGAAAGGCCCGAGGTGGCGCGCCATGTCAAGCCCGCGGTGCAAGCGTTGTGGGACTACCTGGGTACCCAGGGGGAACCCTGATCCCGCATGCGCCTGGCGTAGGGCCACCGCATCAATCGGCATGGGCCCATCGGGCGCGGCACGCTTACATTGCGCGCCGATGTCGGCGATGAACGCCTGCCGTTCGTTACCCTGGCACGGACCGTGCACCTGGCTGTGGTGAATGCCATCGCCAAGGCTCGCGAGTCCTCAAGTCGTGGCTCGACAAAACGCGGGCTTACTCTCGGTGTGGCGGCCCTGCCGACTTTCTAGAATCGCAGGTTTGGTCCACTCTTGGCTGCTGTCTCAAGGAATTCTGATGAAAAAATCTCTCTTCGCCCTGGCCGCCCTGGCCCTGCTGTCGGCCGGCGCGGCGCAAGCCGACACGCTGTCCAAGATCAAGGAAACGGGTGCCGCCACCATGGGTGTGCGCGAATCGTCCGGCGCCTTGTCGTACACGCTGGGCGACGGCAAGTACGCCGGTTTTCACTATGAGGTCTGTTCACGCGTGCTGGCGGACGTGCAGAAGAAGCTCGGCCTGGCCAAGATGGACATCAAGTACCAGCCGGTGACGTCGCAGAACCGCATTCCGCTGGTGCAGAACGGCACCGTGGACATCGAATGCGGCAGCACCACCAACAACGCCACGCGCCAGAAGGACGTGGCGTTTGCCGTCACCACCTTCGTTGAAGAAGTGCGCATCGCGGTCAAGGCCAATTCGGGCATCACCGTGATCGGCCAGCTCAACGGCAAGAACGTCGCCACCACCACCGGCACCACGTCGGTGCAACTGCTGCGCAAACATGAACGCGCCACGGGCGTGGACTTCAAGGAAGTCTTCGGCAAGGACCACGCCGACAGCTTTCTGCTGCTGGAAACCGGCAGTGCTGACGCCTTCGTGATGGACGGCCAGATCCTGGCCGGCAATATCGCCAAGAGCAAGGCGCCGGGCGACTACCGCATCGTCGGTGAAGTGTTGTCGGTGGAACCCATCGCCATCATGATGCGCAAGGACGACCCGGCCTTCAAGAAACTGGTCGACGAAAGCATCGTTGCCATGATCAAGTCGGGCGACATGGCCAAGGCGTACGACAAGTGGTTTGTGCAGCCCATCCCCCCCAGCAACACCCGAGTCGGCCTGCCGGCCAGCGAAGCCACCAAGGCGGCCTGGGCCAGCCCGAACGACAGGCCGGTTGAGGACTACATGAAGAAGTAGATCGCCGTCGGGGCTGGCCATCCGGCCAGCCCCGTATTCATGGCGCGAGGGGTGTGACGGGAGGGCCGTGTGGCCACATGGGATTGGCAGGTCTTCTGCAAGGAAACGACATCGGGTGATGTCGTCAAGAGCTGCTTCGGCAGCGGCGGTGACATCACCTACCTGAACTGGTTGCTCTCGGCCTGGGGCTGGACACTGAGCGTGGCCGTGCTGGCGCTGATGGTGGCGCTGAGCGTGGGTTCGCTGATGGGTATCTTGCGCACAGCGCCCGACAAGCGGCTGGTGTTCATCGGCAACGCCTGGACAGAGATCTTCCGCAACATCCCGCTGCTGGTGCAGATCTTTCTCTGGTACCACGTGCTGCCGTCGATCTTCAAGCCGCTGCAGGCCTTCCCGAGCTTCATGCTGGTGGTGTTTGCGCTCGGTTTCTTCACCAGTGCGCGCATTTCCGAGCAGGTGAAAGCGGGCATCCAGGCCCTGCCCAAAGGCCAACGCCATGCCGGCCTGGCCGTCGGTCTGACGCTGCCGCAGACCTACCGCTACGTGCTGTTGCCGATGGCCTTTCGCATCGTCATCCCGCCGCTCACCAGCGAGAGCATGAACATCGTCAAGAACTCATCAGTGGCCTTTGCCGTGAGCATCGCCGAGCTGACGATGTTTGCCATGCAGGCCGGTGAAGAAACCTCGCGCAACATCGAGATGTACCTGGCCGTCACGGCGTTGTATTTCGTTTCTGCTTTTTCGATCAACCGCATCGCACTGGTGATTGAAAACCGCGTCCGTGTCCCCGGCATGATTGGGGGCAAGGCATGAACCTGGACTTCACGTTCCTGAGCTGGGGCGTCGTCTCCAGCTTCGTGCTCAAGGGCTTGATCTTCAGCGTCCAGCTGACGCTCGTCGCCATGGTGGGCGGCATCCTGCTCGGCACCGCGCTGGCACTGATGCGGCTGTCAGGCAAGAACTGGCTTGTGATGCCGGCGGCGGCCTACGTCAACACCATGCGCAGCATTCCGCTGGTGATGGTGATCCTGTGGTTCTTCCTGCTCATACCGCTGCTCATCGGCCGGCCGATGGGGGCTGAGCTGTCGGCGATGGTCACCTTCACGCTCTTCGAGGCCGCGTACTACAGCGAGATCATGCGCGCCGGCATCCAGAGCGTGCCCAAGGGCCAGGTGCACGCCGGCTACGCAGTGGGCATGACCTATGGCCAGACGATGCAGCTGATCGTGCTGCCGCAGGCCTTCCGCAACATGCTGCCGGTGCTGCTGACGCAGACCATCATCCTGTTCCAGGACACGTCGCTGGTCTATGCCATTGGCGCCTACGACATGCTCAAGGGCTTCGAGATCGCGGGCAAGAACTTCAACCGGCCGGTGGAAACGTACCTGGTGGCCGCCGTCGTCTATTTCGTGATCTGCTTCAGCCTGAGCATGACCGTGCGCCGACTGCAGAACAAGATTGCCATCATTCGTTGAGCCCCCACGCTCCCTTCGGTCGCTGCCCCCCGAGGGGGCGCCGGCGACGGCCCGGCAAAGCCGGATCCGTGCCGGGCCTTGATCGGCCGCCCTTCCTTGTTTCTGGAGTTTTTCCATGATCGACATCAAGAACGTCAGCAAGTGGTACGGCAGCTTTCAGGTGCTGACCGACTGCAGCACCCGCATCCAGAAGGGCGAAGTCGTCGTCGTCTGCGGCCCTTCGGGCAGCGGCAAGAGCACGCTCATCAAGACCGTCAACGCGCTGGAGCCTTTTCAGAAGGGCGACATCACGGTCGATGGCGTCAGCATCAGCGACGCGAAGACCGACCTGCCCAAGCTGCGCAGCCGCGTCGGCATGGTGTTTCAGCACTTTGAACTCTTCCCGCACCTGAGCGTGACCGAGAACCTGACGCTGGCACAGATCAAGGTGCTGGGCCGCAGCCAGGCCGACGCCAGTTCACGCGGCCTGAAGATGCTGGACCGTGTGGGCCTGATGGCTCACAAGGACAAGTTCCCCGGCCAGCTGTCGGGCGGCCAGCAGCAGCGGGTGGCGATTGCCCGCGCACTGAGCATGGACCCGATCGTCATGCTCTTCGACGAGCCCACGTCAGCGCTCGACCCCGAGATGGTGGGCGAGGTGCTCGACGTGATGGTGCTGCTGGCCAAGGAAGGCATGACCATGATGGTGGTCACGCACGAGATGGGTTTCGCCAAGAAGGTCAGCCACCGCGTGATCTTCATGGACGCCGGCCGAATCGTCGAAGACTGCAAGAAGAACGACTTCTTCGGCAGCCCCGAAGCGCGCACGCCCAGGGCGCGCGAATTCCTGTCGAAGATCCTGCAGCACTGACACGGCCCGCACCCGAAGCCTTGCAAAGCCTCACCTTCCGCCGCCCCGACGACTGGCACCTGCACCTGCGTGACGGCAGTGCGTTGGCGGCCGTGCTGCCGGCCACCGCACGGCAATTCGCCCGCGCCATCGTCATGCCCAATCTGCGCCCGCCGGTGACCACCGCAGCGGCCGCGCTGGCGTACCGCGAACGCATCCGGGCGGCCTTGCCCAAAGACGGCCTCGGCAGCGACTTTGAGCCACTGATGACGCTGTACCTGACCGACAACACACCGCCTGACGAGATCCGCCGCGCGCGCGACGCCGGTGTGGTGGCGCTCAAGCTCTACCCGGCCGGCGCAACCACCAACAGCGACGCTGGCGTCACCGACATCCGCAAGATCTACAGCACCCTTGAAGCGATGCAACGCGAAGGCCTCTTGCTGCTGGTGCACGGCGAAGTCACCGACGTCGATGTCGACATCTTCGACCGCGAAGCCGTCTTCATCGACCGTGTCATGCAGCCGCTGCGCCTCCACATGCCCGAGCTGAAAGTGGTGTTCGAACACATCACGACCGCAGAGGCCGCACAGTACGTGGCGGGCAGCGACCGCTTCACCGCCGCCACGATCACCGCGCACCACTTGCTCTACAACCGCAACGCGCTGTTCACAGGTGGCCTGCGCCCGCACTATTACTGCCTGCCGGTGCTGAAAAAAGAGCAGCACCGGCTGGCGCTGGTGCAGGCCGCCACGTCCGGCAGCAGCCAATTCTTCCTGGGCACTGACAGCGCACCGCACGCCGCCGCGCTGAAGGAGCAAAGCGTCTGCGGCGCCGGCTGCTACACCGCGCCGGCCGCACTGGAGCTGTATGCCGAAGCCTTTGAAGCCGCTGACGCGCTGGACAAGCTGGAAGGCTTTGCCAGCCTGCACGGCCCCGCCTTCTACGGCCTGCCCGTCAACACGGGCACGGTGACGCTGCAGCGCCAGGCTTGGGTATTGCCCGAGACGCTGCCCTTCGGCGACGCGCTCATCAAGCCCTTGCGCGCGGGCGAGACGCTGAACTGGCGCTTGAGCTGAGCAGCGCTGAAATGAAACCCCCACGCTCGCTGCGTTCGCTGCCCCCCGAGGGGGCGCTCAGCACCTTCGGAACGGCCGGGCGGTGCTGAGATGTTCGTCAA
>JANMKK010000234.1:0-4450 GCA_031372005.1 Rubrivivax sp.
GATGTCGCTGGTCAACGACCCGAGCAACCACCTGCTGCTCGAACGCGATCTGCGGTACGCCTTCTGGCAAAACCACGCCATCGTCGATGCGGCGATCGGCACCTTCGTCGAATACGGCACCACCGACCGCGACAAGAACAAAGAGTCTTACGCTGAGCTGTGGCACCGCTGGATCTACGAAGACTACTACCGCACTTACATGCTGCCGCTTGAAAAGTACGGCGTGAAAATCCACCACGACGACGTGGCCGCAGCCTGGGACCGAATCGTCAAGAAAAACTACGTGCACAAGACGGCGCAGTTCTTCTCGGTCGGCTGGCCGGTGAATTTCTGGCGCATTGAATCGCAGAAGGACAAGGACTTCGAGTGGTTCGAACACAAGTACCCGGGCTGGTACGCCGAGTTCGGCGACTACTGGAAGTGGTACGAACGCAAGAGCGTGCCGGGCCAGACCAACATCCTGTTCGACCAGGAGTGCGGCTACGCCTACCCGCACCGCTGCTGGAGTTGCATGGTGCCGTGTCTGATCCGCGAAGACTTCTGCTATGACGAAGTCGATGGCAAGGTCTTCACCTACTGCTCTGAAGTTTGCCGCTGGACCCACAAGGTCGCTTTTGCGGCCGAGTACGAAGGCCGCGCAACCCCGGCAATGGGCCGCTTCAGCGGGCGCCGCGAGTGGGAGGACTGCTACCACGGCTGGGACCTGGCCGATGCGATCAAGGATCTTGGCTTCGTGCGTTCTGATGGCAAGACGCTGATCTCGCAACCGCACCTGCGCTTTGACGACAAGCACATGTGGACGCTGGACCACGTGAAGGGCTATACGCTGGGAAGCCCGTTGATCGGCTTCCGTGCGCTGACGCCCGAGGGGCGTGAAGCCGCCGCGATCGAGTATCGCAAGGGCTTCAAGATCAATCCGATCTGAAGCAGGCGCAAGCCAGCGAGAGCAAACCACCGCGGGCCCGGCCGGGCCTGCGGTGGCACCAAGTCAACGCAGCAATGAGGCAGTCATGTCGGAGAAGAAGGTCCACACCGTTCGCTTTGAACCGGTTGGCGTCGAGATGGAGGTCCTTGAGGGCGAATGGGTTCTCGACGCGGCTTTTCGCCAGGGCATCGCCGTGCCGCACGGTTGTCGCGAAGGCCAGTGCAGCAGTTGCAAATGCCTGCTGATCGACGGCGACGTGGAGGTGGAGGACTATTCCACTTTCGCGCTGGCCGATTACGAACGCGAGACTGGGCACATCCTCCTGTGCCGCAGTTATGCGTTCAGCGACATCACGGTTGAGTTGCTGAACTTCGACGAAGACTTGATGCGCCGTGCCATCGCGGTGAAGACTTACAACGGTGTGCTCAGCAAGGTCACCGCGCTGACGCATGACACGCGCCTGCTTGAAGTCGAACTGGAACGGCCGCTGAAGTTTTGGGCCGGTCAGTTCGTCGAGATCGGCGTGCCGAGCGGCAATGAGGGCGTGGGTGTGACGCGCTCTTATTCAATGGCCAGCACGCAACGCACGCCGACGAGCTTGCAGTTCATCATCCGCAAATACCCGGACGGCGCCTTCTCGTCGCTGGTCGACACCACGCTGAAGCCGGGAACGGCGTTGACGATCAAGGGGCCCTTCGGCACCTGCTTCAGGCGCGAACAACGCCCTGGGCCGATGGTGCTGGTTGGCGGCGGCTCGGGCATGTCGCCGCTGTGGGCGATCCTGCAAGACCACATCGAAAGCGGTGAGCAACGGCCGATCCGTTTTTTCTACGGTGCGCGCACCCGCAAAGACCTGTTCTTTCTGGATGAGTTCGCCGCTGTGGCGGCCAAGCTCACCGACTTTGAGTTCATTCCTGTGTTGTCGCAGGCCACCGCAGAGGACGCTTGGAGCGGCGAGACCGGCTTCGTGCACGAAGCCGTCGAACGCATCCTGAGTGCGCAGCAGTTGAGTGGCGAACTCGACGCCTACACCTGCGGGCCGCCGCCCATGGTCGACGCGGTATTGCCGGTGCTGCAGCGGCTTGGCGTCGGGCTTGACCACACCTATGTTGACAAGTTCATCCCGGCGAGCCTGGCCACGCCGAACCTCGTTCATTGACCCCCCAAGGAGACAAGACCATGAGTACTGCCACCACCGCAACGATTCCCACCCCGGCCATCCCTGCCTACGTCCCGGTGAATTCCGGCGCCGCTGGCGCCGCCAAATTTGTCGGCTCGGACAGCCGCAAGTACAACTACTTCACCCCCAAGGGCCGCAAGGCCACGCACTACGAGGACATGACACTCGACGTGCAACCAGACCCGAAGCGCTATTTGCTGCAGGACTGGATCATTGCCTTCGCCGACGGCACACCGACCTACTCCGAGAAGTGGACCGCCGCCCTGTCGAGCGACTGGCACGCCTACCGTGCGGTTGACGAAGAATGGGAGCGCACGCACTACCAGCGCCAGTCCACCATCGTCGGCATGATCTCGCAGGCGGTTGAGAACGGGCGCCGGTCGGGCGCACCTCTGCGTTTCGACAAAGCCTGGGTCAAGGTGCTGGAAAAACACCTCGGCGCCTACAAACACGCCGAGTTCGGGCTGGGCACGTCGCTGATGCATGCGCAGCGTTACGGCTACACGCAAATGGTGAATTCAACGATTCTCACCAACTCGTCGTACAAGTTCCGCTTCTCGCAGGACCTGACGCTGTACTTGGGCGACATCGGCCTTGACATTGCAGGTTTCGACGCCGAAGTCGGCAAGAAGCACTGGCTTGAAGACCCGATCTGGCAGCCGACGCGCCAGCTGATCGAGACCATCGGCGGCGCCGAGGACTTTCTCGAAAAGTACTTCGCCGTCAACATCGTGTTCGAACCGCTGGTCGGCGAACTGTTCCGCAGCGGCTTCGTGATGCAGGCCGCCGCTTCGCAGAACGACTTCATCACGCCCACCGTGGTGTCTTCGGCCGAAGGCGACTACCAGCGCAACCTGGCCAACACGGTCGAGATGCTGCACATGCTGGTCAGCGACAGCAAGCACTCGGCGCACAACACGGCGCTTTTCAACACCTGGCTCAAGACCTACGGCGATCTGGCCGTGAAAGCCGCCAAGAACCTGCAACCGATCTGGTCGCTGCCGCACGTCAAGGTGGCGCATTTCAAGGACGCGTATGCCGCCGCAGTCGATCGCATGCAAGGCATTGCGAACCAGCTCGGGCTGAAGTTGCCCGCGTCGATCACCGCCTGAGGTTTGCTTCGCTTCGCTGCATCGTCACACCACCACGCCGTTGCACCATTCCACCGACAAGGAACCACCATGTCATCGCACACAGACAATATCTTCAAGGCCTTCAAGGACATTGAATTCAAGGACACCGTTTCGCACCAGTGCGGCGTGACCCTGAACGACAGTGTCGAAGCGCGCGCCATCGCCGATTTGATGTCGCGCAAGCCCGGCATCACCGTCACCTACATGCCAGCCATGATCCGCATCGACGGTGACGGCAAGATCGAATTCAAGATGGACGAGATCGCCGAAGAGCTGGGCCGCGAGATGACGACGCACCTGTTCGAGATCTCCACTTCCACGCACTACGGGCGGATGGTGATGGTTGACGAGAACACGATGGTGTTGTTTGGCGACATGAACGCCGCCATGTCTTACGTCGCTTACGCATAAGGACGGCCGCATCATGTTCAAGACCAAATCTGGTGAAGAGATCTTCATCATCGACGGGCACGTTCACAACTGGAACGCCACCAAGGCGAACCAGAAGAACATGCATGGTGAGCAGTTCATCAACTGTTTCTACGCCTACCACTCCTTCCTGAGCCCGAAGGAAAAGTTGTGGACACGCGAGAAGTTTGACCAGTACGGCGGCGATCAGCTCTACCAAGACCTGTTCGTTGACGGCCCCGACGATATGGCGATCTTTCAGCCGACCTACCTGAAAGACTTCTACGTCGACGGCTTCAACACCACCGAACAGAACGCGGTGTTGAAAGCCAAGCACCCGAACCGTTTCATTCTCAATGGCGCCTTCGACCCGCGCGATGAAGCAGCCGGCCTGGCGGCCTTTGAGGAGCTCGTGGCCACGCACAAGCTCAAGGGTGTGAAGCTCTACACCGCGGAATGGAGGGGTGCCAGCCGCGGCTACAAGCTCAGCGACCCGTGGGCCGAGAAGTATCTGGCGCTGGCCGAAAAGCTGGGCGTGAAGAACGTCCACGTTCACAAGGGCCCGACGATCCTGCCGCTGGACCGCGACGCCTTCGACGTCGCCGACATCGACATCGCGGCGACCAACTTCCAGGGCCTGAACTTCATCGTCGAACACTGCGGCTTGCCGCGCCTGGACGACTTCTGCTGGATCGCAACCCAAGAAACCAACGTCTATGGCGGCCTGGCGGTGGCGCTGCCTTTCATCCAGAAACAGCCGAAGTATTTTGCGCATGTGATCTCGCAGTTGCTGATGTGGCTGGG
>JANMKK010000286.1:0-9729 GCA_031372005.1 Rubrivivax sp.
TGCCTGAGCGGATCGCATCCTCCATGCCGGCGCGCAGCTCGGCCGGCGTCGTCGCGTAGACGCCGACGCCACCGAACGCCTGCATCAACATCTCGTAGCGCGCGTCCTTGACGAATACCGTCGGCGCCACGTCCGCGCCGCCGCCGTCACCACCGGCAAGCCGGTCATCGCCATCGAGGGCGACAGTGCCTTCGGCTTTTCCGGCATGGAAGTCGAGACGATCTGCCGCTACGACCTGCCGGTGTGCGTGATCGTCTTCAACAACAACGGCGTCTACCGCGGCACCGACAAGAACGCCTCCGGCGGCGCCGACGTGGCGCCCACAGTGTTCGTGAAGAACGCGCGCTACGACAAGCTGATGGAGGCCTTCGGCGGCGTCGGCGTGCATGCCACCACCACCGAGGAACTGGGCAAGGCCCTGAACGAAGCCATCGCGTCCCGCAAACCGACCTTGATCAACGCCGTCATCGACGAGACAGCCGGCACCGAGAGCGGCCGCATCACGATGCTCAACCCGAAAACCGCTGCCAAGAACAAGTAGTTCGCGTCACACCAAGGAGAAACACATGACCAAAGCACTCGACGACATCAAGATCATCGACTTCACCCATGTCCAGGCAGGCCCGGCCTGCACCCAGATGCTGGCCTGGTTCGGCGCCGACGTGATCAAGGTCGAGCGCCCGGGCTCGGGTGACGTGACCCGCAGCCAGCTGCGCGACATCCCCGATGTCGACGCGCTGTACTTCACCCAGCTCAACAGCAACAAACGTTCGCTGACACTGGACACCAAAACGCGCGAGGGCAAGGAAATCCTCGAGCGTTTGATCAAGGTGTCGGACGTGATGGTCGAAAACTTCGGCCCCGGCGCGCTCGACCGCATGGGCTTCACCTGGGAGCACATCCTCGAGCTGAACCCGAAGATGATCCTGGCCTCGGTCAAGGGCTTCTCCGACGGCCACCACTACGAAGACCTGAAGGTCTACGAAAACGTCGCCCAGTGCGCCGGTGGTGCGGCGTCGACAACCGGCTTCTGGGACGGCCCGCCCACCGTCAGCGCCGCCGCTTTAGGTGACAGCAACACCGGCATGCACCTGGCCATTGGCATCCTGACCGCGCTGCGCCAACGCGACAAGACCGGGCGCGGCCAGAAGGTCGCCTGCTCGATGCAGGACGCGGTGCTGAACCTGTGCCGCGTGAAGCTGCGCGACCAGCTTCGGCTCGATCGCCTGGGTTACCTGGAAGAGTACCCGCAGTACCCGCACGGCAAGTTCACCGACGTCGTGCCGCGCGGCGGCAACGCCGGCGGCGGCGGCCAGCCGGGCTGGGTGCTCAAGTGCAAGGGCTGGGAGACCGACCCCAACGCCTACATCTACTTCACGATCCAGGGCCAGGCCTGGGCGCCGATCTGCGACGCCATCGGCAAGCCCGAGTGGAAGACCGACCCGCTCTACATGACGGCCAAGGCGCGCCAGCCGCACATCACCGACATCTTCGCGACGATCGAAGTCTGGCTCAAGGACAAGACCAAGTTCGAGGCCGTCGACATCCTGCGCAAGTTCGACATTCCTTGCTCGCCGGTGATGTCGATGAAGGAACTCTCGGTCGATCCGTCGCTGCGCGCCAGCGGCACCATCGTCGAGGTCGACCACAAGGCGCGCGGCAAGTACCTCACCGTCGGCAGCCCGATCAAGTTTTCGGACATGAAGGTCGAAGTCACCGGCTCGCCGCTGCTGGGTGAACACACCGACGAGGTGCTGGCCGAGCTGGGTTACAGCGCGGACAAGATCGCCACGCTGCACGCCGCCAAGGCGGTTTGACAGAGGTAGCCCCGTGCTCTCGGCTCCGGACCTGAAGCAACTCGTCGCCGGCGCGGGCGACGCCATCATCGTCTGCGACGCGCCAGGCAACATCGTGTTGTGGAATCGGGCCGCCGAGCGCATCTTCGGCTTCAGCGAAGCGGACGCACTGGGCCGGTCGCTGGACCTGATCATTCCGCAGCGTCAGCGCGACCGGCACTGGGAGGGTTACCACAAGACGATGGCCACGGCCGTGACCAAGTACGGCGCCGACGTGCTGCGCGTGCCGGCTCTGCACAAGGACGGCCACACGCTGTCGATCGCCTTCACCGTGTCGATGCTGATGTCTGACGACCAGAAGGTCACCGGCATCGTCGCGGTCGTGCGCGACGAGACCGCGCGCTTCGCTGAGATGCGCGACCTGCGCAAACGCCTGGTGGAACTGGAGTCGCGCCAGGCTGAGATCTCCAAATGAGCAAGGCGCTGGACGGGGTTCGCATCCTCGACTTCACGCACGTCCAGTCGGGGCCGACCTGCACCCAGTTGCTGGCCTGGTTCGGCGCCGACGTCATCAAGGTCGAGCGGGCCGGTGAAGGCGATGCGACACGCGGTCAGTTGCGCGACATTCCCGGTGTGGACAGCCTCTACTTCACGATGCTGAACCACAACAAGCGTTCGATGACGCTTGACACCAAGAACCCCAAAGGCAGGCAAGTCCTCGACACGCTGATCAAGACCTGTGACGTGCTGGTCGAGAACTTCGCGCCCGGCGCGCTCGACCGCATGGGAATTACCTGGGACCACATCCAGACGCTCAACCCACGCATGATCGTGGCGTCGGTCAAGGGTTTCGGGCCCGGCAAATACGAACTCTGCAAGGTCTACGAGAACGTCGCCCAGTGCGCCGGTGGCTCGGCGTCGACGTCCGGTTTCGACGACGGCCCGCCGATGGTGACCGGGGCGCAGATCGGCGACAGCGGCACCGGCTTGCACCTGGCGCTGGGCATCGTTGCCGCGCTTTACCAGCGCAATACCACCGGGCGGGGCCAGCAGGTGCTGGCGCCGATGCAGGACGCGGTGCTCAACCTGTGCCGCGTGAAGATGCGCGACCAGCAGCGGCTGGAGCGCACCGGCACCTTGCACGAATTTCCGCAGTATCCCGACGGCAAGTTTGGCGATGCGGTGCCGCGTGCAGGCAACGCCTCCGGCGGCGGGCAGCCGGGGTCAATCCTGAAATGCAAGGGCTGGGAGACCGACCCCAACGCCTATATCTACTTCATCACGCAAGCCGCGGTGTGGCCCGCGGTGTGCAAGGTCATTGGCGAAGAAGGCTGGATCGACGACGAAGCGTATGCCACGCCACAAGCACGCCTGCTGCACCTGAAGCCGATCTTCGCGTGCATCGAGAAGTGGACCATGAGCAAGAACAAGTTCGAGGCCATGGAGATCCTCAACCAGTACGACATTCCCTGCGGGCCGATTCTTTCGATGAAGGAGATTGCCGAGGATGTGTCGCTGCGCGAAACCGGCACGATTGTCGAAGTCGAGCATCCGACGCGGGGCAAGTACCTGAGTATCGGCAACCCGATCAAGATGTCCGACAGCCCCACGCACGTGACACGTTCGCCGCTGCTCGGCGAGCACACCGAAGAAGTGCTGCACCAGCTTGGATACAGCGCCGACGACGTGGCGATGCTGCGCGCCGAGCGCGTGATCTGACCGATGACTTGGCGCCTGCCGGCGCTTGCGGCAACCGCGAAATAACCAGAATCACAATGAACAGCCGAGTCATCCCCATCGCGGCGTTGAAGGTCGAAGTCTCCAAGGAGCGCAAGCGCCAGGCACCCAAGGGCCGCCGCGTCGACGCCGTTGCGCTGGAAGAGGTCCGGCAACTGCTTGGCGATGAGCCGCGCCGGCGCGACCTGCTGATCGAACACCTGCACAAGATCCAGGACCGCTTCGGCCATCTGTCGGCCGCCCACCTTGCGGCACTGGCCGACGAGATGCGCCTGGCGCAGACCGAGGTGTTCGAAGTCGCGAGCTTCTATCACCACTTTGACATCGTCAAGGAAGGCGAGTCTGCGCCGCCCGCAGTGACCGTGCGCGTGTGTGACGGCTTGTCCTGCGAGCTGGCCGGCGCGAAGAAGCTGCTCGCCGAACTGCCTGCCTTGCTGGGCCGCGACGTCCGTGTGATCGCAGCGCCCTGCGTCGGCCGCTGCGAGCAGGCGCCGGCGGTCGTGGTCGGCCAGAACGCGATTGCGCCGGCGCGCAGCGACAGCGTCATGGCCGCAGTCGCCGCTGGGCAGACAAGTCAACCGCGGCAGCAAACTGCGAACACCATCGACTACGCCGCCTACCGCGCCGCGGGGGGCTACGGCTTGTACCAGGACTGCATCTCCGGCAAGCGCGATGTCGAATCGGTGATTCAGACGCTGGAAGATTCAGGCCTGCGCGGCCTTGGCGGCGCGGGCTTCCCGGCAGGGCGCAAATGGCGCATCGTGCGTGCCGAAACTGGTCCGCGGCTGATGGCCGTCAACATCGACGAGGGCGAGCCCGGAACATTCAAGGACCGCGTGCTTCTCGAGCGCGACCCGCACCGCTTTCTCGAAGGCGTTCTGATCGCAGCGTGGGCGGTCGGTATCGACGAGGTCTACATCTATCTGCGCGACGAGTACCACGGCTGCCGCGAGATGCTGGCCCACGAAATCATGACGCTGCAGCGCGAGTTGCCGGCCGCCGACCTGCCGCAGCTCCACCTGCGCCGGGGCGCCGGCGCCTACATCTGCGGCGAAGAGTCGGCGATGATCGAATCGATCGAAGGCAAGCGCGGCATGCCGCGGCTGCGCCCGCCTTATGTCGCGCAGGTCGGCCTGTTCGGGCGGCCGACGCTCGAGCACAATTTCGAGACGCTGTTCTGGGTGCGCGAGCTTCTTGAAAAAGGCGGTGGCTGGTTTGCCGCGCACGGCCGCAACGGCCGCAAAGGTTTGCGTTCGTTCTCGGTGTCGGGTCGTGTCAAGAACCCCGGCATGAAACTCGCTTCGGCAGGCATCACAGTCCAGGAGCTGATCGACGAACACTGCGGCGGCATGCTGGACGGCCACACGTTCTATGCTTACTTGCCCGGGGGCGCGTCGGGCGGCATCCTGCCGGCGGCGCTGAATGCGATCCCGCTCGACTTCGACACGCTGCAGCCCTACGGCTGCTTCATCGGATCGGCCGCCGTGATCGTGCTGTCGGACCACGACACCGCCACGGGCGCCGCGCGCAACATGATGCGTTTCTTCAAGGACGAGTCCTGCGGGCAATGCACGCCGTGCCGCAACGGCACGGCCAAGGCCTTGGCGCTGATCGACAAGCCGCAGTGGGACCTCGAGTTGCTGGCCGACTTGTCCACCGTGATGCGCGACGCTTCGATCTGCGGCCTGGGGCAGGCGGCACCGAACCCGGTTGACTGCGTGGTGAAGTATTTCGCGCACGAACTGAACTGAACTGATTGGCAGGACGCCGCATGAACGCGATCACCCGATACGAAGCGGCTCAACTCGACGCACCACTGGTCGACTTCCAGCTCAATGGCCGCAGCGTGTCGGGCCGCGTCACCGAGACGCTGATCGAGATTGCGCAGCGCGAAGGGGTGGACATTCCACGCCTTTGCTACAAGGAAGGACTCGACACCGTCGGCAACTGCCGCGCGTGCATGGTCGAAATCGGTGGCGAGCGGGTGCTGGCGCCTTCGTGCTGCCGCACGCCGACGGCCGGCATGAAGGTCACGACCGACAGCGAACGTGTGCTCAAGTCGCAGAAGCTGGTGCTCGAACTGCTGCTGTCGGACATGCCCGAAAAAGCCTATACGCGCCACAACGAAGTCGACCAGTGGGCGCAGAAGCTCGGTGTCGGCAAACCACGCTTCGCGGCGCGCGAACAGGTCGCGAGCGACCTTTCGCACCCGGCGATCGCGGTCAATCTCGATGCCTGCATCCAGTGCACACGCTGCCTGCGCGCCTGCCGCGACGAACAGGTCAACGACGTCATCGGCCTGGCATTCCGGGGCGAGCACGCAAAGATCGTGTTCGACATGGACGACCCGATGGGTGCGTCGACCTGTGTCGCCTGCGGCGAGTGTGTGCAGGCCTGCCCGACCGGCGCGCTGATGCCGGCGCGCGACGTGGCGCTGGCCGTGCCGGACAAACAGGTGGCCTCGGTCTGCCCGTACTGCGGCGTTGGCTGCCAGCTCACCTACCACGTCAAGGACCAGCAGATCCTGTTCGTCGAAGGCCGCGACGGCCCGGCCAACCATGAGCGCCTGTGTGTCAAGGGCCGCTACGGTTTTGACTATGCCCACCACCCGCAGCGCCTGACCCGGCCGCTGAACCGACGCGCCGATGCGCCCAAGAGCGGCGATTTCACGATGGACCCCGACCGTTGGATGGACGTGTTCCGCGAAGCGAGCTGGGACGAAGCGCTGGCGTTGGCCGGGAAGAAGCTCGCGCAGATCCGTGACCAACATGGCAAGAAGTCGCTGGCCGGTTTCGGCTCGGCCAAGGGCAGCAACGAAGAGGCGTACCTGTTCCAGAAATTGGTGCGCACCGGTTTCGGCAGCAACAACGTCGACCACTGCACGCGCCTGTGCCACGCGTCGTCGGTGGTGGCGCTGCTCGAAGGTATCGGCTCGGGTGCCGTGTCGAATCCGGTGATGGACGTGACCAAGGCCGAGGTGGTGCTGCTGATCGGCGCCAACCCGACGGTGAACCACCCGGTCGGCGCGACCTGGCTCAAGAACGCCGTGAAGAACGGCACCAAGCTGATCGTCTGCGACCCGCGGCGCTCCGACCTGCAGCGCATTGCCCACCGTTTCGTGCAGTTCAAGCCCGACACCGACGTGGCGCTGCTGAACGCGATGATGAACGTCATCGTGACCGAGGGCCTGGTCGATCAAGACTTCATCGCCAGTCGCACCATCGGCTACGACGACCTGCGCAAGAACGTCGAAGGCTACACGCCCGAGTTGATGGCGCCGATCTGCGGCGTCGAAGCCGAAACGATTCGCGAAATCGCCAGGCTCTTCGCGACCTCGAAGGCCTCGATGATCCTGTGGGGCATGGGCATCTCGCAGCACGTGCACGGCACTGACAACGCGCGTTGCCTGATTGCGCTGTCGCTGATGACCGGGCAGATCGGCCGCCCCGGCACCGGACTGCACCCGCTGCGCGGCCAGAACAACGTGCAGGGTGCTTCCGACGCGGGCCTGATCCCGATGATGTTGCCCGACTACCAGCACGTGTCGGACCCGTTGGTGCGCGGGCGTTTCGAAGCTGCGTGGCAGCTGCCGGCCGGCACGCTTGATGCGCAGCCCGGCCTGACCGTCGTCGAAGTCATGCACGCCATCAAGGCCGGCGGCATTCGCGGCATGTACGTGATGGGCGAAAACCCCGCGATGTCGGACCCCGACGCCAACCATGCGCGCGAAGCGCTGGCAGCACTTGATCACCTGGTCGTGCAAGACATCTTTCTCACCGAAACCGCCTACCTTGCCGACGTCGTGCTGCCGGCAAGTGCCTTTCCTGAAAAGACCGGCTCCTTCACCAACACCGACCGGCTGGTGCAGATGGGCCGCCAGGCCATCGACCCACCCGGCGACGCAAAGCAAGACCTCTGGATCATCCAGCAACTCGCCCAGCGACTCGGCCTCGATTGGCAATACGGCCATGTGTCGGAGGTGTTCGACGAGATGCGGCACACCATGCCCAGCATCGCCGGCATCACCTGGGAGCGCCTCGAGCGCGAGCATGCGGTCACCTACCCCTGCGTCCAGGAAGGCGACCCGGGCGATTCGGTGGTGTTTACAGACAGCTTCCCGCGGCAGGGCGGTCGTGCACGCTTCGTGCCGGCCGACATCATTCCGGCCGACGAGCGCCCCGATGCCGACTACCCGATGGTGCTGATCACCGGCCGCCAACTCGAGCATTGGCACACCGGCAGCATGACGCGGCGTGCCACGACGCTGGACGCGCTCGAGCCCGATCCGGTCGCGTTGGTGCATCCGCTTGACCTTGCCGATATGGGCGGGCGCCCGGGCGACGTGGTGACGATCGAGTCCCGCCGCGGCCGGGTCGAGCTCTATGCGCGGGCTGACGACAGTTCGCCGCGCGGCGCGGTGTTCGTGCCCTTCTGTTATTACGAAGCAGCAATCAACCGGTTGACCAATGCGGCGCTCGACCCGTTCGCCAAGATCCCCGAGTTCAAGTACTGCGCGATCCGCGTTTCCGTGGGTGGCGAGGTGCCACCCCAAGGCAGTTATGGCGGCGGCCAGGCGCTGGGCAAGCTGCTGGCAGCCAAGTCAAGCTGATCGTTCTTGTCATTTCGCTGGCAGATGGGGTTCGACCAGTTCATAACTGATGACAAATGCTTCCGATAAGATTGTTTAACTATCATTTATTGATCGCCAAAACTAAATTCTGGACATTCCGTCGCACACACAGAAGTGGACATGTTCAAAAATTTGCAGATCGGGCAGCGGCAAGATGAATTGGAACGCAGCGCGTACAGCGCTGCATTCCATGATCTGTTCAACCGCCGATTCAATCTGCGCAGCATCCTCACCCGATTGGTCAACGCTGCGTGCTCGACAAAGCCGCATCCCCTGCGAGCGCTGCGCTCGGCTGAGCATTCTTGATAGTCAGGTAGATCCATGCCCATGCTCCTGCGCAGCCACTTTGAGGCGAGGTTCATGCTCATCCGGCTCGGTCCGCTTTAGGCCGAACGCCAAGCCCCAAGCAGTAGACGCTGCTCGCCGTGACGAGCGCAGCGCCGACCAGTACCGCAACGCTCGGCCGATCGCCAAATAGCACCATGCCAAAGACGATCGCCCAAACGAATATCGTGAAATTGAAGGGCTGAAGACGGGTCGAGTCGCACATGGCCATGGCACGCACAACCAAGTAGTGCGCTGCGGCGCCGATCAGTCCGCTGCCAACCAGCAGTGCCGCATCAGCCAAGCTCGGCATCACCCAGATCCACGGCATCACCGGGAGCAGGCACAGCACCCCAACGACCGGTGTGAAGAACGCGGTGGTTGTCGCCGAATCGTGGCGCGAAGCCAGCCTAGTCATCACCTGATAGACCGACCACAACAAAGCTCCGCCGAGCGGAAACGCCATCTCCCAGCGAAAGATCGCGACATGCGGCGACAGGATCAAGGCCATCCCGACTAGGCTCACCAACAAGCCCACCAATACGATTCCTGGCACCGATTCACGGAGAAATTGCGCAGCTAGCACGACTGTCAAAATTGGGCATATCGCAGCAGTTGCGTGGACGTCGGCAAGCGGAAAGAATTTGAATGCCAAGATGAATGCGACAACCTCGGTCAGCAGGATCGCTGAGCGCACGCTTGTCCGTACCTTCCAAGTTGTATGTTTGCCCGGCCGCACGCTCACTCATTGCCAGTACATGCGCGTTGGCGAGGTCCTTGACGTAGATGAACCTGCGATGCTGACTGCCATCACCAGTCAACATGATGGCCTGTCCGGCCATGGCCCTCTTGATGAACGAGGGAATCAAGTGCTCCTCACGCATGCGCTCCCCATATGGCACACCGTACCGTAGTACTGTGATCGCCGTCCCGTATAGCTCTTTGTAGCTGTGACGTATCAGCTCACTGTCGATCTTGGAAGAGGTATGGAGATGGCCAGCCGAAGCCACATTGATCGGAGTGGACTCGTCCCGGGAATCGCCGTTGGAAGTGGCTGCGTTGCCGACCCAGACCGTGGACGCGAGAACCACACACCCCACGCCTGCCAAGCGGGCGGCGTCGAGTACGTTGCATGTGCCCATCACGTTCTGCTGAGTGCTGAAGACAGGCGCGCGCTGCACATGATTCACGTTTGACGTTGCTGCCAGGTGGAACATGAAGTCTTGTCCCTTTGCGGCGTCG
>JANMKK010000311.1:0-1964 GCA_031372005.1 Rubrivivax sp.
TCCATGATGACGTTCATGAACTTGGACAGGTCGATCGAACCGTATTTCGGGTCGGGCAGGATCTCGCGTTTGGGTACTTCGCGGCGACGTGGCATGGGAGTCTTCCTTCTTCGGTTTCAGTTGGTGCACGGCTTGCCGCACACCGCGAAGGGCCATTGAGACCCTTCACTTACTCGACGCGCACCAAGGTGGCGTCGCAATGGTTCGGCCGTCAGGCCTTCTTGGGACGCTTCGCGCCGTACTTGGAACGCGACTGCTTGCGATCCTTGACGCCTTGCAGGTCGAGCGAGCCGCGCACGATGTGATAGCGCACACCCGGCAAGTCCTTGACACGGCCGCCGCGCACAAGCACGACACTGTGTTCCTGCAGGTTGTGGCCTTCACCGCCGATGTAGCTGATGATTTCGAAACCGTTCGTCAGGCGCACCTTGGCGACCTTGCGAAGCGCCGAGTTCGGCTTCTTGGGCGTGGTGGTGTACACGCGGGTGCACACGCCGCGCCGCTGCGGCGAGTTTTGCATCGCTGGCGACTTGCTCTTGACAGCTTCGACCTGGCGGCCGTGGCGCACGAGCTGATTGATGGTTGGCATAGGTAACTTGTTCCCGTTTGAAGCTACGCTGTTTAGGCGATCGATTCTTGTCAAGCAAACCGGTTCTGGCGGCAAACAGAAAGCTCAGCGGAGCTGCCCAGATGGCGCGGCAGGGGTTGAATCGGGCACGGCCCGAATCAGCAAAGTTTGCCGAAAAGCCTTCTAGTATATTCGGCCGCCCAAATTGCAGCAAGACGACCAACCATGAAGCAGGGTGAATCAGCGCCCGATCCGCCCGCAGTGGTGCTGGATACCAACGCTGTGCTCGACGGGCTGCTTTTCCGGAACCCCGGCATGCATGCGGTGCAGACCGCGATTGAAGCCGGTGCGCTCTGCTGGATCGCAAGCCCACGCATGCGAGAGGAGCTTCTGCGCACGCTCAGCTACCCAGCGCTGACGAAATGGCTGCCGAGCAGTGAGCGCACGCTCGCCATCTTCGACCGGTTGGCTCAAGTCTGTCCGGAGCCCGAACCCACCCGCGCCGGCCCCTTCATCTGCAGCGACCCCGATGACCAGGTTTTCATTGATCTGGCGCTGGCGCACGAGGCGCGTTGGCTCATCACCCACGACCGCGCTCTGCACAAGCTGGCTCGCCGCGCTGCCCTTCTGGGCCTGCGGATCCTGAAGCCCGCAGACTGGCCCGGCCCATGAAAAAGGGGCAGCCTGAGCCACCCCCTTTAACGTTCGTCAAACGCCGCGCTGCAACGCGCAGGTTGATCTCACACCGGCTTACTCCGACGCGTGGCTGCCCACCTCGGCGTCCACCTTGGCCAGCTGCACCGCCGCCAGTTCTTCGGCTTCCTGCATGGCGATGGCGCGACGCTCGCTCTCGTCCATCTCTTCCTTGGCCTTGCGGGCGACGTGGAAGGCCATGCCGGTGCCGGCCGGGATCAGGCGGCCGACGATGACGTTTTCCTTCAAGCCACGCAGCTCGTCGCGCTTGCCCATGATGGCAGCCTCGGTGAGCACCCGCGTGGTTTCCTGGAACGACGCCGCCGAGATGAAGCTGTCGGTGGACAACGACGCCTTGGTGATGCCCAGCAGCACATCGGCGTGTGTTGCCGGGATCTTGCCTGCGGCGCGCAGTGCGTCGTTGGTGTCCAGCAGCTCCGAGCGTTCAACCTGCTCGCCGTTGATGTACTTGCTGTCGCCCACGGCCGTGATCTGCACGCGACGCAGCATCTGGCGCACGATGACCTCGATGTGCTTGTCGTTGATCTTCACACCCTGCAGGCGGTACACGTCCTGAACTTCATCGACGTTGTAGCGCGCAAGCTCTTCAATGCCGAGCAGACGCAAGATGTCCTGCGGGTCGGCCGGCCCGTCGACGATGTTCTCGCCCTTGTTGACCACCTGGCCCTCGTGGACCACGATG
>JANMKK010000342.1:0-7376 GCA_031372005.1 Rubrivivax sp.
TGTCGGGGGGGGCAGCGCGCATCATGTTTGAATTCTGGCGCGCTGCCGATCGGGCGAACATCTTGCATGGCGCGGGTGGAGCGGCGCGCGGCGTTTGATGGCCTCGCGTCTGTTTCTCCTGAGCCGGCTTTCATCAAGCCGGGTCGCCCGCATGAATGCATGTTCGGCCTGGACGGGCCGGTTCTCAACCCCCGGTTGGGGGGCGCCCCCCTGAACGGCGTGCGGTGTTCACGCGGGGCGCTTCTTTACCCCTGACTACTTCCCCAGCACGCCCAGCTGCTTGTTGATGAACCACTGCTGCGCAATCGACAGGATGTTGTTGGTCAACCAATACAGCACCAGGCCGGCCGGGAAGAAAAAGAACATGAAGCCAAAGGCCAGCGGCATGAACCACATCAGCTTCGCTTGCATCGGGTCGGTAGGCGTTGGGTTGAGCCAGACCTGGAACAGCGAAGACGCCGTCATCAGCACCGGCAGGATGAACCACGGGTCTTTGGCCGCCAAGTCGGTGATCCAGAGTGTCCACGGTGCGTTGCGCATCTCCACGCTGGACAGCAGCACCCAGTACAGCGCGATGAAGAACGGCATCTGCACAAAGATCGGCAGGCAGCCGCCCAGCGGATTCACCTTTTCTTCCTTGTAGATGCGCATCATGGCTTGCTGCATCTCTTGCGGCTTGTCCTTGTAGCGTTCTTTCAGTTCATTGACCTTGGGTGCCACGGCCTTCATCTTGCCCATGCTGCGGTAGGCGCTGGCGTTGAGCCAGTAGAAAGCGATCTTCAGCAGCACCACCAGCGCCACGATCGCCCAGCCCCAGTTGGCCAGGTAGCCATGCAGCGTGGTCAACAGCCAGAAGAGCGGCTTGCTCAGCACCGTGAGCCAGCCGTAGTCCTTCACCAGTTCAAGCCCTGGCGCCAGCGCGGCGAGCTTGTTTTCTTCCTGCGGGCCCACGAACAGCGTGGACTCGTGGACCTTGGTCGCACCCGGCGCCACCTCGCCCATCGGCATGACCATGGCGATGGTGAAGAGGTTGTCGGCCACCTTGGTGGTGCGGAATTCGCGCGCGCCGGCTGCTTGCACGAGCCATGCCGACGCAAAGTAGTGCTGCACCATCGCCACCCAGCCGTTATCGCCGGCTTTTTCGTGGCTGGTGTTGTTCTTGGCAATGTCCTTGAATTCGATCTTCTGGAACTTCTTGGCCTCGGTATAGACCGCCGGGCCGGTGAAGGTGAAGTAGAAGCTCGACTCGCCTTCAGGCGGGTTGCCGTCGCGCGCCAGTTGCAGGTAGACCTGCGGCGTCAGCACCACGCTGCCCTGGTTGATGACCTCGTGCTTCACGGTCATCGTGTAGTCACTGCGGCGCAGCGTGTAGGTCTTGGCCAGCTTGACGCCGTCCACCGTGGGCGACTCGAAGCGGATGCTGATGTCCTTGGCACCAGACGCCAGCGTGCGTTCACCCGGCACCACCGCCATCTGCGTGTAGTGGTTGGGCAGCGCGATGCCGGGTTGGCCGGTGATGAGGCCGGTTTGCGCTGCGTACGACCGCTTGGCGCTTTGCTCCAGCAGCACCACGTTTTGCGTGGGGTCCACCGCGTCGCGGTAAGCCAGCAGTTCCAGCCGCACGAGCGAGCCGCCCAGGCTGTCGAAGGTGGCCTTGACGTTGTCGGTGGTGAGCGTGATCTGCTCGCTTTTGCCCACCGCGCCGACAGCCGCCACCGGCGATGCGCCCGGTAACGTGGCGCCTGCGGCTGCAGGCACGCCGGCCGGCGAGGGCAAGGCACCGGGTGGCAGCGCGCCGTTCACGCCGTTCACGCCATTCGCGGCCGGTGCGCTCACCGCAGGCCGGCCGCCGCCAAAGATCGACGGCTGCCCGGTATGCTTGTTCCACGCGTCCCAGAGCAGGACGAGCGACATCGTGAAGACCACCCAGAGCAGGGTGCGGCGAATATCGGTCATGGAGGATTCCGGATCGGGGGGTTGTCTGGGAGCGCGCCCGCCTGGCACAGACCCAGTCGGGTGAACAGGCGGGTGGCGGGTTGAGGGAAGTTCTGTGGCACAGGGTCACAGCCCCCGTGGCAGTAAGGGTGGCAGCGCAACAGGCGCCCGGTTGTCAGCAACGTGCCCTTTGCAGCGCCATGCTGTTGCAGCGCTTGCAACGCATAGGCCGAGCAACTGGGTACAAAGCGGCAGGCGCTACCCAGCCAGGCTTTGAAGAACAAGCGGTAGACCTTGACGAGGCCCATCAGGCCGCGCTGCGGCAAGCACCGGGTGGTGGCCCACGCTGCGGTCATGGAGGCCATGGCCGTCACGGTGATCAGCCGGCACGGCTGAGCAAGCCGTCAAGCTCCGCCCGCGCAGCCTGGGCCAGCGCGGGTGAACGCGCCGAAATGAATTCGGTGGTCGCAAAGCCTGACCGCAACCGAACGAGCCACAAGCCACCCGGCAGCCGATCAGCATGGTGCACAAAAGAAGCGCGGATCTGCCGTTTGAGCAGGTTCCGCGTCACCGCCCGGCGTGCATGACGTTTAGGCACAACGCACCCTATCCAGTGGGCTGGTGGGGTGTTATCCACAGACGGCAGCAGTTGTGGAACAGAGGCTGTGGACAAGTCCTGCGGCGCGGCGCTGTTTTTTCGCGTCGGCGCAGGCAAAGGCCCACCACTGACGTGGTGCAGTGCGAAGTGAGCACTCCGCATCTGCGACCGTGTGGAGAGCAAGCGCTCGAAATCGACCTTGTGCACAAGGCGTTCAAGCATGGGGCGCATCGGGCAATGGGGTTGTGATTGCCCAGCGGCTAGCGCTCAGACGCCCAGGCGCTTGCGGCCCTTGGCGCGGCGGGCGTTGAGCACGGCCCGACCGCCGCGAGTCTTCATGCGCACGAGGAAGCCGTGCGTACGGGCGCGGCGGATCTTGGAAGGTTGGTAGGTGCGCTTCATGGCTGGCCTGTCAGCGTTGTGGCCGAGGTGGCCGGTCTAGGAAAGGATGACGCAAACCGTTGCCCGCCACCTTCGGAGCCGTGACGCACTGGGCGATGCGGCTCATGACGGAAGGCGGGCAGTCGCTTCAAGGAGCTTAAAGAAACAAGTTTCAGGGCTCGATGTTGTCGGGCCGTTGTTCTTGCGCCCTCGGCCTGCATCCGGGAAACCCACGATTACAGCAAAAATCGCCTTTGCGGTCAAACACTTGCACCACAAGACGCCGTGTTCGACGGGGGTTGACGACGCTTCGGTTTGTGTGGATAACTGCGTTCCGCCGATTGCGAGGGACGCATGATTCGGCGGCTCCAACAAGAAGATGTCCACAATGAGCCTTGACTTGTGGCAGCGGGGGTGTGAGCGCCTGGCTGCCGAATTGCCCGAACAACAGTTCAACACCTGGATCCGTCCGCTGACGGCCAGCACAGCGCCTCCTGGGGGTGGTGGTGACACTACAGTTACCCTGGTTGTGCGCGTTCCCAACCGCTTCAAGCTGGACTGGATCCGCGCGCAGTATGCGGGCCGCGTTGAAGCCGTGCTGACCGAGTTGGCCGGTGTGCCGGTGCGCCTGGAGCTTTCAGTCGCACCCAGCAAGGTCGAGGCCCATGCCATGCCACTGCGCCGCAACACCAGCGCCGCTGCTGTGTCGGTGGCGCTGGATGCGCTGGACCTGCGCGAACCGAATGGTGCGGGTGGCGCTGTCAGCCCGGGCAGTTTTCGCGACGGGGGCAATTCCTTCATCGCAGCCGCCCCGCGTGCGGGCACCCCGGCGGCCAGTTTGCACCGCCTGAACACCGCGCTGACCTTCGACACCCTGGTGGCGGGCCGCGCGAATCAGATGGCCCGTACCGCCGCGCTGCACGTCGCCGGCGCGCCAGGTGCCATGTACAACCCGCTCTTCATTTACGGCGGCGTTGGCTTGGGCAAGACGCACCTGGTGCACGCTGTGGGCAATGCACTGCTCAAGGACCGGCCCGATGCGCGGGTGCTGTACCTGCATGCCGAGCAGTTCATCTCCGACGTCGTCAAGAACTACCAGCGCAAGACCTTCGACGAACTGAAGGCCAAGTACCACAGCCTGGACCTGCTGCTGATCGACGACGTGCAGTTCTTCGCCGGCAAAGACCGCACGCAGGAAGAATTCTTCAACGCCTTTGAAGCCCTGCTCACCAAGCGCGCCCACATCATCATGACCAGCGACACCTACCCGAAAGGGTTGGTGGACATTGACGAGCGCCTCACCAGCCGTTTTGACGCCGGCCTGACGGTTGCCATCGAGCCCCCTGAGCTTGAAATGCGCGTTGCCATCCTGATGCGCAAGGCCATCGCCGAGGGCACCGAAATGCCCGAGGACGTGGCCTTCTTCATCGCCAAGAACGTGCGTGCCAACGTGCGTGAACTCGAAGGCGCCTTGCGCAAGGTGCTGGCCTACAGCCGCTTCAGCCACAAGGACAGCAACATCAGTCTGGCCCGCGACGCGTTGAAGGACCTGCTGAGCATCCAGAACCGGCAGATCGGCGTCGAGAACATCCAGAAAACGGTCGCCGACTTCTACAAGATCAAGGTTGCCGACATGTACAGCAAGAAGCGGCCAGCCAGCATCGCCAGGCCGCGCCAGATTGCCATGTACCTGGCCAAAGACATGACCAAGAAAAGCCTGCCCGAGATAGGCGAACTCTTCGGTGGCCGCGACCACACCACCGTGCTGCACGCAGTGCGCAAGATCGGCGCAGAACGCACCACCAACCCCGAACTCAATCAGCAGCTGCACGTGCTGGAGCAAACCCTCAAGGGATAACGCCAGTCTCTTGTCAGTCGCCGTGCCCGGCAACCCTGTGGAGAAAGCTGGCACAACACAGTCCTTGTCCACAGCCCCATCCGCCGTGCCGCTCTTGTCCCCATTCCGGGTGCAGCGGCAGCGGTCCCTGGCGCACAGGGTTGGCCGCCTCCTAAGGCCTTGATGGAAAAGGCGAAAATAGCGTTGTCCCCAGATTTGGTGCTGCTCTACTAGCTACGACTACATCTATAAAGAGGAAGTCTCATGATTGTTCTGAAAGCTGCGCAAGCCAACCTGCTCGAAGCCCTGCAGTCGGTGGCAGGCATCGTCGAGCGTCGGCACACGCTGCCGATCCTGGCCAACGTGTTGATGCGCAAAAACGGCGGCACGGTTGAATTCACCACCAGCGACCTCGAGATCCAGGTCCGTACCCAAGCCGAACTGGGCGGTGATGCGGGGCAGCTCAGCACCACGGTGGGTGCGCGCAAGCTCATCGACATCCTCAAGAGCCTGCCAGCCGACCAGGTGGTCACGATCAGCAGTGCGGCCAACAAGCTCACGCTGCAGGGGGGCAAGAGCCGCTTCACCCTGCAGACGTTGCCAGCGGATGATTTCCCTCTTGTGAACGAAAGTGTCGATTTCGGCCCCACCTTCGCAGTGCCACAGAAGACGCTGCGCGAGCTCATCAACCAGGTGCACTTTGCGATGGCGGTGCACGACATCCGCTACTACCTCAACGGCATCCTCTTCATCGCCGAGGGCAAACTGCTGACCTTGGTGGCCACGGACGGCCACCGCCTGGGTCTGGCGCAGGCGCAGCTAGAGCACGACATGCCTAACAAGCAAGAAGTCATCCTGCCACGCAAAACCGTGCTGGAACTTCAGCGCCTGCTGAAAGACGAAGACACCGCCATCGAAATGCGCTTTGCCAACAACCAGGCCAAGTTCACTTTCAGCGGCATGGAATTCGTCACCAAGCTCGTCGAAGGCAAGTTCCCCGACTACAACCGCGTCATCCCCAAGAACCACAAGAACGCCGTCGTGCTGGGCCGTGCACCGCTCTTGGCCAGCCTGCAACGCGCGGCCATCCTGACGAGTGAAAAATTCAAGGGCGTGCGCGTCAACATTGAACCCGGTGTGTTGCGCATCGCGTCCAGCAATGCCGAGCAGGAAGAGGCCAAGGAAGAGCTGGAAATCGACTACAACGGCGACGCCATCGAGATCGGCTTCAACGTCACCTACCTTATCGATGTGCTGGCCAACAGCCCGCATGAGATGGTCAAGCTTGAGTTGCAGGACAGCGCCGCCAGCGCGCTTTTCAGCGTGCCGGAACAGCCCGGCTTCAAGTACGTGGTGATGCCGATGCGCATCTAGCGCAACGCCTCACTCAGCACCAAGACACAGCGGGCCGCGGCCCGCTTCAGCGTTTCTAAAGGGGCCGCCAAGCCGAATATGCTGGCCGACCCGCAGTTGAAAAGAGCACGAGATGAGCGACCCGAAGAAAGCTGTGGACCCCCGCAGCACCAAGCCTGCTGCCGACGGTGTCGTGCAACGCGCCGGACCCACTGCTGAGGGCCAGGCTGCCAGCACCGGCAGCGAAGCCAGCACCGCCTATGGCGAGGGCGACATCCAGATCCTGGAAGGCCTGGAAGCCGTGCGCAAGCGGCCAGGCATGTACATCGGCGACACGTCCGACGGCACAGGCTTGCACCACCTCGTCTTTGAAGTCGTGGACAACGCCATCGACGAACCACTGGCTGGCCATTGCGACGACATCGTCGTCACCATCCACAGCGACAACAGCATCAGCGTCACCGACAACGGCCGCGGCATCCCCACCGGCGTGAAGATGGACGACAAGCACGAGCCCAAGCGTTCTGCGGCCGAGATTGCGCTGACTGAATTGCATGCCGGCGGCAAGTTCAACCAGAACAGCTACAAGGTGTCGGGCGGCCTGCACGGCGTGGGGGTGAGCTGCGTCAATGCGCTCAGCGTCTGGCTGCGTCTGGTGGTGCGCCGTGAAGGCAAGGTGCACAGCATCGACTTCAAACGCGGCTTCACACAGGACCGCCTCATCGAGATGCGGGATGGGGGTTTTGGACTTGTGGAAACAAGTCCGATGAGGGTCACCGGCGACACCGAACTGCGCGGCACCGAAGTGCACTTCCTGCCAGACGACACCATCTTCAGCAACATCGACTTCCACTACGACGTGCTGGCCAAGCGCCTGCGCGAACTGAGCTTCCTGAACAACGGCGTCAAGATCAAACTGGTCGATGAACGCAACGCCAAGGAAGACAACTTTGCATTTGCCGGCGGCGTAAAGGGATTCGTCAGCTTCATCAACACCGGCAAGAAGGTGCTGCACCCCAACATCTTCCACGCCATGGGCGACAAGATGAGCGACCAGCAAACCAACATCGGCGTTGAAGTGGCGATGCAGTGGAACGACGCCTACGCCGAGAACGTTCTCTGCTTCACCAACAACATCCCGCAGCGCGACGGTGGCACGCACCTGACCGGCCTGCGCGCCGCGATGACACGCGTCATCAACAACTACATCGCCGACAACAAGATTGCCGAAAAAGCCAAGGTCGAAATCGCCGGTGACGACATGCGCGAAGG
>JANMKK010000354.1:0-1938 GCA_031372005.1 Rubrivivax sp.
TCGGCGTTCACGCGCGCGGCGCGCTCGAGCAGCCGGCTGTGCAGGTAGAACACGTCGCCGGGGTAGGCTTCGCGGCCGGGCGGGCGGCGCAGCAGCAGCGACACCTGGCGGTAGGCCACGGCCTGCTTGGACAGGTCGTCATAGATGATCAGCGCGTCTTGGCCGCGGTCGCGGAAGTACTCGCCCATCGTGCAGCCGGAGTAGGCCGACACGTACTGCATGGCCGCCGATTCCGACGCGCCAGCCGCCACGACGATGGTGTATTCCATCGCGCCGTTGGCTTCCAGCGCACGCACCACGTTTTTGATCGACGACGCCTTCTGGCCGATGGCGACGTAGACGCAGGTCATGTTCTGACCCTTCTGGTTGATGATCGTGTCGATCGCCACTGCCGTCTTGCCGGTCTGGCGGTCACCGATGATCAGCTCGCGCTGGCCGCGGCCGATGGGCACCATCGAGTCGATCGACTTCAGGCCCGTCTGCACCGGCTGGTCGACGCTCTTGCGCGCGATCACGCCTGGGGCTACCTTTTCGATGACGTCGGTCATCTTGGCGTTGATGGGGCCCTTGCCGTCGATCGGCTGACCCAGCGCATTGACGACGCGGCCGATGAGCTCAGGCCCCACAGGCACTTCAAGAATGCGGCCCGTGCACTTGACGGTATCGCCTTCACTGATGTGTTCGTACTCGCCCAGGATCACCGAGCCGACCGAGTCGCGCTCCAGGTTCAGCGCCAGGCCGTAGGTGGGCTGGCCGCTGGCGGTGGGCGGAAACTCAAGCATCTCGCCAGCCATCACGTCACTCAGGCCGTGCACACGCACGATGCCGTCGGTGACGGACACCACCGTGCCCTGGTTCTTGATGTCAGCCGTGGCCGCCAGGCCTTCGATGCGGCTCTTGATCAGCTCGGAAATTTCTGCGGGGTTCAGGTTCATGTGTTTCTCCGGGTCACGCTGTCAGCGCAACTTTCATCTGTTCAAGACGGGCTTTGACGGACGTGTCCAGCACCTCGTCGCCCACGGTCACGCGGATGCCGCCGATCAGTTCAGGCACGATTTCGACCCTGGCGTTGAGCTTGCGGGCGAAGCGTTTTTCAAGCGCTGTGACCGTGTCAGCCAGTTGTTCAGCATCGATCGCGAAGGCGCTTTGGATGCGTGCATCCGAGACACCGCTGCTGGCGTTGACCAAGGCCTGGAACTGCGAAGCGATCTCGGGCATCGCGGCCAGACGGCCGTTGTCCAGCACCGTGCGCAGCAGGTTGGCGACCTTGCTGTCAAGCGACAAGCCCTTTTGCAGCGCAATGCCGGCGATCAGGTCGAAGACCTGCAGCGACGCCACTTTCGGGTTGTCGGCAAACTGGCGCAAGCCAGCGTCTGCAGCCAGTGAGGCCAACGAAGCCACCTGGTCCTTCAGGGCGGCGCCATCAGCGCCGGCGGCCTTGTACAAGGCCTCGGCGTATGGGCGCGCAATGGTCGCCAGTTCGGCCATGTCAGAGCTCCGCCTTCAAGCGGCCCAGCAGCTCGGCGTGCACGCCGGCGTTGACTTCCCTGCGCAGGATCGCTTCGGCGCCCTTGACCGCAAGGCCGGCCACCTGTTCACGCAGCACTTCGCGCGCCTTGACCGACTCTTGCTCGGCTTCAGCACGCGCGGCGACGATGATCTTGTCGGCTTCGACGCTGGCCTTGCCCTTGGCTTCTTCAATGATCTGCAGCGCCAGGCGCTCTGCATCGGCCAGGCGCTTGGTGGCGTCTTCACGCGCGGCTGACAGCTGCGCTTCAACGCGCTTGTTGGCGACAGCCAGTTCGGACTTGGCTTTGTCTGCGGCCGAACGGCCGTCGCCGATCTTCTTCGCGCGCTCGTCGAGCGCGACGGTGATCGGCGGCCAGATGAACTTCATCGTGAACCCGATCAAGATCAGGAAGACGATGATCTGGACGA
>JANMKK010000238.1:0-4328 GCA_031372005.1 Rubrivivax sp.
GCTGAAAGCCCAGCTGGCGGCAGATGTTGATGGCCACGTCGTCGGGGTCGGCGCCCATCACCAGCGTGTGCCAGCCCATCTGCGTGAAGCCGTGCATGCAGGCCGCGTGCACCAGCGCACGGCACTGGCCTCGGCGGCGAAAGTCGGGGTGGGTTTCGACGTGCTGCAAGCGGCCGACGTGGCGCTGGCCATAGCGGCCCCGCGCGGCCACCACCTGGCCCTGGTGCACGGCGCCCCACCAGTGGCTCATGCAGGCCGCGGCCATGTCAGCATCACGCTGCATCTGATGGGTGCCAAACTAGCTGCCCGATAGCTTCTTCAAAGCGCTGCATCCGGGGGCCAAGGTCGGCCGCTGTTGGCAGGCGGTTATAGAGCAGAAAACTGCTCCAGTTGCTGCCGGGGCTGCGCGGGCAGCAGACCACGAAATGGTCGCCGTGCTCGGTCACTTCGCCGTCGAATTCAGCAAACATCGGGTGCGTCTGCCAGCCGGGTGGCAAAGTCTGGCGCATCCCCTGCACTGCTTTAGAAACCTGCGGCCTGACCGTCGCGGCGGGGGTCGCTGGCGGCCGCGTAGCCCAGCGTTGCCGCGTCGCCCTGCCCTTCGTCCAGGCGCCAGATGAACTGGCCGGCGCCGTAGTCCTGGTAGCTGTCAGCAAAGGGTTCGACGCGGTGGCCCAGGTCGCGCAGGCCTTGGGCTGTCGCCGGGTTGAAGCCCTGCTCCGCATTGGCCAAGCCGGCGTTGTAGCGCCAACGCGGCGCGTCGCAGGCGGCTTGGGGCTGCTGCTTGTAGTCGAGCATGCGCACAAGCGTCTGCAGGTGACCTTGCGGCTGCATGTCGCCACCCATCACGCCAAAGCTCATCACCGGCTTGCCGCTCCGTGTCAAGAAGGCCGGGATGATGGTGTGGAAGGGCCGTTTGCCGGGGCCGACGAGGTTGTCGCTGTCGGCCTTGAGCGTGAAGCCGTGGCCGCGGTTCTGCAGGCTCAGGCCGAAGCCGGGCACCACCACGCCGGACCCAAAGCCCATGTAGTTGCTCTGGATGAAACTGACCATCATGCCGCTGGCGTCGGCAGCGCTGAGGTAGATGGTGCCGCCTTGTGGCTGGTGGCCGGGGCCGAAATCCTGGGCGCGCTGCGGGTTGATGAGCTTGGCGCGGCTGGCCAGGTAGCTGTCGTCCAGCATCTGCGCTGGCGTCATGCGCATGCTGCGCGGTTCGGCGACGTGCTGGTAGGTGTCGGCAAAGGCCAGCTTCATGGCTTCGATCTGCAGGTGCTGGCTGGCGACGCCGTCCACCGGCAGCGCGGCGATATCGAATTTGTCCAGGATACCCAGCGCAATCAGCGCCGCAATGCCCTGCCCGTTGGGCGGGATCTCGTGCACGGTGTACCCGCGGTAGTCCTTGCAGATCGGCGTGACCCATTCGGGTTGGAAGGCCGCAAAGTCAGCCGCTGTCATGGCGCCACCGTGGGCCTTGGCGTGGGCTTCGGCAGCGGCCGCGATTTCGCCGCGGTAAAAGGCTTCGCCCTTGCTCTGGGCGATGAGGCGCAGCGTGCGCGCAGCGTCTGGGAACGCGAACTGTTCACCCACTTGTGGCGCGCGTCCGCGCGGCAAGAAGGCCTGCGCAAAGCCGGGCTGCGACGTGAGCTCTTCCAGGCTGGCGGCGTTGCGCCACTTCTGCTGGATGATGACCGGCACCGCATAGCCGCGCTCGGCGGTGTCGATGGCGGGCGCCAGCAAATCCGCAAAGGGCAGCTTGCCGAAGCGGGCATGCAGTGCCACCCAGCCGGCCACCGCGCCGGGCACGGTGACACTGTCCCAGCCGCGCTTGGGCGGGGTCTTGGCGTCTGCGCCGTATTTCGCCTTGAAGTAGTCCGGCGTCCAGGCCTGCGGCGCGGTGCCGCTGGCGTTGAGGCCATGCAATTCCTTGCCGTCCCACAGGATGCAGAAGGCGTCAGAACCCAGGCCGTTGCTGCAGGGTTCGACAATGGTCATGACAGCGGCGGTGGCGATGGCTGCGTCCACCGCGTTGCCGCCGGCCTGCAGCATGCGCAGGCCCGCCTGCGCGGCCATCGGGTGCGAGGTGCTGACGACGTTGCGGGCGAAGACGGGTGAACGTTGGCTGGCGTAGCCAGTGCTCCAGTCGAAGGCGTTTTTCATGGCGTTGGATGAGGGCGTTGAAACGGGAATCGGGTTCGGGATTGAGATCGTGCAGCGAGTATCACCGTTGAGCACGTCTACGGCGGCGGCCCGACCGGCGCGGCCACGTGGTCGCCCACGTAGCGGCGCAGTTGCGGCGGTTCAGCCGCCAGGTGAAAGGCCAGCCGCTGCGCACGCAGTTCGGCGTCGAAGGCGGTGAAACGTTCCAGCCGGCGCTGGTGCTCGAGCCAGTTTTCATCGACGAAATATTCAACATAACGGCCAGGTTCGGCGACATCTCGAAACAGGCCCCACGACAACGCGCCCTGGCGCAGCCGAGCGCGGCGCGTGCGCTGCATGACGTCGGCAAAGTCGGCCGCGCGGGCGGGGTCGATCTGGTATTCCAGCGTCACCATCACCGGGCCTTCGTCGGCGCCCACGGTATCGCTGGGGCTGGGTGCGCTGCGCGGCGGTGCGGGCGTGAAGTCGATGTCGGCGCCGCCTTCCACGGTGAGCTTGCGCGTCAACAGCAGCACAGCCAAGCCAAAGGCTGCAGCGCCAAACACCGCTTCGCGCACGCCCACCAGGCTAGCCACCTGGCCCCACAGCAGTGACCCCGCTGCGGCGCCGCCCATCAGCGCCATCTGGTAGATCGACATGCCGCGCGCGCGCACCCAGTCGGGCATGGCCACTTGCGCGCTGATGGTGAGCGAGTTGGCCACCGATATCCACGCCATGCCGATCACCACCATGGCCGGCAGCGCGACCCAGATTTCGGCCACGCCGACGATCAGGCACGACAGCACGGCGTGGATCAGCGTGCCGCCGCTGACGAACTGGTCGCGGTTGAAACGCTGGCGCAGCTTGGGGAAGTAGAGCGCCGCGACGATGGCGCCGGCGCCCACGCAGGACATCATCACCGTGAAGGTGCCAGCGCCGCCGCCATGCAGGCTGCGCGCCACCAGCGGCAGCAGCGCGACGAGCGCGGTGCTCTGCAGAAAGAACAGAAAGATGCGCAGCAAGATCACCTTCAGCCGTGGCGACTGCAGGGTGAAGTTCAGGCCCACGCGCATCGCGCCCACAAAACGCTCACCCGGCAACGCGCTGCTGCGCGGTGTGCTCTTCCAGCGCAGGATCAGCGTGAAAGCCACCGCCGCCAGCACCGTGTTCAGCACAAACACCACCGCCGGGCTGAAGGCCGCCAGCAGCGCGCCGGCCAGCACCGGGCCGATGACGCGCGACAGGTTCATCGCAATGCCGTTGAGCGCCAGCGCGGCGGGCATCTCGGCACGGGTGACGATCTGCGGCACGATGGCTGCAAACACCGGCCAGCGCATCGCCAGGCCGATGCCGTTGCTGAAGGTCAGCAGCAGCAGCATGTGGGCCGTCAGCAGGCCCGACAGGCTCAGGCCCGCCAGCACGAGTGCGTTGACGCTGACCCACAGCTGCGTCGCCGCAAAGTAGCGCCGCCGGTCCAGGATGTCCGCCAGCGCGCCGCTGGGCAGCCCCAGCAGAAACACCGGCAGCGTGGATGCCGTCTGCACCAACGCCACCATCACCGGGCTGGTGGTCAGCGACGTCATCAGCCAGGCGGCTGCCACGTCGTTCATCCACATCGTCATGTTGGCCGCCAGCCAGGCCAGCCACAGGCCGCGGAAGACAGGCTCTTTCAGCGGGGCAAGGGCGGCAGGGGTGGGCATGGGCTTGAGCCTAGCGCAAGAAAGGGAAAAGGCCCCGAAGGGCCCTTTGGCAGGTGAGACTGCGCCTCGGTCTCACTCTTCCTGAAATGCCACTTCGCGCTTTTTCTTGATCGACGGCAGCATCACGACAACGACCATCAGGAAGGCCGCGATCAAGAGGCCCGCCGACAGCGGCCGGGTCATGAAGGTGGACCAGTCACCGCGCGACAGCAGCAAGGCGCGTCGCAGGTTCTCTTCCATCATCGGCCCGAGGATGAAGCCCAGCAGCAGCGGCGCGGGTTCACATCCCAGCTTGTAGAAGGCGTAGCCCACCACCGCAAACAGCGCACCCGCATAGACGTCGAAGGGGCTGTTGTTCAGCGTGTACAGGCCGATGGAGCAGAACACCATGATGGCCGGGAAGAGAAAGCGGTAAGGCACCGTCAGCAGCTTGATCCAGATGCCGATGAGTGGCAGGTTCAGGATCACGAGCATCGCGTTGCCGACCCACAT
>JANMKK010000381.1:0-6920 GCA_031372005.1 Rubrivivax sp.
GAAGAAAGCACCAGCGGCGGCCGCGCCGCGTACCGCCCCGAAGGCCTTCCCGCCAGCTACGGCCTGCAGCCCGATGGCCTGTACCGCCTGAGCGACGACCAGGCGCAAGAAATCCTGCAGATGCGCTTGCAGCGCCTGACCGGCCTGGAGCAGGACAAGATCATCGGCGAGTACCGCGAGGTGATGGCGCAGATTGCCGACCTGCTGGACATCCTGTCCAAGCCCGAGCGCGTGACCGCCATCATCAGCGGCGAACTCGCCGACCTGCGCCAGGAGTTTGGTCAGAGCAAGGTCGGTGCGCGCCGCAGCCAGATCGAACGCAACGCGCTGGAGCTGGGCACCGAAGACCTGATCACGCCCACCGACATGGTGGTGACACTCAGCCACACCGGCTACATCAAGAGCCAGCCGCTCACCGAATACCGCGCACAAAAGCGCGGTGGCCGCGGCAAGCAGGCCACGCAGACGAAGGAAGACGACTGGATCGACCAGCTCTTCATCGCCAACACGCACGACTGGATCCTGTGCTTCAGCGACCGCGGCCGCGTCTACTGGATCAAGGTCTGGGAAGTGCCGCAAGGCTCGCGCGCGTCGCGGGGCCGGCCCATCGTCAACATGTTCCCTTTGCAGCAGGGCGAAAAGATCACCGTCGTACTGCCGCTGACGGGCGAATTCCGCAGCTTCCCGGCCGACCACTACGTGTTCATGGCCACGGCGCAGGGCGTTGTCAAGAAGACACCGCTGGAAGACTTCAGCAACCCGCGCAAGGCCGGCATCATTGCCGTGACGCTGGATGATGGCGACGGGCTGATTGGCGCCGCGCTTACCGACGGCAAGCACGACGTCATGCTGTTCAGCGACGGCGGCAAGGCGGTGCGCTTTGACGAAGGCGACGTCACTGCGCACGGCCGGCAGTCGCGCGGCGTCAAGGGCATGACGCTGGACGACGGCCAGACCGTGATCGCACTGCTGGTGGCCGAGGACGAAACGCAGAGCGTTTTGACGGCCACTGAAAATGGCTACGGCAAGCGCACGTCGATCACCGAATACACGCGCCACCTGCGCGGCGGAAAAGGCATGATTGCCATCGTTCAAAGCGACCGCAACGGTCGCGTCGTGGCCGCTACGCTGGTGCGCCCTGCCGACGAGATCATGCTCATCACCGACAAGGGTGTGCTGGTGCGCACCAGGGTCAGCGAGATCCGTGAACTGGGCCGCGCGACGCAAGGCGTGACGCTGATCTCCCTGGACAATGGCACCAAGCTGTCGGGCTTGCAGCGCATCGTGGAAAACGACACACCTGCTGAAAGCTTGGAAGACAGCACGGACGACAGTGACGACAACACCGCCAGCGACGCTGGCCCGGAAGGAAATTGATGTTCAAGTCCCTGCTCACTGCGGCGCTCGTCGCTGCGGCTTTCACGGTTTCTGCACAAGCGCCCGCACCTGCGCCGGCACCCGCTGCTGCGCCTGCGGCCGTCGGCAAGAAGGAACTGGTCGCGCGCATCCTGCAACTGCAGCAACCCGGCATTGAAGCGATGGCGCGCGGCTTGGCCGAGCAGCCCGCGATGCAGTTGATGCAGCAAGCCGGCCAGGCGCTGCAACGCATGCCCACTGAACGCCGCGAGGCAGTGGCGCGTGACATCGAAGCCGACTTGCGCAAATACGCCGAAGAGGCCGTGCCGATCGTCACTGCGCGCGCCACCAAGTTGGCGCCCGGCACCATCGGCCCGCTGCTGGAAGAACGCTTCAATGAAGATGAATTGCGCCAGGTGATTGCGATGCTTGAGTCCCCGGTGATCCGCAAATTTCAGGGCATGGCCGGTGACATGCAAAAGGTGCTGACCGAAAAGCTCGTCGGCGAAACCAAGGCCGACATTGAACCCAAGGTCCGCGCCATGCAGCAGACCGTGGCCAAGCGCCTGGGCCTGCCGGCACAGCCCGCCAGCGCACCCGCGGCCCCTGCCAAGAAGTGAGCCCGGACTGGTGCAGCGCATGAGCGACCCGGCCGCAGCCCAACCAGGCACCCCGCAATTGCTGGCGCTGCGCGAACGCATCGATGCGGTCGACCGCGAGATGCTGGCGCTGCTGAACCGGCGCGCCGCGCTGGCGCTGGAAGTCGGCGAGTTGAAGAAGCACGAAGGCTCAGTCGTATTCAGGCCCGAGCGCGAAGCGCAGGTCATCGACGGCCTGAAGGCGCAGAACGTCGGCCCGCTGCAGACCACCAGCGTGGCGCCCATCTGGCGCGAGATCATGTCCGCCTGCCGCGCCCTGGAAACGCCCACGCGCGTGGCCTATCTGGGGCCTGCGGGCACCTTCAGCGAAGAAGCTGCGCTGGGCTTCTTTGGCTCGTCGATCCTGCGCGTGCCATGCGCCAACTTTGACGAAGTCTTCCACGCCACCGCCACCGGTGCCGCCGACTTTGGCGTGGTGCCGGTGGAGAACTCCACCGAAGGCGTGGTCACGCGGTCGCTGGACCTCTTTCTGCACACGCCGCTGTTCATCATTGGCGAGACCAGCCTCTTCGTGCGCCACAACCTGCTGCGGCGCACGGCGTCGCTCGACGGTGTGACCGCCGTGCTGGCACACCCGCAGGCGCTGGCGCAGTGCAACGCCTGGCTGTCGGCGCACCTGCCGCAGGCTGAGCGGCGGCCGGTGTCCAGCAATGCAGAAGGCGCGCGTCTGGCGGCTCTGGATGAAACGCTGGGGGCCATAGCAGGCACCCGCGCAGCCAGCGAATTCGGTCTGCACATCGTCGCCCCTGCGGTGCAGGACGACGCCCACAACCGCACGCGCTTTGCGGTCGTCACGCACCCGCAGCGCCACCCCGCGCCGAAGGCTTCGGGGCATGACTGCACGAGCCTGGTGGTGTCGGTCACCAACCGGCCGGGTGCGCTGCACGACATGCTGGTGCCGCTGAAGACGCACGGCGTGTCGATGAGCCGCTTCGAGTCGCGCCCGGCGCGGTCTGGCCAGTGGGAGTACTACTTCTACGTCGACATCGAAGGCCATCCCGACGAGCCGCACGTGGCGCTTGCGCTGAAGGAACTGCGCAATGTCTGCGCATTTTTCAAGGTCCTCGGCACCTACCCCATCGACGTGCACTGATGTTCACTCAATTGGGCGTCATCGGATGTGGCTTGATGGGCGGTAGCTTTGCGTTGGCCCTCAAGCGCGCCGGGCTCGTCAAGCGTGTGGTCGGCTACAGCAAGTCGCCGTCGACCACCGAACGCGCCAGGAAGATGGGCGTCATCGACGTGGCGGCCGAGTCGGCGCTGTTGGCCGTTTCGGGCTCTGACATCGTGCTCGTCGCCGTGCCGGTGGCGGCCACGGAGACCACCTTCAAGGCGATTCGGCATCTGGTAGAGCCGGGCGTGCTGTTCATGGACGTGGGCAGCACCAAGCGCGATGTGGTGGACGCCGCAAGGCGCGTGCTGCGCGAACGCATCGCGTCTTTCGTGCCCGCCCACCCCATCACCGGCAAGGAAGTCTCTGGCATCCAGCACGCCGACGCCGCGCTGTACAGCGGGCGCCAGGTCATCATCACCCCGCTGCCGCAAACATCGGCTGAACTGGTGCAGAAGGCCACCGACGTCTGGTCGGCCATCGGTGCGCAGGTGCTGCGCATGACGCCCGAAAACCACGACGCGGCTTTTGCGGCGGTCAGCCATCTGCCGCATCTGCTGGCTTTTGCCTACTTCAGCGCCGTCGTCAATCAGCCGGCGGGCAAGGACTTTCTGTCGCTGGCGGGCCCAGGTTTTCGCGACTTCACGCGCATTGCCGCCAGCAGCCCCGAGATGTGGCGCGACGTGCTGGTGGCCAACCGCGAAGAAGTGCTCAAGCAGTCGCAACGCTTCCGCCAGGCGCTGGACGCGCTGGAGCACGTGATGCGCGAAGGCAATGCCGACGCGCTGGAAGGCCTGATCCGCGGCCCCGCCGAAGGCCGCGCAGGCTGGCAGATGGGCGCGCCGCGCCTGGGTGGCAGTGCTGCCAATTCCGGCAGCGGCAGCGGAAACACAAAGACCTGATCGCGCCTGATCGCACTCAGCGGCCCACCGCCCGCGCCGACCTTCATGCAAGCCATTCCCCACCTTGACCTGCCCCCGCTCACCGGTGCTTCGGGCACCGTTCGACTGCCGGGGTCCAAGAGCATCTCCAACCGGGTGCTGCTGCTGGCCGGCCTGGCCGCGGGCACTACCGCAGTGCACGACCTGCTGGACAGCGACGACACCCGGGTGATGCTGAAAGCCCTGGCTCAACTGGGCTGCGGCTTGCGCCAAGACGGGCCGGTATTGCACGTCACCGGTCTGGGCGGCCGGCTCGCTGTGCACGAGGCCGATCTGTTCCTGGGCAACGCCGGCACCGCCATGCGCCCACTGGCGGCCACATTGGCGGTGCTGGCAACGCAGCAAGGCGGGCGCTTTGACTTGCGCGGCGTGCCCCGCATGCATGAAAGGCCCATTGGCGACCTGGTGGACGCGCTGCGTCCGCTGGGCTGCGCCATCGAAGACCTGGGCCAGGCGGGCTACCCGCCGCTGCGCATCAGCGGCCGGGCCGGCGGGCGCATCAACACCTCGCAGCCGATCCGCGTGCGCGGCGATGTCTCCAGCCAGTTCCTGACCGCGCTGCTGTTGGCGCTGCCCCTGGCTGCCGGTGACGACGATGTGGTGATCGAAGTCGATGGTGAGCTGATCTCCAAGCCCTACATCGACATCACGTTGAACTTGCTGGTGCGCTTTGGCATCACCGTGCAGCGCCAGGGCTGGCAGCGCTTCACCATTCCTTGCTCCGGGTCAAGCAGCGTCTACCGCTCACCCGGCGTGCTGCATGTCGAAGGCGATGCCTCGTCGGCGTCGTACTTCATCGCCATGGGCGCCATCGCCGCGCATGGCGGCGCACCGCTGCGCATCGAAGGCGTGGGCAGCGATTCGATCCAGGGCGACATCCGCTTCATCGACGCGGCCGTCGCCATGGGCGCGCAGGTCAAGAGCGGCCCGGGCTGGCTGGAAGTGCACCGTGGCCGCTGGCCCCTGGCAGGCATCACCCTGGACTGCAACCACATCCCCGACGCCGCGATGACGCTGGCCGTGATGGCGCTGTATGCCGACACCCCCTCACGCCTGACGGGCATCGCGAGTTGGCGCGTGAAAGAGACCGACCGCATCGCCGCCATGGCGGCAGAGTTGCGCAAGCTCGGTGCCACGGTGGAAGAAGGTGCCGACTTCATCGTCGTCGAACCGCTCAGGCGTTGGCAGTCGGCAGCCATCCACACCTACGACGACCACCGCATGGCGATGTGCCTGTCGCTGGCCGCCTTCAACCCGCTCGCCGACGGCAAGGTGACCGTGCGCATCCTTGACCCGCATTGCGTGGCCAAGACCTACCCCGACTATTTCGACGCCTTCTTTGGCGTTGTCACAGCCGACCTGGCCGATGTGCCCGTCATCACCATCGACGGACCCACCGCGTCCGGCAAAGGCACGCTGGCCGCCGAAGTGGCCAGCATGCTGGGCTGGGAACTGCTGGATTCGGGTGCTCTGTACCGCGCCGCAGGCCTTGCAGCGCAGGCCGCAGGCGTGGCGCCCGACGACGAGGCGGCGGTGGCCAAGATCGCCACCACGCTGCCGCTGCGCTTTGGCCACGGCGGACAAGCCGGCCGCACCTGGCTGAACGGCTGCGACATCACCGACGAACTGCGGCTGGAAAGCACCGGCTTGCTGGCGTCACGCGTCTCTGCCTTGCCCGCCGTGCGCCAGGCGCTGCACGGGCTGCAACTGGCCTTTCGCCGCGCGCCCGGGCTGGTGGCTGACGGCCGCGACATGGGCACCGTGGTCTTCCCCGACGCGGGCCTGAAGATATTCCTTACCGCCAGCGCGCAGCAGCGCGCCGAGAGGCGATATAAGCAATTGATTTCAAAAGGAATTCCCGCTAATATCGCTGACCTTGCCGCTGACCTTGAAGCGCGCGACGCGCGGGACCGCAACCGCCCCGTTTCGCCTGCAAAGCCGGCCCAGGACGCGCTGCTTCTGGACAATTCAGATCTCAGCATCGAAGACTCGGTGCAACAGGTTCTGGCTTGGTGGCAACAGCGCGGGCCCTTCAAGGCGTTGCCGTAAAAGGCGCCTTGCAGGACTGAGAGGAAACTGAGCAACAAGAGTCCCTGCGCTCATGTCCAGCGGCCGTCAGGTCCGTTTTCATGGGCAAGACCGCGCAGGTTTTCAGCCCCCAACCGCGGCACCCGCCGCAAGCACCGCCCGCTCTGCTTTTCACTGCCCGGGCAAGCCAGGAAATCCATGACTGTCACTACTACCGTCACCTCATCGGGTGGCAACGGTTCTTTTGCCGCTCTGTTCGAGGAAAGCCTCAAGAGCAACGACATGCGCGTCGGCGAGGTCATCTCTGCCGAAGTCGTGCGCATCGAGTTCAACCACGTCGTGGTGAACGCCGGCCTCAAGAGCGAAAGCTACGTGGCCATTGAAGAATTCAAGAACGACCAGGGTGAGCTGGAAGTTCAGGTCGGCGACTTCGTGTCGGTGGCCATCGACGCGGTCGAAAACGGCTACGGCGACACCATCCTGAGCCGCGACAAGGCCAAGCGCCTGGCGTCCTGGATGAGCCTTGAAAACGCACTGGAGTCGGGCGAATTCGTCACCGGCACGGTCAGCGGCAAGGTCAAGGGCGGCCTGACGGTTCTCGTCAACGGCATCCGCGCCTTCCTGCCCGGCAGTCTGCTGGACACCCGCCCCGTGAAGGACATGACGCCCTACGAGGGCAAGACCATGGAGTTCAAGGTCATCAAGCTCGACCGCAAGCGCAACAACGTCGTGTTGTCGCGCCGCGCTGTCGTCGAGGCTTCGATGGGCGAAGAACGCGCCAAGCTGCTGGAGACCCTGTCCGAAGGCGCCATCGTGCACGGCGTG
>JANMKK010000399.1:0-4628 GCA_031372005.1 Rubrivivax sp.
CCAACGGGGCCTGACTGAACGGGCGAAGGGCCATGGAACTGGCGCGGATCGATCTCTTGCAGCGCATGCCGGTCTTTGGCGGCCTGGAAGAGCCGGCCCTGCGCCGGCTGCTGGAGCGCGCCACACCCGTGCGCCGCGCAGGCGGCGAAGCCTTCTTCCACCGGCGCGGCTTGGCGGCCGCACAGCCTGATCGCGTCAGCGCTGCAGGCTTCGGTACACCGCCGTCTCGAAGTTGACAAAGCCCGGGTAGGACGCCACGTCCTGAAACGGCAGGATCTGTGAACCCCAGAAACCGCCGATGCCGTTCTTGCGGTCGATCCAGAAGAACAGGTTGCCGAGGCCCGCCCACATCAACGAACCCGCGGGCTTGCCGCTGGCGGTAGGTGCTTCGTTGCGCTGGAAGGTGTAGGCCCAGGTCTTGGGCACGCCGGGGTCAAACTCACCGTCATTCGACAGCGACGGGATGGATGTCTTCCAGCCGCCGCTGTGCAGGCCTGGCGGCAGGCCGTTCTTCGACATCCGCTCCACCGTCTCGGCCTTCAGCACGCGCCCATTCGGGCCCGCGCCGTCATTCAAGATCATGCGGATGAACTTCATGTATTCGCCGACGCTGGCGTAGAGGCCGTGGCCGCCCATGTCCATCTCGGGCGGTTGCGGCAGGATCAGGTCGGGCAGCGGCGTGAGCTTGCCGTCCTGCGCGCGGTCATGCAGCACGGCGCGCCGCGCCAGCATCGATTCACTCATCGTGAAGGCGATGTCGACCATGCCCAGCGGCGCGAAGATGCGCTCCTTCATCACCTCGCCCAGCCGCTTGCCACGCTGCTGCTCGACGATGCGGCCCAGCCAGTCGATGTTGACGCCGTAGGTCCAGGCCTCGCCGGGGTCGTGCAGCAGCACGGTGCGGGTGGATGCGAAGGTGCTGGACACCACGGTCGGGATGCCCTTGGCCGTGCGGTACTTCAGATCGTCGGGGCTGAAGAATTCGTAGCACAGGCCCGAGGTGTGCAGCATCAGGTCGTTGACCGTGATGTCGCGTTTAGGCGCCCGGGTGGTGGGCTGGCCTGCGGCGTCAAAGCCGGTCAGAACCTGCAGCTCAGCGATCTCGGGCACGTACTGCCTGGCGGTATCTTCGAGTCTGATCTTGCCTTCTTCAACCAGCTGCATGACGCAGGTGCCGGTGAGCGCCTTGGTGGTGGAGAAGATGGCCATCACCGAGTCCGCAGTCATGGGCTGTTCCTTGCCCAGTTCGCGCACGCCGGCAACACCTTCGTAGAAATTGGCCTGGCGGTCGGTGGCCATCGCCACCACGCCCGGCGCGCCGCCAGCGACATTCACCGCGTGGTGCAGGGCGGCGTCGGCGGCCAGCTTGATGTCTTGGGGCATGGGTGTGTCCTCGGGGTGTTCAGAAGAAGGCCATCGTCCGCACTTCGATGCTTTCGCGCCGGGGTGCGTCGGGTGGTGTGGTCGGGTCTTCAAAAGCGCTGTGGCCCATGAAGCGGGCACGGCCATCGACTTCGGAGTCGTAAGTCTTGAGCAGCAGCGCGTGGTGGGCTTCCATCAGCGGAAAGTAGTGCCAGCGGTGTGCGGGCGAATGGCGCAGCACGTAGATCTCGCCCGTGCGTTCGCGGTACTTCAGGTCCATGCGCAGCAGGTCTTCATCGACCTGCGTTTGCGCGTCGATCATCGCCAGCGGCAATTCCTCGACGCGGCGGTACAGCGGCTTCCACACGTTGTAGAAAGCGACGCGGCGCTGCAGCAGCGCGTCGGCGTCCGCCGGCACGATGTCGCGCACGCGCTGCGGGCCGCTGGCGGGTGTGTAGTCGCTGTGCACCAACATCACGGCGGGGCGCTGCACGGTGGTCTGCTGCTTCAGGTCGGCCGGCAGGCGCTTGCGGATGGTGTGGTCGAAGACGACCACCCGCTTGGCACCCGTGTGCCGCTGCACGAAGTCCACCACCTGTGGGTAGAAGCGGGCGTGCACGGAGGTGTCGTCGTCGAACTGGTCGAAGCGGGCGCCGAAGTCGTGCAACTCGAAGCCTTCGCGGTCGGCAGACAGTTCTTTCACAAGCGGCCAGCCGTCGTGGACCTCGACCTCGCGCGGGTCGGTGCCCGGCGGGTTGAGTTTCACCGACGGGTCGGGCTCGTAGAAGTAATAGTCCGGCGCGATGCCGTTGTCGACGGTGTACTGCATCGTCGCGTGGACGGATGACGCAAGGCTCACGACGGACCTCAGTTCGGCGGGGTGGTGGTGAAGCCTTCGTACACCGCTGTCTTGCGCCAGCAGGGCAGGGCCTCGACATCGTCGTGCAGCCAGCGCTTCAGGTTCGGGTGGTCGGACAGCGGCAGCTGCTGCCAGCCGTGCAGATGCATGGGCGCGGCCAGAACGATGTCGGCGAGCGTCGGGTTCTTGCCTGCCATCCAGCGCTGGCCCGCGAGCCGCTTGTCCAGGATGCCGGCCAGCTTGTGGAACTGCGTGGCCTGCGCATCCAGCACGGCGGGGTCGGGCTGGCCGCCGAGCAGCGGCTTGACGCAGTTCTCCACCAGGAACACATAGCAGGTGGGGAACCAGGTCGAGCCCTCCCAGTGCAGCCAGCGGTTGATGTCGGCACGGGCCTGCAAGTCGCGCGGGTACACGCTGTCGTTGCCGAACTTGTCGGCCGCGTACTGCAGCATCGCGTTCGATTCCCACAGCCCGAAGTCGCCATCGGTCATTGCCGGCACCGAGGCATTGGGATTCAGCGACAGGAAGGGCTCAGCCTTGTGCTCGCCCTTGAAATAGTCCACGGGTACCAGTTCATATTCGGCGCCGATCAGGTCAAAACCCGCCAGCACCTTGCGGCAGTTGATGGTGATCGGGTCGGCGTAGATCTTGATGCTCATGGGTTTGTCTCCAGGGTTTTGGTGGGTGGCTGTGGCCGCCACTCCTTCGGCACTCTACGCATTGACGCCGCCTTGAGGTGCTGCTCGAATGCAAACCGTTTGTCTCTGATCTGGACACAGTGGCCGTTTCATCCGACATGCTTTCGGCCTTCATCAAGGTCGCCGACCACGCCAGCGTCAGCCGCGCTGCGCTGGAGCTTGGCGTGGGCAAGAGCGTGGTCAGCAAGCGCGTCGCGCAGCTGGAACAGTCGATCGGCGCCACGCTCTTCGCGCGCAGCACGCGGCGCATCGCGCTCACGCCGGCCGGTGAGGCCTACGCCGAATTCGCGCGCCGCGCCCTGGCCGAAATGGGCGCTGGCGAAGAGCGGCTGCGGGCGCTGCAATCCGACCTGACGGGCCGCATCCGCCTGTCGGCCACGGTGTCGTGGGGCCAGCGCGTGCTGGCCGGGAAACTGCCCGAATTCCTGCGCCTGCACCCGGCCATCGAGGTCGAACTGCAGCTGGTGGACCGCATGGTCGATGTCGCCTACGAGCGCATCGACATCGCGCTGCGTTGGTCGGCCACACAGCCCCAGGGCCTGGTGTGCGAGCCGGTGGCGGTGGTGGGCTGGGCGATGGTCGCGGCACCGGGCTACCTGGCCAGTGCCGGCACGCCGCTGGCACCCGCCGACCTGTCGGGCCACAGCTGCTTGTGCTTTTGGCGCGAAGCATCCGACGATCTCTGGGCCCTGGCCAGCGCCGGGCAGATGGAACGCGTGCGCGTGCACGGCCGTTACCACGTGGACAACCCCGAGGCCGTGGCCGAGGCAGCCGTGGCCGGCCTGGGCATCGCAATGCTGCCGGACTATCTGTGCATCGACGCACTGGCCGACGGCCGCCTGGTCCGCGTGCTGCCCGGCTGGGCGCCGCAGACCAAGTTCGGTTCGCTGATCACGGCGGTGTCCACCACCGAGCGCATGCGGCTGCTGCGCAACCAGGTGTTGCTGGCGTTTTTGCGCCAGCAACTGGCACCGGGATGACTGCAAAACCGCCCGCGTGCCCAAAACGGGCGGCGCGGCGCGGCGCGGCATGTCTGTAGAGTGCTGGACGCTGCAGGAGACAAGCATCAACCACAATTCGCGTCGCCGGGTGCCAAGGACGTCAATCGCAACGATGTCGTTTGCCAGCCTGGCTGTGCTGGCCGCAGCCGGCATGGCTGCCAGGGCCCGTTGAATGCCCAGCCCAGCGACACCGTGGGACGTGCTGGTCATCGGCGGCGGCAACGCCGCGCTGTGCGCCGCGATCAGCGCGCGCGAAGCGGGGGCGTCGGTGATGCTGCTCGAATCAGCACCCGCCGAATGGCGCGGCGGCAACAGCATCCACACCCGCAACATCCGCTGCATGCACGACGCGCCGCAGGACGTGCTGACGGACGCCTATGCCGAAGAAGAGTTCTGGCAAGACCTGCTGAAGGTGACCGGCGGCCAGACGAACGAAACGCTGGCGCGGCAGGTCATCCGCGAATCGCACCACGTGCGCGGCTGGATGCGCCAGCACGGCGTGCACTTTCAGCCGTCGCTGTCGGGCACGCTGCACTTGAGCCGCACCAACGCGTTTTTCATGGGCGGCGGCAAGGCGCTGGTGAACGCCTACTACCGCAGCGCCGAAGGCCTGGGCGTGCAGGTGCGCTACGACACGCCGGTGCAGCGCATCGAGCTGCAAGGTTCGCGCTTCGTCGCCGCACACACCGATGCCGGTGAGCGCATAGC
>JANMKK010000401.1:0-3901 GCA_031372005.1 Rubrivivax sp.
CGATCAGCGCCTGCGGGTTCTTGGACGCCGTCATGCGGCTCAGGTGAAAGAGGAAGGGGCGGTCGGCCTGCATGCTGCCGTCGGCCCAGCCGGGCAGCGCTTCACGCGGGGCGGCGACAAAGCTGCGCGCGCCGTTGAGGACCACCTCCAGCGGCCCCTGCCAATGCAGGTGGCGCTGCACGTCAGCTGCCGTGTAGCGACTGATGGCCACCACGACATCGGTGCGGCGCATCAAGGCGACTGCGCGGCGGTGGTGGCGCCACGTTGAAAACGCGTTCCGGCCGTACAGGTAGCTCAAGTCATGCACCGTCACCATCCGCAAGCCCGCCCCTTGCGGCGGCAGCGTGCGGTTCAGCTGGTGCAGCGAATGCCACAGCACGCAGTCCACGGGCTGCACATGGCGCCACTGCTGCCAGCGGTTGATGGCCCGGTAGCCGACCTCACTGCCGAAGAGTCCGAAAAAGTTTTCGCGCAGGTGAAAGTCGATGCCGATGCCGTGCTGCGCCTGGAAGGCCGCAGCCTGGGCGGCAATGCGCTGGCCGATCTGCAGCGAAAACTCACCCAGCCCGTCATGCAACGCGCCGATGTTTCCCAGGCTGATGAGGATGCGGCGCGGCTTCATCGGTTTTGGAAACATCAGCGGCCGGTCTGCAGCAATCGTTGCGCCAGCGCCAGGCCTTCTTCAGCGCTGGGCCAGACGGCCGTGTCGCCATCCTGGGTTTTCTGCAGCACCGTCACACCGCTGCCCCAGGGCGCCCCAGCGTGCGGCTTCGGTAGGGCCCAGCACGCTGATGAGCGGTCGGCCCAACGCAGCGGCCATGTGCGCCGGGCCGGTGTCGTTGGCCACCACCAGCGCGGCGCGTTGCAGCAGCGCGGCGTAGATGGCCAGGTCGGACCCGTCCAGCATCCGCGCCGCCGGGTACAGCGCACGCGCCTGCGCGTGTTCTCCCGGGCCTGGGTATACCACCAGCGGCAGGGCCAGGCGGTCTTCTGCCTGCCGCACAAAGTCAGCGAAGCCTGGCCACCTCTTGTCGGCCTTGTCAACGGTGGCCGCGCGCCCGGCGGCAAAGGGGCAGACCATCACGAAGCCGCCCCGGATGCCGGCGTTGCCCAGCAGCTGCGCAGCGGCTTCAGCCTTGGCTGGCACCACCTTCAAGCCGATGTCGCGCGGCGGCGCTTGTTTCAGGCCGAGAAAGCGGCACGCGACGTCCCAGTAGCGTTCCAGTTCATGGCCAGTCGCGGCCCAGGGCAGGGCGCGTGCCAGCAGCGGCGAGCGGCCTTCCTTGGCCACGCCCACCGCGCGCAAGCCCGCCAGGCGCATTTCCAGCGCGCTGGAAAACGACACCGGCAACAACAGGGCGTCGTCGCGCTGCGCGAAGAGTGGGTCTTGCGTGGCACATTGATCACGCAACGCCCGCAGTTGCGCCACCTTGTCGCGCCAGCCGGATGGCTGGACAGTCACCGGCCAGTCGTAGCCCGCCAGCAGAGATGGTGCCCATTTGCCGCGCGCCACTAACTTCAGCTGGTAGCCATGGCTTTCCAGCAGTTGCAGCGCGGGGAGGCCCAGCACCACGTCGCCGACCCAGTTGCGGATGCGCACGATCAGCGGGCGGCCTGCCGGGGTGTGGGGGGACGCGATCACACGGGCCCCGACTGGGCTGCGGCCTGCACGGCGGCCACAAGGCTGGCGGCTGCGCCGTCGGCGCCGCAGGCACGGGCTTTGAGGTCTGTGCCGATCAGCCAGCAGCGGCCAACACCGGCGCGACGGCCGGCTTCAATGTCACTGGCGTTGTCGCCAAAGAGGCAGGACGCCGCCAGGTCCAGACCGTGCTCGCGCGCCGCCTGCTGGATCATCCCCGGCATTGGTTTGCGGCAGGCACAGCCCAGTCGGTATTCGGGCACCACGCCGTCGGGGTGGTGCGGGCAGACGTAGATGCCGGCCAGTTGGATGCCGTGCGCCTGCAAGTCGGCGCGCAGGTGCGCATGCAGCCGTTCCACATCGGCCAGCGTGTACAGGCCGCGCGCCACGCCCGACTGGTTGGTGATGACGAAGAGCGCGTAGCCCGCGCGCTGCAACTGCGCCAGCGCGTGGATGGCACCCGGCAGCCACTCAAAGTCCTGCACCCGGAACACATAGCCGTGGTCCACGTTCAGCACGCCGTCGCGGTCAATGAAGGCGGCGGGCCTGAGCGTCATCGGTCCACTGTGCCCTGTCCGATGCGCTGCACCAGCGCGGTCGTCGAATAGCCCTGCACAAAGGGCAGCGCCAGTGCGCGGCCGCCCCAGCTGCGCACGAGTGCGGTTTCGGGCAGGGCCTCGATGTCGTAGTCGCCGCCCTTGACGTACACATCGGGTCTGCAGACGGCCAGCAGCGCCAGCGGCGTGGCTTCGTCAAACAGCAACACCGCGTCCACCGCCTCCAGCGCGCCCAGCACGCAGGCGCGGTCCAGTTCGCGGTTCAGCGGCCGGTCGGCGCCCTTGCCCAGGCCGCGCGCCGACGCGTCGCTGTTCAGACCCAGCACCAGGCTGGCACCCAGTGCGCGCGCTGCCACCAGGTAGCTCACATGGCCGCGGTGCAGGATGTCGAAGACCCCGTTGGTGAACACCATCGGCCGCTGCAACCGGGCCAGCGCGGCGCTGTCTTCGCGCTGCATCACCTTGCGCAGCAGGTTACCGTCGGCCACTGACAATGTGCCACTCACTTTACAAGTTCTGCACGGTTTACCGCCGCCGTGCCGAAGCGCGACACCACGATACCGGCAGCGCGGTTGGCAAAGGGCGCCGCGTCGCGCAGCGGCATGCCGGCGGCCATCAGCGCGGCCAGCGTGGCAATGACGGTGTCGCCAGCGCCGGTGACGTCAAAGACTTCGCGCGCTTCGGTGGGCAGGCGCAGGTGGCCGCTGCCATCAAAGAGGCTGATGCCTTCTTCAGACCGCGTCACCAGCAACGCGTCCACGCCCAGGCGCTTGCGCAACGCCTGACCGCGTTCGGCGAGGTCGCCTTCGTCGCTCCACTTGCCCACCACCTGCGCCAGTTCACTGCGGTTTGGCGTGATGGCGGTGGCGCCTGCATAACGGCTGAAGTCGCTTCCCTTGGGGTCCACCAGCACGGCCTTGCCGGCGGCACGGGCCTGTTCGATCATCTGGCCGACGTGTTTCAGGCCGCCCTTGCCGTAATCCGACAGCAGCACCAAGTCATGCTCGGGCAGGAGTCGCTCGTAGTCGGCCAGCATGAGCTGCAGCACTTCGTGGTCGGGCTTGTTTTCAAAGTCGATGCGCAGCAGCTGCTGGGCGCGGCCGATGACGCGCAGCTTGACCACCGTCTGCAACTGCGCGTCGGTGCCCAGCACCGCGGCTACGCCCTGCTGCTGCAGCAGTTGGCGCAGGCTGCGCCCGGCGTCGTCGTCGCCCACCACGCTCAGCAGCGTGCAGGCAGCACCCAGCGTCTTGACGTTCATCGCGACGTTGGCCGCACCGCCCAGGCGGCTTTCTTCGCGCGACACCCGCACCACGGGCACCGGCGCTTCGGGGGATATGCGGTCAACGCTGCCAAACCAGTAGCGGTCCAGCATGGCGTCGCCCACCACCAGCACGCGGGCCTGGGCCAGCCGGCCTGGGCTGGGCAGGCTGCGGGCCAGGCCGATCACGCTGGTCACGTCGGTCATGCCAGGCCCAGGGCCTGTTCGATCTGGGCGCACCAGCAGTGGCCGACAAAGATGTGGGCTTCCTGGATGCGCGCCGTGGTGCGGCTCGTGATGACCAGTGCGTCGTCGCACAGCGCCAACAGCTTGCCGCCGTCGCGCCCCAGCAGCCCGAACGTGACCACGCCGCAGTCCCTTGCGGCCTTCGCAGCGCGCAGCAGGTTGGCGGAGTTGCCGGATGTGGATATCAGCACCAGGCCA
>JANMKK010000091.1:0-18776 GCA_031372005.1 Rubrivivax sp.
CCGCGTGAACTGGTGTGGATCTTCGGCTGCGCCATCTTCCTGTGCCTGATGGCCGAAGCCTTCATGGGCTACCTGCTGCCCTGGGGTCAGATGTCCTACTGGGGCGCCCAGGTCATCATCAACCTGTTCGCCGCCATTCCCTTCATCGGGCCCGACCTGTCACTGCTGATCCGCGGTGACTACGTGGTGGGTGACGCCACGCTGAACCGCTTCTTCAGCTTCCACGTCATTGCCGTGCCGCTGGTGCTGTTGGGTCTGGTGATGGCGCACTTGCTGGCGCTGCACGATGTGGGCTCCAACAACCCCGACGGCGTCGAGATCAAGGCCAAGAGAGACCCGAAGACCGGCATCCCGCTCGACGGCATTCCTTTCCACCCCTACTACACGGTGCACGACATCATGGGCGTGGGCGTGTTCCTGATGATCTTCAGCGCGGTGCTGTTCTTTGCGCCTGAAGGCGGCGGCTACTTTCTGGAATACAACAACTTCATCCCGGCCGACCCGCTGAAGACGCCCGCCCACATCGCCCCGGTGTGGTACTTCACGCCTTACTACTCGATGCTGCGTGCAGTGACGGACCCGATGGTGACCGTGTTCGCAGTGCTCGTGGGCGCCGCAGGGGTGCTGGCCACGATGTTTGGTGGCTTCAAGGGCCTGTGGAAGTGGGCACCCCTGGTGATTGCCGTGGTGGCCGCCGTGTTGCTGAAGACCTTTGACGCCAAATTCTGGGGTGTGGTGGTCATGGGTCTGGCGGTGATGATCCTGTTCCCGCTGCCTTGGCTGGACCGCAGCCCCGTCCGGAGCATCCGCTACCGGCCAGGCTGGAACCGATGGCTGTACGGCATGTTCGTCGTCAACTTCGTCGTCCTCGGCTATTACGGCGTCAAACCCGTGACGGACCTGGGCACGCTGATTTCGCAAGGCGGCACGCTGTTTTATTTCGGCTTCTTCCTGCTCATGCCTTGGTGGAGCCGCATTGGCGAATTCAAGGCCGTGCCAGACCGTGTTGTCTTCCACGCGCACTGATCAGCCGGCGGAGCCCAGACCCATGAAAAAACTGACTGCCCTAGTGCGCCCTCTGCTGCATTCGCTGCTGTGTTCCTTGCTTGTTTCGATGGCTGTGCTGGCGCCTGCCCACGCATCCAGCGAAGGCATCATTTGGGACAAGTTCGACACCAAGCGCCTCACCGATTTGGCCGCGCTGCAAAACGGCGCCAAGCTGTTCGCCAACTACTGCATGAACTGCCATGCAGCGGCGTACATGCGCTACAACCGGCTTCGTGACATCGGCCTGAGCGAAGAGCAGATCAAGGACAACCTGATCTTCACCGGCGCCAAGGTCGGTGAGACGATGAAGTCGGCGCTCGACCCCAAGGACGCCAAGGACTGGTTCGGTGGCGTCCCGCCTGACCTGACGCTCATCGCCCGCTCACGGTCCGACGGCGACAAGGGCACCGGCGCCGACTACATCTACACCTACCTGCGCAGCTACTACCGCGACGACACCAAGGCCACCGGCTGGAACAACGCCGCCTTCCCGGGCGTTGGCATGCCGCATGTGCTGTGGCAATTGCAAGGCCAGCAGCGCGCGGTGTTCGCCGATGAGAAAGACCCGCACGATGCGAAGAAGACCGTGCACATGTTCAAGGGGTTCGAGGCCATCACGCCCGGCACCCTGAACCAGGGCGAGTACAACTTGGCGGTCGCCGACCTGGTGGCCTACCTGCAATGGATGTCAGAGCCGGTGCAAAAAGACCGGGTGCGCCTGGGCGTGTGGGTGCTGCTGTTTCTGGCCGGCTTCACGGTGATCGCCTGGCGCCTGAACGCGTCGTACTGGAAAGACATCAAGTAGTCCTGGTCAGGCTCCACCCTCAGCTTTGTACTGAGGTGGGGTCTGCAGCGCAGTGGGGGCAACCAGCACCCACTGCGTTTTGTCTTTTGACGGGGCCGTGCAAACGGTGCGTCCCCCGAGCTGGTTTGTTGAAGTGAAAACGAAAGGCCCCTGCCATGATGGTGCTGTACTCTGGAACCACCTGCCCTTATTCGCACCGCTGCCGCTTTGTGCTTTTCGAAAAGGGCATGGACTTCGAGATTCGCGATGTGGACATCTTCGCCAAGCCCGAAGACATCGCGCTGATGAACCCGTACAACGAGGTGCCCATCCTGGTGGAGCGCGACCTCATCCTGTACGAGAGCCACATCATCAACGAGTACATCGACGAGCGCTTCCCGCACCCGCAGCTGATGCCGGGTGACCCGGTGGCGCGCGCACGGGTGCGCCTCTTCCTCTTCAACTTCGAAAAGGAACTGTTCAGCAACGTCAACCTGCTCGAAGGCCGTGGCGTCAAGGCGACTGAAAAGCAGCTGGAAAAGGCACGCGACCAGATCCGCGACCGCCTGACGCAACTGGCGCCCATCTTCCTGAAGAACAAGTACATGCTGGGCGACGACTTCAGCATGCTGGACGTGGCCATTGCGCCGCTGCTCTGGCGCCTGGACTATTACGGCATTGATCTGAGCAAGAACGCGGTGCCGCTGCTCAAGTACGCCGAGCGCATCTTCTCGCGCCCGGCCTACATTGAGGCGCTGACGCCGTCCGAAAAGGTCATGCGCAAGTAAGCGCGGGAAGCCACGGCAACCATGGCGGGCAGCTTGGATAACCAAGGCACTTCGACCCGCCCGTATTTGCTGCGGGCGCTGCACGACTGGTGCACCGACAACGGCTTCACGCCCTATGTGGCGGTGCAGCTCGGTGCTGGCGTGCAGGTGCCGATGGAGTACGTCAAGAACAACGAGATCGTGCTCAACGTCAGCTTCGAGGCCACATCGAGCCTGAAGCTGGGCAACGAGTGCATCGAGTTCAAGGCGCGCTTTGGCGGCATCACGCGCGAGATCATCGTGCCGGTGGGCAACGTGGTGGCCATCTACGCCCGCGAAAACGGCCAGGGCATGGCCTTCCCGATGCCCACCGAAGGTGCACCGGTGCAGACCCACGCCGAACCGCAACCGGTGCGCGGCCTGCGCCTGGCCACCACCGAGCCGGATCCGCCGGCCGCTGAAAGCGCCGCCCCGGCCGACGACAAGCCCGATCCAGACCTGCCGCCCGCGGGCGGCAGGCCTTCGCTGAAGCGAATCAAGTAGAGGGTCGGTTTTTCGGCTTCTACAATGCCATGGCGTGATCGAGAAGAGCCGTCGTGAGCGGTCCGAGCCTGGGTCGAGAAGCGCAGCCGCACACCCGTACGGCGAGCATCGCAGGTTCGGGATCGGCCCGCGCAGCAGGAAGATTCATGATCGCAGCCGGCTTAGCTCAGTTGGTAGAGCACCCGCCTTGTAAGCGGAAGGTCGTCCGTTCGATTCGGACAGCCGGCACCATCGTCAGCCTGCGGCCGATACCTTGATCCTGATGTCTGGGCCGGTCCACCCGGCGGCCACCAGGGCCGTTTGCAGCTCGGGCACCATCTGGCGGAGTTTGGCGGCGGCGGATGCGTTGGCCGCCAGCAGCACCCAGGCGCTATCGTCCAGCGGACCGGCGGTCACCGCAGCACGCAGGGCTTCCGGCAGCAGCGGCTTGACGGCCGCAAAACGGGCCTGCGACTCACGCAGCCGCTTCAGCAAGGCGGAAAGCGGTTCGCTGCGCTCCAGTGCGGTGGACAGCGGCTGGTTGAACGGCACGAAAGAAGCCATGAACGGAGTCTAGCGATGCAGATGCTCATCATCAACGGCGCCATGGCGCGCACCCGTGTGCTGCAGTTTCAACGCTGGCAACTGGTGCTGGCCGGGCTGGCGCTGACCGTTCTGCTGATGGCGGTCTCGGGCGCCATCTACCACTTCATCTTCCTGAAGGCGGCCCGAGAAGGCTGGCCCGTCGTCAGCTCACTCGTGCGGCTGATCGTGCGCGACGAGATCGCGCAGAAAGACCGCTTCATGCGCGACAACCTGGACGCCATGGCGCAGAAGGTGGGCGAGATGCAGGCCAAGCTCGTGAGGCTGGAAGCCATGGGCGAAAGGGTCTCCGGCCTGGCGGGCATAAAGGCCGATGAGTTGAAGCCTCTGCAGCGTGGCGGCGGCAGCGCCGGCTTGGCCGGTGGCAAGGGCGGCCCGTACGTGCCCGTGCTCAATCCGTCGCTTGCGCAGTTGCAGTTGCTGGTCAGCGGCCTGGACGAAGCCACCGACATCAACACAGACCTCTTCACCTACGTCGAATCGCGCTTGCAGGAAAGCCGCCTGACCGCGTTGCTGGTGCCCAGTGCGCCACCGGTGGACGGGCCCATCGGCTCCGGCTTCGGCTTTCGCAGCGACCCCATCAATGGCCGTCCCGCATTGCACAGTGGTCTCGACTTCCCGGCCGAGATCGGCACGCCCGTCACGGCAGCGGCTGGGGGCATGGTGGTGACGAGCGAATGGCACCCGGCTTACGGCCAGGTGCTGGAGATCGACCACGGCAACGGCCTGATCACGCGTTACGCCCATTGCTCCAGTATCGACGTCGGGCTGGGTGCGCTGGTCAAGCGCGGCCAGCGTGTGGCCAAAGTGGGCAACTCGGGCCGTTCGACGGGATCGCACTTGCACTTTGAAGTGCTGGTGGACGGCGTGCCGCAGGACCCGGCGCGGTTTCTTGCCGGTGGCTGGCCCGGTGGCACTGCGCCCCGGACTGAGTTTGCGGCCGGGCCCGGACGCCGCTGAGGGCACTCTCGATCTGGCCTGTTTGCCAAGGGGGCGATGCTAAACTTGAGCGGCTAAATGCGCCGCGCAGGTCATCCGCGCGCCCGCAAGCCCGACAACGCTGACTTGCAGGCGGGCCGAATGACCTCATTTGACCCCCTGTGACCCCCTGTGACCCCTAGTGGCCTCGGCGCGCACAGCGCCGCCCCACCCGATCCACTCAGCCCCGACGCCGCATGTTCCCCAAGATCCTGACCCAGATTTTCGGCAGCCGGAATGACCGTCTCCTCAAGACCTACCGGCGCACGGTGGAGCAGATCAACGCGCTGGAGCCGCAGTTTGAAAAGCTGTCCGACGCTGAGCTGCGCGCGAAGACCGAAGAATTCCGCCAGCGCCTGCAAAACGGCAGCACGCTCGACGATCTGTTGCCTGAAGCCTTTGCCGTGGTGCGTGAAGGCGGCAAGCGCACGCTGAAGATGCGTCACTTCGACGTTCAGCTGCAAGGCGGGATGGCGCTGCACCAGGGCAAGATCGCCGAGATGCGCACCGGCGAAGGCAAGACGCTGATGGCGACGCTGCCGGTTTATCTCAATGCACTTGCCAGCAAGGGCGTGCATGTGGTGACAGTCAACGACTACCTGGCCCGGCGCGACGCCGAATGGATGGGGCGGCTGTATACCTTTCTGGGCTTGGCTGTGGGCGTCAACGTGCCCGGCATGGAGCGCGAAGAAAAGCAACTGGCCTATCTGGCCGACGTGACCTACGGCACCAACAACGAATTCGGCTTCGACTACCTGCGCGACAACATGGTGCAGGCCGTGTCCGACCGCGTGGCGCGCGGCCTGAACTACGCCATCGTCGATGAGGTGGACTCGATCCTGATCGACGAAGCGCGCACGCCGCTGATCATCAGCGGCCAGGCCGAAGACCACACCGAAATGTACGTGCGCATCAACGCCATCGTGCCCGGCATGAAGAAGCAGGTTGGCGAAGAGGACGTGCGCACCGGTGAAGGCGTGATCGATGCGGGCGACTTCACGGTCGACGAAAAGACGCACCAGGTCTTCCTGACCGAAGCCGGCCATGAAAAGGCCGAAGCGCTGCTGACCGAGGCGGGCTTGCTGGCCGAAGGTGCGAGCCTTTACGACCCCAGCAACATTGCGCTGATGCACCACGTGTACGCGGCACTGCGCGCGCACAACCTCTACAACCGCGACCAGCATTACGTGGTGCAGGCCGGCGAAGTCATCATCGTTGACGAATTCACCGGCCGGCTGATGACGGGCCGGCGCTGGAGCGACGGCCTGCACCAGGCCGTGGAAGCCAAGGAAGGCGTGCAGATCCAGAGCGAAAACCAGACGCTGGCGTCCGTCACCTTCCAGAACTACTTCCGCATGTACGGCAAGCTTGGCGGCATGACCGGCACTGCCGACACCGAGGCCTACGAATTCCAGGAAATCTACGGCCTGGAAACGGTAGTGATTCCGCCGAATCGGCCCACCATCCGCAAGGACGACAACGACCTGATCTACAAGACGGCAAAGGAAAAGTACGACGCCGTCACGAACGACATCCGCGACTGCCATGAACGCGGCCAGCCAGTACTGGTGGGCACCACCAGCATTGAAAATTCCGAACTGATTTCTGACCTGCTGACAAAAGCCAAGCTGCCGCACCAGGTGCTCAACGCCAAGCAGCACGCCAAGGAAGCCGAGATCGTGGCCCAGGCCGGGCGGCCGAGCGTGATCACCATCGCCACCAACATGGCCGGTCGCGGCACCGACATCGTGCTCGGCGGCAACGTCGAAAAGCAGGTTCAGTTCCTGGAAGAAGACGCTGCGCTTTCTGATGCTGAAAAGGCTGCAGGCGCACACAAGCTGAAGGACGAGTGGCAGAGCCTGCACGACAAGGTCAAGGCCCAGGGCGGCCTGCGCATCGTGGCGACAGAACGCCATGAAAGCCGGCGCATCGACAACCAGCTGCGCGGCCGCAGCGGCCGCCAGGGCGACCCCGGTGCCAGCCGCTTCTATTTGAGCCTGGACGATTCGCTGATGCGCATCTTTGCGGGTGACCGCGTGCGCGCCATCATGGACCGGCTGAAAATGCCCGAAGGCGAAGCCATTGAAGCCGGAATCGTCAACCGCAGCATTGAAAGTGCGCAGCGCAAGGTCGAAGCGCGCAACTTCGACATCCGCAAGCAACTGCTGGAATACGACGACGTGTCGAATGACCAGCGCAAGGTCATCTACCAGCAGCGCAACGAGATCCTGGAAGCGCCGACGCTGGACGAGCAGATCACCAATTTGCGCAAGAGCACCATGCACGATGTGGTGCGCACTTTCGTGCCTGTGGGCACGCTGGAAGAGCAGTGGGACCTGGCCGCACTCGAGCGCGTGCTGCGCGAAGAGTGGCAGCTTGACGTGGTGCTGAAGGCCACCGTCGAACAGAGCGACTCCATCACCGACGAAGACATCGCCGCCAAGGTAGTGGCCGCTGCCGACGCGCACTTCACGGCCAAGGTGGACTTTGTCGGCGCAGAGCAGTTCACGCCGTTCATGCGCATGGTGCTGCTGCAAAGCATCGACAGCCACTGGCGTGAACACCTGGCCGCACTCGACTACCTGCGCCAGGGCATTCACTTGCGCGGTTATGCGCAAAAGAACCCGAAGCAGGAATACAAACGCGAAGCCTTCGACCTCTTCAGCCAGTTGCTGGACACCGTGAAGATGGAAGTCACCCGCACGCTGATGACGGTGCGCATCCAGTCGCAAGACCAGGTGGCCGAAGCCGCGCAGGCCATCGAACAGCAGGCCGGGCAACTGGCCAACGTGACCTACACGCACCCGAATGAAGACGGCAGCGTGTCACAGGAAGCCGACCAAGGCTTGCTGGGCACGGCGCCCGTGCCCAAGGCGGGCCGCAACGACCCATGTCCGTGTGGCAGCGGCAAGAAGTTCAAGAGCTGCCACGGCAAGCTGGCTTGATGCGCGGAGCCCGGCCACGGCCGGGTGCGGGCAGACTGCACACTACGCAGCCATCCCGACCAGGGGTAAGCGATAGCCATTTCCCCGTGGATGAGGGGTTCGATTTGGTACGCCCGCGCCTTACCGTTGGGTCTTCGGGACTCAACCGAAGTCGGGGTCTGCAATTCGCGTTCGGCGCACTCCATTGGCGCATGCCGTGAGCACAGTTCCTGCATGGAGTTGAGTCCCTTGGTTCAACTGTCCTCAGGAGTTTTCATGAGCAAATTCGTTCGGCGCTTGTTGAGCGCTGCCACTGTGGTTGGCGCTTTCGCGGCGACTTCCGCCAGCGCCGGGCTGATCCCCACGGTCATCAATTTTGAGAGTCCTGCGCTGACCGGCCTGTACTTTGCTGGCGAGAGTTTCACCGAGCAGGGTTTCCGGATGACGGTGGACTTTGACTTCGGCACGGTCGATGGCGCGGCTAACTTGCCCGCGCTCACCTCGGGCAACAACTCGCAGGTCTATGGTCAGTTCAATGATGGTGGACTGATCGTGCAGCGTGACGATGGCTTGGGGTTCAACCTCAATTCGTTCCAGTACGCGTTTGTGCCGCAGAGCCCCGCCAGTGCGCTGGCGACAGCCATCGTGGCCTTTGCCCAAGGCATGGACGGCACGCAGTTCGGCTACGGCTTTGCATTTGCTGCTGCGGTGGGCGGCGTCAACCCCTTTGCCACGGCCAACACGACGGGCTTGTTCAACAACATCCGTTCGGTGGAGTTCTTCGCGTGTTCGCTGGTGGGCGGCCAGTTGTGCACCGTTGCCACACTTGACAGTGGCCAGTTCGCGCTCGACAACTTGAACGTCGCCACGATTCCCGAGCCCACCAGCGTCGCCCTCGTCCTGAGTGCGCTGCTCGCAGCCGGTTTTGCGGCTCGCCGCAACGTCCGCTGACTCATCCAACAACACTCCAGGAGCGATCGATGGCATTGCCTCGTTTTGCATTGACAGTCGGCTTGCTTGCCGTGGCGGGTTTCGCCCACGCGCAGGCGTTGCCGAAGAACACCTACATCGTCCAGTTGGCCGATGCACCCGCCACCACCTACGAAGGTGGCGTGTCCGGCCTGGCCGCCACCCGGCCGACAGCAGGCGTCAAGTTCGACGTCGCCGCCGGCAACGTGCAGGCCTACCGCGCCTACTTGAGTCAGCAGCGCAGCAGCACGCTGGCCCAGGTCAACCCGGCCTCCATCGTGCACACCTATGACGTGGCCTTCAACGGCTTCGCCGCCCAGCTTACCGACGCGGAAGCCGCTGCGCTGAAAACCCTGCCCAACGTGCTGTCGGTGGTGCCGTCTGAACTGCAACAGCTCGACACCACGCGCACGCCCGGCTTCCTGGGCCTGACCGCGCCTGGCGGTCTGTGGTCTCAGCTGGACGGCCTGTCGCGCAACGTCAAGGGCGAAGACGTCATCATCGGCATGATCGACAGCGGCATCTGGCCCGAAGATTCTTCCTTCGGCGACAAGGTCGACGGCGCCGGCAATCCTGTGGCCTACAACCAGGCCGGCACGCTGGTCTATGGCGCACCCCCGTCGCGCTGGCATGGCGTCTGCCAGACCGGCCCCGGCTTCAGCGCCGCGATGTGCAACAACAAGCTCATCGGTGCGCGCTACTACCTGGCCGGCTTCAGTTCCGGCACCGGTGTGCTCACCTCCTTCGAGTACAGCTCACCGCGTGACGGTGGTGGACACGGCACCCATACGTCCAGCACGGCGGGTGGCAATTCAGGTGCCTTGGCAACCATCGGCGGTGTCGCTGCCGGCCGCATGTCCGGCATTGCGCCGCGAGCGCGGATCGCCACCTACAAGGTGTGCTGGGAAGCCACCGTCGCCGCGCAGACCGGCTGCTACACGGCCGACACGCTGCGCGCCATTGACGACGCCGTGGCCGACGGCGTGGACGTCATCAACTTCTCGGTCAGTGGCACGAAAACGAACTTTGCCGATCCGGTGGAGATCGCTTACCTGAATGCGACTGCAGCCGGGGTCTTCGTGGCCGCGTCGGCGGGCAATTCCGGTCCGGGCAACGAGGTCGCCCACATCTCGCCGTGGATCATGACGGTGGCCGCTTCCACGCATGACCGCTTCACGGTGGCATCGCTCATCCTGGGCTCGGGTGCCAGCTTCAGTGGCCCGTCATACCAAGGCCTGGGCGTCCCCTCGACGCCGCTGGTGCGTTCCATCGACGTCATCGTGGGCAACTACGCCAGCTTGACGCAGGCGGAAAAGACGGCGGCCGAACGCTGCTACCCGGCAGCAGACAGCGGCGTTAGCGGTGGTACTGTCACCGCCAACACGGCGATCGACCCCGCCAAGGCCGCCGGCAAAATGGTGATCTGCTACCGCGGTGGCAATGTGCTCATCAACAAGGCCGCCTTCGTCAAGGCTGGCGGCGGCGTGGCAATGGTGCTGCAAAACGTGCCTGCCATTGGCGGCACGCCGGCTTCAAACAACACCACGGTGCTGCAGCCCTATGTCGTGCCCACGGTGCACCTCGTTGCCAGCAGCTACGCAGCCATCGACGCCTACGTGGTGTCGCTGGGCGCAGCGGCCACGGGCAGCCTCAGCCCTGGCGCGCAAGTGGCCGGTGTGGTGGCCCCGGTGATGGCCAGCTTCTCGTCGCGCGGTCCGAACAAGGCCAACGCCAACATCCTGAAGCCGGACATCAGCGGCCCGGGCGTGGACATCATTGCCGGGTACCTGGACACATCGCTGACGCAAGCGCAGCATGACGGCATCATCAGTGGCAGCTTCACGGCCGCCGCCAATGCCGCGTCGCTGCAAGGCACGTCGATGTCCAGCCCTCACGTGGCCGGCGCGGCTGCGTTGCTCAAGCAGCTGTACCCGACCTGGTCGCCCGCCGCCATCAAGTCAGCCATGATGACCAGCACCACGGACATCAAGCTGGCCAGCGGCGCCGCAGACCCTGACCGTTGGGGTTATGGCGCCGGGCACATGAACCCGAATGGCTCCGCCAACCCGGGTCTGGTGTACGACATCGCACCAGCTGACTACGGCCGCTTCCTGTGCGGCCTGAACCTGGCGCCGCCTTCGGGCCTGGGCACCTGCGTGTCGCTGGGTTCCATCCAGCCGCACAACCTGAACCTGGCTTCGCTGACGGCGGCGGACGTGGTCGGCTCGCGGACGCTGACACGTCGTGTCACCAACGTCACAGGGGGCACCGCCACTTTCACCGCGACCCCGACTTTGCCGGGTTGGAACGTCTCGGTATCACCGTCCAGCCTGACCTTGGCTCCGGGCGCCAGTGCATCGTTCAATGTGGGGCTCACGCGCACCACGGCGGCGCTGAATGCCTGGGTCTTCGGCAGCCTGAGCTGGTCTGATGGCATCCGCACGGTGCGCAGCCCGCTCAGCGCCTTCCCGATCGGCTTCTCGGCACCGGCGCAGGTCACGGACACGCGAGTTGCGGGCAACGGCACCAAGGTGTTCTCGATCGTGTCAGCCATCACCGGCTCAATGACGGTCACGCCCACGGGTCTGGTCCCCGCGACGGTGAATGCCAACACGGCTGTGTCGGCGCGTCAGTGCTACAACACGGTGGTGCCGGCTGGCGCAGCGTTCGCCCGCTTCCAGCTCTTCAACGCCGATACGCAGGGCGGTGCTGCCACCGACATCGACCTGGATGTCTTCAACGGCCCGAACGGCACGGGCACCAACGTCGGCTCCAGCGGTGGATCGACCTCGGACGAAGTCGTGACCTTGAGCAGCCCCGCAGCCGGTACCTACTCGGCCTGCGTCAGCCCGTTCAGCGTGCCAGTTGGTGGCGCTGCATACCGTCTGTCCAGCTGGGTCGTCGGCCCGGCCGTCGGCACGCAGACGCTGCGTGCGGCGGGCCCGACCACGGTCTACGCTGGCAGCGCTGCCAGCATCGGGCTGGGTTGGTCGGTGCCTGCCGGTCAGCGCTACATGGGCCATGTGCGCTTCAGTGACCCCGCCAATGGCGGCGCGTTCCTGGGCTCGACGATCGTCTTTGTCGACAACCACTGACCCGGACTGAACCCTCCGTGAGACGGGCCGCGAAAGCGGCCCGTTTTTTTTGCACCGTCTCAGCGCAGGTCGTTGCCGGCGGGCACCAACACGCAGCGCCCAGGCTCGGTGCCGACGCGGTCGCAGCGGGCACTGGGGGCTGGCTGCAATTCGCAGGTGGACATCAGGCCAACCTTGTCGCGCCAGCGCTGCCGCTCCTTGGCGTAGGTCTGCAGCCTGGGTTCCAGCTGCGCGGCCGATGTCACCAGCGTGGACCAGGCGCGGTACGACTCCGCCCCGCCACAGGCGTGTGACCCGATCGCCGCGACGCGGCACTGCGCGTCGGCGGAGCAGCGTGCGGGGCCAATCATGCTGTCGATTTGCGCCAGCGTTGATGTCCCGGCATCGGCGGCCTGGGCAGGGGCCGATGCCGACCCTGGACCCGACGCACAGGCCGGCAGCACGACCGCGACAGCCGCCGCAAGGCTCAGCACCCAGCGCGCGGACCGCGTTTGCCTTGAAGGTCGAAGAGCCGGTCGGATGTGCCTGCAGGTCATGCCGCAGTGTAGGTCGATCAGTTCCTGGCGCGCCCGCTCCTACACTGCGAACTGAAGGTGCGGCCGGTGCTGCACCTCAAGCCGGGCGCCACGATGCAAAGAGAAGACCTGTGCCATGCGCCACTGCTGCGGTCCACGCCGCGCCTGGATCTGCACGCGCCACGGCCGGCGTTCGGGCCGCTCTTTGTCGAGAGCCTGAACCTGTCGCTGCCGGGTCTGAGCCACATCGGTTGGGGTCAGCAGGCCCGCACCACCGACTGGGGCGCGACATTCATGCAGCATGGCCAGGAACTGATGGCCAGCGGCGATTGCCTCATCTACTACGCCTTCGAGCGCGGCCCTGGCGCAGACCTGGGCCCCTACGTCGGCCGCGTCGATCTCCACAGTTGGGACTTTGAAGCACCGCGCTGCGAAGTGGGCTACGTGGGCGACGTGCGCACCGCAGGCCGGGGCCTGATGCGCGAAGCCGTGCTGGCCTGCGTGGACATCGCCTTCAGCCTCGGCGCCGCGCGGGTGCAGGCCTTGAGCGAAGCCGACAACGGCCGTGCGCTGCACTTCGCCGAACAGGCGCTCGGTTTCACCCGCGAAGGCGTGCTGCGCAACTTCGAGCGCGATGCGCAGGGGCGGCTGGGCAGCCAGGTGATGTTTGCGGCCTACCGGCCAGGCGCCGCCTGACGGCGTGGTTTGCGGAGGTTGCACCGGGTATTCACGGCCCCTGGACGCGGGTTGTGGCGGTGCCGTTCATCGCCGTATCGTGAACCACATCGTCGGCAAAAAGCAGCAACAGCAGCGTGGTCGCAGGGCCCGCCGACGCGCAGATCAAAACGCAACCTAGGGCCACCATGAAATTCAAGCAATACGCTGCGGGCATCGCCGCGCTTTCCCTTTCCGCGTCGAGCATGGCCACCGTCGTGATCTCGGAAGGGTTTGACAACGTCGCCGGGCTGGCCGGGGCCGGCTGGGCCCAGGTCAACGCCAGCACTGCCGCCGGCAATGCCTACTTTCAGGGCAATTCAGGCATCTTCTCCTCGGCTTCGGGCGCGGCCGACTCTTACGTTGGCGCCGACTTCCTCAGCGGCTTCGGCACCATCAGCAACTGGCTGATCGCACCCACCATCAACCTCGCGTCCACGCTGCGCGTCGACTACTTGGCACGTGTCGCTGGCGGCGGTTTCCTGGATACCATTCAGGTCTGGCTCAGCACCAACGGCGGCAGCAGCAACATCGCTGACTTCACAACCTTGCTGGGCAGCTATTCGTCGGACACGGACAACGGCTGGGTGGCGCAAAGCCTGTTCCTGTCCGGCACGCCGGGTGGGACTCAGGGCCGGATCGCCTTCCGCTACTTCGTCGGCGACACCAACATCAACGGCAACTACATCGGTATCGACAGCCTGACTGTCACCGTGCCAGAGCCCGCCTCCTGGGCGCTTGCGGGCCTGGCGTTGGCCGGGCTGGTGGCATGCCGCCGCCAACGGGCATGATTGACACGGGCTGGCGGTTGCCAGCCCTTGCATCCCAAGCCAGCGCATCGACGCGCCGGGACTGGATCCACACTCACCGAGGAGCAGAAAAAATGAACCTTCGAGTTTCGGGTTTGACCACGGCCGCCGTGGTGGCGCTGGCAGCGATGGCCAGCTTGGCGTCCGCGCCGGCGCTGGCGGCTGCTGAAGCAGGCATGCGCGCCGCGCGCGACGCCAGGACGGGCCAGGTTCGGGCCCCCACGGCCGAAGAGTCCAAGACGCTGGACGCTGCCGCCGCCAAGCTGCGGGCCGCCAAGGGCAACGCCCGCGTGGGCATGGCCAGTGGCAAGCTCGACCCACAAGCGGTCACGCATGCCGACGGTACGGTCGAGCAGGAACTCGACGAAAGTTCGATGTCCTATTCGGTGGCGCGGCGCAATGCCGACGGCACGGTCGAGATGGTCTGCGTGCAAGGCAAAGAAGCCGCCGGCAAGGCCATGAAGGCGCCGCAGTTCGCCAACCGGCCAACCCCCGGCTCGGTCAGCAAGGCCAGCAAGGAGCAACTGAAATGAGCCGTACATTTTTCAGCATCAAGTCGCTGGCCGGCATCGCTGCCGTCGTGGGTTTGTTGGCCAGCGCCGCCCAGCAGGCGCAGGCTGCGGCCACCATCATCATCAACAACATCAACGCAGCCGGCGTGGGCTTCAACGACGCCACACCCGCAGCGCCCATCGGCGGAAACTCCGGTACCACGCTGGGCCAGCAGCGCCTGGTCGCCTTCACCTACGCGGCCAACCTGTGGGGCGCGACGCTGACCAGCAACCAGCCAATCATCATCAATGCGCAGTTCTCGGCGCTGACCTGCACCGCCACCTCGGCGGTTCTGGGCAGCGCCGGCGCCACGTCCATCTTCCGCGACTTTCCGAATGCGCCCCGGGCTGCCACCTGGTATTCGTATGCACTGGCCAACAAGCTGTCCGGGTTGTATCTGGGCACAGCAAACGCCGCGCAGATCAATGCCAACTTCAACGTCAACCTGGGCGCGGCCAACTGTCTGACCGGCACCTTTTGGTACTACGGCCTGGACGGCAACCACGGCGCCAATGTCGACTTTGTCGCCGTGCTGCAGCACGAGATGGGCCATGGCGTCGGTTTTCAGACCTTCACGAGTGGAACGACGGGTGCTTTCAACAGCGGCTTCCCGTCGGTCTGGGACCACTACCTGCTGGGCGCCTCCACAGGCCTGACATGGGCGCAAATGACGGCGGCCCAGCGCGTGGCATCGGCGATCAGCGTTAACGGTCTGGTCTGGTCCGGACCGGGTGTGACGGCGGCCATTCCCAGCGTGCTGCGTCAGGGCCTGGCGACGGTGACGATCAGCGGTCCGGCTGCGGGTGCTGCAGCGGGAGCCTACGGTGCTGGCGAGGCGTCTTTCGGCGCTGCGCTGACGGCGGCGCCTCTCACCGCGCAGGTGATGCCGGTGCTGGAAGCCAACGGCACCCGTTCGCTGGCCTGCAGCGCCTTCACGGCCAACCAGGCCACGGCCGTCAACGGCCGAATCGCCATCATCGACCGCGGCAGCTGCGGCTTTGCCGTGAAGGCGAAAAATGCGCAGGACGCGGGTGCCATTGGCGTGATCATCCACAACAACGTGGCCGGCGCAGCGCCCGGGCTGGGGGGCAGCGACCCGACGGTGGTGATCCGCACCGTGAGCGTGTCGCTGAACGACGGCAACACGATTCGCGCCAGCCTGAACCGCATTTCGCGCACGGGCTCCGGTGTGCTGGGGGCCATCGGGTTCACAGGCTCGCAGTTCGCGGGTGCCGACCCCCTGGGCCGGGCGCTGATGTTTGCGCCCAACCCGTTCCAGGGCGGTTCTTCGGTGTCGCATTACGACACCACCATGACGCGCAACCAGCTGATGGAGCCGTCCATCAATGGCGACCTGACCCAGTCGTTGATTCCGCCCCATGACATGAACTTCACGCTGCACCAGGACATCTGCTGGTATGCAGCAGACGGCGACACCGCAAGGGGGCGCAGCCTGCGGGCTGCGCCCCTTTTTCGTGGGTGGGGGCTCCCTACAATGCAGGCCTCACCCCAGCGAAATCGATGCCATGCCCGTGAACCTGAGCACCCCGGATCCGAACAAATTGCATGCTGTGCCGGGCGTGCGGATTGGCGTGGCGATGGCGGGCGTGCGCAAGCCCAACCGGCGCGACCTGGTGCTGTTTGCCATCGACGCCGGTTCGGCGGTGGCTGGCGTCTTCACGAGCAACCGTTTCTGCGCCGCGCCGGTGCAGGTCTGCCAGGCCCACTTGGCCCATGCAAGGTCTGGGTCCGCCATCCGCGCGCTCCTCATCAACACCGGCAATGCCAATGCCGGCACCGGCGCCGACGGCCTGTTGCGGGCACGCCGCAGTTGTGCGGCGCTGGCGTCGCTGATGGGCCTGCAACCCGAACAGGTGCTGCCCTTTTCGACCGGCGTGATCATGGAAACGCTGCCCGTCGAGCGCATCGAAGCCGGCTTGCCGGCCGCGTTGACCGCGCTGCGCAGCGACGGCTGGGCCGAAGCGGCGCAGGGCATCATGACCACCGACACGCTGCCCAAGGCCACTTCCCGGCAAGTGCAGATTGGCGGCCGCACCGTCACCGTCACCGGTATCAGCAAGGGCGCCGGCATGATCCGGCCGAACATGGCCACGATGCTGGGTTTCATCGCCACCGATGCGGTGATCGACACCGCGCTGCTGCAGCTGCTTTTGAAGGAGGCGGCCGACCTCAGCTTCAACCGCATCACCATTGACGGCGACACCTCCACCAACGATTCCTTGATGCTCGTGGCGACGCAGCAGGCGGGTCATGCGGCCATCGATTCACTGGCATCGGCAGACGGGCAGTTGCTGCGCGACGCCGTCGTCGCGGTGGCGCAGCAGCTCGCGCAGGCCATCGTGCGGGATGGTGAAGGCGCCACCAAATTCATCACCGTGCAGGTGCAGGGCGGCCGCGATGAGGCCGAATGCAGACTGGCGGCCTATGCCATCGCCCATTCGCCGCTGGTGAAGACTGCCTTCTTCGCCAGTGACCCCAACCTGGGCCGCATCCTGGCCGCAGTGGGCTATGCCGGCATCAATGACCTCGACCAGAGCCTGATCGACCTGCACCTGGACGATGTGCACGTGGTCACGCAAGGCGGGCGCCACCCGGCCTACCGCGAAGCAGACGGCCAGCGGGTGATGAAGCAGAGCGAGATCACGGTGCGGGTCGATCTGCATCGCGGCGCAGCCGAAGCGACGGTGTGGACTTGCGATTTTTCGCTGGACTACGTGCGCATCAACGCCGATTACAGATCGTGAGCAAGAGAGGTTGAGCCGATTCAGGATGTTCCGCCTGCCCGAAGGCGATCTGCTGCGCGACCGCGCCTATCTGCGCCTGTGGAGCTCGATCCTGACGAGTTCCTTCGGCAACCAGGTGATGATGCTGGCGCTGCCGCTGACGGCCGCCGTGCTGTTGCAGGCCAGCCCGACGCAGATGGGCCTGCTGACCGCCATCGAACTGTCGCCCTTCCTCATCTTCAGCCTGCCCGCGGGCGTGTGGCTGGACCGCGTGCGCAAGCTGCCGGTGTATGTGGTGGGCGAATCGCTGGTGGCGGTGTGTGCGGCCAGCGTGCCGCTGGCCTGGTGGCTGGGCTGGTTGACGATGCACTGGCTCTACGCCATCGGCTTCGTCATCGGCTTGGTGCACACCGTGGCGGGCACCGCGGCGCAGATCGTGCTGACGCAGGTGGTGGGGCGTGAGAGGCTTGTGGAAGCGCACGCCAAGAATGCGCTGGCGACGTCGGGCGCTGAAGTCGCGGGGCCGGGCATTGCAGGCGCGCTGATCAAGATCTTTGGTGCGCCACTGGCGCTGCTGGTGAATGCCGTGCTGCTGCTGGGTTCGGCGCTGATCCTGCGCGGCCTGCACATCCATGAAAGGCGCGACGCACGCCCCAACGCACGCCCCGGCGCGCACTTCGGGCGCGACCTGCTCACTGGTGTGCGCTTCGTCGCCGGCAACAAGCTGCTGATGACGCTGGCCATGTTGATGGGCGTGTGGCAGATGTGCCATTACGCGGCGATGGTGGTGCAGATCCTCTTCGCCACGCGCACCCTCGGCCTGAGTGAACACGCCGTGGGCCTGTGCTACATGGGCATGGGCCTTGGCACCATCATCGGCAGCGTTTATGGCCGGCGCATCAGCCACCGCATCGGGCCCGGGCCCTGCCTGGTGATGGGCTACCTCATCACCGGCGCCGGTTGGGGTTTGCTGGCGCTGGCGCCGTCCAACGCCTGGGGTGTGGCGGCTTTTGCATTGATGCTGATGATGTTCACCACCGGTGCGGTGTTCATCTTCATCAACTTCCTGGCGCTGCGCCAGGCCGTGACGCCAGAGCCGCTGCTGGGCCGCATGACCGCCACCATGCGCTGGCTCACGCTGCTGGCTGCAGGCCCCGGTGCGCTGCTGGGTGGCTGGCTGGGTGAACACGTGGGGCTGCGCGCGGCGCTGGGTTTTGCCAGTGGCGTGACGCTGCTGCTGGTGATCGTGGCTTGGCGGCTGCCGCTGATCCGCGAACTGAAGTCGCTGCCGGAAGCCGAACGCGAATCGGAATGGCTGGGTCTGGAAGCGGACGTGCGGCCTGCGGGTTAGGACAGCGTGCTGGCCGGCGAGAACTTGTCCACCGCGTCGGTGATGAGGCCATCAACGCCCAGCCTCAGAAGCCGCTGTGCGCTTGCCACTTCATTCACGGTGTAGCACCAGGCACGCAGACTGGCAGCGTGCAGTTGCGCGACAAGGCTGGCGCTCATCAGTTCTTGGTGGCTGACCACGGCCACGCATTCCAGTGCCTGCGCCGTCTCAAACCAACCCGGCCACAGCGAATCCACCAGCAAGGCGCGCGGGATGGTGGGTGCCGATTCGCGCGCGCCCTGAAGTGCATCGGGTCTGAAGGAGCTGAAGAGCAGCGGCGACGCCCTGTCCGCCGACAGACCCGCCGACAGACCGGCCCAAAGCCGCGCGCACGAAGCGCCCACGGCCAGGCCCGTTTCGCGC
>JANMKK010000099.1:0-10761 GCA_031372005.1 Rubrivivax sp.
AGTCGAAGAAGCCGTCAACACCGTGGCCGGCATCAGCGCGCTGTCGTCGCGGTCGTATGAGGGTACGTCCGTCGTGATCGTCGAATTCAACCTCGACGTCGATGGCCGCAAGGCCGCTGACGATGTGCGCGAAAAAGTGGCGCTGATCCGTCCGCTGCTGCGCGACGAGGTGAAAGACCCGCGCATCTCGCGCTTCGACCCCGCCGCGCAGCCGGTCTTCAACATCGCGGTGCTGGCGCAGGACAAGAACACGTCGCCGCAGGAGCTGACCACCTGGGCCCGTCAGGTGCTGCAGAAGCGGCTGGAAAACGTGCGCGGTGTGGGCGCGGTCAGCATCGTCGGCGGCGTTGATCGGCAGATCAACATCCAACTCAAGCCTGCGGCGATGGAGGCTTTAGGCATCAGCACCGAGCAGATCACCGCCGCCGTGCGCAGTGAAAATCAGGAGCTGCCGCTGGGCAGCATCCGCTCTGCCGAACAAGACCGCGTGGTGCAGATCAACGCGCGGCTGAAAACGCCGCGTGACTTCCGCGACATCGTGGTCGCGCGCAAAAGCATCACTGCAACCGGCGCCACTGGAGCCGGGGGCGCCGGGGGCGCTGTCGTCAAGCTGTGGCAGGTGGCCGACGTGGTCGACGGCCCGCAGGAACAGGAGAGCCTGGCGCTGTACAACGGCCAGCGCACGGTGCTGCTGTCGGTGCAGAAGAGCCAGGGCGAAAACACCATCGGCGTGGTGGACGGTTTGATGAAGGCGCTGGCGGATTCCAAGGCCGTGACGCCGCCCAACATCCGCACCGAGATCAACCGCGACAACTCGCGCTCCATCCGCGTCAGCGTGGCCAACGTCAAGCGCACGCTGATCGAAGGCGCCGCACTCACGGTGCTGATCGTCTTCTTGTTCCTCAACTCATGGCGCAGCACCGTCATCACCGGCCTGACGTTGCCGATCGCATTGATCGGCACTTTTCTCTTCATGTACATCTTCGGCTTCACCATCAACACCATCACGCTGATGGCGCTGAGCCTGTGCGTGGGCCTCTTGATCGACGACGCCATCGTCGTGCGCGAAAACATCGTGCGCCATGTGCAGATGGGCAAGTCTGCCCACCAGGCGGCGCTGGATGGCACCAATGAAATTGGCCTGGCCGTGCTGGCCACCACCTTGTCCATCGTGGCCGTGTTCCTGCCCATCGGCTTCATGGGCGGCATCGTCGGCAAGTTTTTCCATGAGTTCGGCATCACCATCGTGGCGGCGGTGCTGATCAGCATGTTCGTCAGCTTCACGCTCGACCCGATGCTGTCCAGTGTCTGGCACGACCCCCAGGCGCATGGTCACCCCGCAGGCCCGCCGGTGACGCTGTACGACAAGACACTGGGCCGCGTCACCGGCCTTTTCGACAAGCTCACCCACGTGCTGTCGCGCGCCTACCAGACCATCCTGGCCTGGGCGCTGGTGCACCGGATCAAGACCGTGCTGATCGCGCTGGGCACGTTCATCCTGGCCATCGTGCTGCTGGGGTCGGTGGGCAAGGAATTCGTGCCCTAGGCCGACTTTTCGGAGACGCAGATCAACTTCTACACGCCCGTCGGTTCTTCGCTGGAAGTGACCGAGATGCGGGCCCAGCAGATCGACAAGGCGCTGCGCGAACTGCCCGAGGTGCGGCACACCGTCGCCACCATCAACAGCGGTTTTGCGGCCGGCAAGATCTACGGGTCGATCTATGTGCGGCTGGTGGACCGCAAGGACCGCGAGCGCAGCGTCGCCGACATGGCGGTGCCCATCCGCCAGCGGCTCGACCGCATTCCCGGCATCACCGTCACGAACATCGGTGCGACGGACCTGGGCGGCAGCAAGAGCATCGTGTTCTCCGTCCAGGGGCTGGACCTCGGTGAGCTGGAACGCATCTCCAACCAGTTGCTGCCGCGCCTGCGCGCCATTCCCGGCCTGACCGACCTGGACAGCACGCTCAAGCCCGACAAACCGACGATTGCGGTCGACGTGAAACGCGACGCCGCGGCCGACCTGGGCCTGAACGTCAACACGCTGGCCAACACGCTGCGCACGCTGCTGGCCGGCACGTCGGTGGGCAGTTGGCGCGCCAGCGACGGCGAAAACTACGACGTGCGCGTGCGCCTGGCGCCCGACAACCGCAACAGCACGGGTGACTTGAGCGCGCTGCCGCTGGTCATCGGCAGCAACGCCGACGGCACGGCGCGCGTGGTGCGCCTGTCGCAAGTGGCCGACGTGCGGCCGTCCACCGGCCCCAACCAGATCAACCGCCGCGACCTGAGCCGCGAAATCAACATCGACGCCAACGCCTTGGGCCGCAGCAGCGGTGAGGTGTCGGCCGACATCCGCGCGGTGCTCGACAGCATCGCCTGGCCGCCGGGCTACCGCTACAGCTTTGGCGGCAGCACCAAGAACATGCAGGAATCCTTCAGCTACGCCATCGGTGCGCTGGCGTTGGCGGTGGTCTTCATCTACATGATCCTGGCCAGCCAGTTCAAGAGCTTCCTGCAACCGCTGGCGCTGATGAGCAGCCTGCCGCTGACGTTGATCGGCGTGGTGCTGGCGCTGCTGGCCTTCCGCTCGACACTGAACATGTTCTCGGTGATCGGCGTCGTCATGCTGATGGGGCTGGTGACGAAAAACGCCATCCTGCTGGTCGACTTTGCGATCCGCTCGCGTGAAGACCATGTGCTGCCCGACGGCAGCGTCGCACCGGGGCTGGAGCGCACCGCCGCCTTGCTGGAAGCCGCGCGGGTGCGGCTGCGGCCGATCCTGATGACGACGCTGGCGATGGTCTTCGGCATGGTGCCGCTGGCCTTTGCACTGACGGAAGGTTCCGAGCAGCGCGCGCCGATGGGCCAGGCGGTCATCGGCGGCGTCATCACCTCGTCCCTGCTGACGCTGGTGGTGGTGCCGGTGGTGTACTGCTGGCTCGACGACCTGGCGGCCTGGGGCAAGCGGCGATTCCGCGGCACGGCCGCATTGCCGGCCGTGCAAACCACGGCCGCGCCCGCCGCGATTCCTGCCAACCAGGCCAGCCCATAAACTTCCGGCCGCGCCCTGCACCCGACACCCAGAACACCAAGCCATGAACGCTGAAATCGCCCGCTTCAACATGATCGAGCAGCAGATCCGCCCGTGGGCGGTGCTGGACCCCGCCGTGCTGGCGCTGCTGTCCACCGTGCGGCGTGAAGACTTCGTGCCGCCGCACCACCGCGCGCTGGCCTTTGTCGATACGCAGGTGCCGCTGCTGGAAGGCGATGCCGCCGGGCCATGCATGCTGGAGCCGAAGGTCGAAGCCCGGCTGCTGCAGGCCATGCAGGTGCAGCGCCACGAAACCGTGCTGGAAGTGGGCACCGGTTCAGGTTTCATGGCCGCGCTGCTGGCGCACCGCGCGCAACACGTCACCACGCTGGAATGCCGCCCCGCGCTGGCGCAAATGGCGCGCGACAGCCTGGCCCGCAGCGGCATTGCCAACTGCACGGTGATGGATGTGAAGGCCGAAGATGGCGCACGTGGCCTGGCCGACGAAGCGCCCTTCGACGTCATCGTGCTGTCCGGTTCGGTGCCCGACGTGCCGCGAGCGCTGTTGCAACAGCTCAAGCCCGGCGGCAGGTTGGCTGCGGTGGTGGGTGAACTGCCGATCATGCGGGCCCGGCTTTACACGCGTGCGGGCCCGGAAGCCTGGTCGCAAGCCGATCTCTTCGACACCGTCGCGCCGCGGCTGGACGGCTTTGACGAGCCCACGCGCTTTCACTTCTGAACCATGCGCTCGCTCAGCGTCGATCAACTGCGGGCCTTCATCGCCACCGAGCCGCAAGCGCTGCTGCTGGACGTGCGTGAACCCTGGGAAGTGCAACTGGCGCGCATCGAACTGCCTGGCATTGCGGGGCTGCACATCCCGATGAACGACATCCCGCAGCGGCTGGATGAGATCGATGCTTTGCAGCCTGTCGTCTGTATCTGCCACCACGGGGTGCGCAGCGCGCAGGTCGTCGCATTCCTGCAGCAGCGCGGCTGCCCACGCGTCTATAACCTCGCCGGCGGCGTGGATGCCTGGTCCACACAGATCGACCACGCCGTGGCGCAGTACTGAACTGGCGCCGCCGAACTGTCAGCCCCAAGCCCGCTGCGCCCCACGAAACCAAGGAACCCTGCATGCGCCCGACCCCCACCCCCACGCCGCGCTTTGCCAAGCACCTGCTGGCCGGCGCCGTGACCTTGCTTGCCACCCTGCCTGGGCTGTCCGCCGCGCAGAGCCTGCAGGATCTGTACGACGCCGCACGCGGCTTTGACGCCACTTACCTGGCCGCCAGGGCCAATGCGCAAAGTGCCGAATACCGCGCGGCGCAGTCCGAAGCCCTGGCGCGGCCTTCAGTGGCTGCCACGGCCGGCGTCAATGCCGCCGCAACCGACCCGGTCAATGTCGGTGTCAAGACCACCTACACCGCGTCGGGCGCACTCAACGGCCGCTACCCGCTCTTCAACCGCGCCAACGCCGCCACCATCGCGCAGGCGCGCAAGTCGCTGCTGTCGGCGCAGGCCGATCTGGACAGCGCTGAACAGGACCTGATCCTGCGCATGACGCAGGCCTACTTCGACGTGCTGGGTGCGCAGGACACGCTGGCCACCACGCGTGCCAGCAAGGCCGCCATCACCGAACAGCTGGCATCGGCCAAGCGCAACTTTGAAGTCGGCACCGCCACCATCACCGACACGCGTGAAGCCCAGGCCCGCTTCGACCTGGCCACGGCGCAAGAGATCCTGGCCGAGAACGACCTGCGCACCAAGCAGGTGGCGCTGGACACGCTGGCCGGCAAGAACGGCGTGGTGCCGAAGGCGCTGCTGGTGCCGGTGGTGTTGCCGTCCCCTATGCCCGCCAATGCAGAAGAGTGGGTCACCGTGGCCGACCAGCAGCACCCCAGCGTGCGCCGCGCCCGCGTGGCGCTGGAGGTGGCCTCGCTTGAAATCAGCAAGGCCCGCGCGGGTGACCTGCCCACGGTCGATGCGGTCGCCTCGCTGGGCACCGCCGACACCCGCGGCACGCTGCCCAACCTGAGCCGCAGTGCCGGCACCAGCGCCGTCGGCAGCGTGGGCGTGCAACTCAACTGGCCGCTGTACACCGGCGGCTTGACGCAGAACCGCATCAAGGAAACGTTGGCGCTGGAAGAGAAGAGCCGCAACGACCTGGACTTTGCCCGCCGCAGCGTGGCCCAGGGCACGCGGGTGGCCTACTACGGCGTGCAGTCGGGCTTGGCGCAGGTCAGGGCACTGGAAGCCGCCGAGTCCTCCAGCAAGCTGGCGCTGGAAGCCACGCAGCTGGGCTACAAAGTGGGCGTGCGCGTGAACCTGGACGTGCTCAACGCGCAGACCCAGCTTTTCACCACACAGCGTGACCTGGCCAAGGCGCGCTACGACGTGCTGGTGGGCAGCCTGCGGCTGCGCCAGGCGTCTGGACAGTTGCTGCCGGCGGACGTGGACAGCGTGAATCGCCTGCTGGCCCGGTAGTCCGCAAGCACGCACGCACCGCCCGGCCGCAACGAATCTTCACGCGGCGGCCATGCCGCGTCACAGCTGATGCACCACACTGCGGGCCTTGGAGGTTTCCCATGGCCCGACCTGAACTGCAAGCCGCGCTTGCCGCCCACCGCTTCGGTCTTGGCGAAGCGACCTTGGCAACCGTGGGCTCCGATCCCGTTGGCTGGCTCACGGCGCAGATCGGCGCAGCAGAAGCGCAGCGCGGCAGCGGTTTGGCCAGCGGTGTCGAAGGCCTGAAACGCTACGCAGATTTCCTGCGCACACAGCGCCAGCCGCAGGCCATGGCGGCAGCCCCGATGCAGGCTGACGGCACAGGCTCCGCACCCGGCGCTGACAGCCGCCCCGTCGAGCAGCAGTTTGGCGAGTACTTCCGCACCATCGTGCAAGCCGACGTGCGCGCGCGTCTGGCCACTGCGGCGCTCAGCACGCAGCCTTTCAACGAACGTCTGGCGCTCTTCTGGGCCAACCACTTCACCGTCAGCATGGCCAAAGCCAGCGCGCGTGGCGTGGTGGGGGCCTTTGAACGTGAAGCCATCAGGCCGCACATCGCGGGCAGCTTCAGCACGCTGCTGAAATCGGTGGTGCACCACGCCGGCATGCTGCGCTACCTGGACAACGACAACTCCGTGGGCCCGGATTCCACTTTCGTGCGCCGCCAGGCTCGACGCCCGCGCGCCGAAGGCGAACCCGCTCCGCGCTTGACCGGCCTGAACGAAAATCTGGCGCGCGAAGTGCTGGAGCTGCACACCCTGGGTGTGGCCGGCGGCGGCGCCGCCTATGGCGGCTGGGGCGGCTACACCCAAGCCGACGTGACGGAATTCGCGCGTGTGCTCACCGGCTGGCGCGTGCCGCTGCGCGAATTGGCCGCTGCACAGGACGCCACAAGACCGGGCACCGACCCCGTGCGCTTTGAAGCCGCATGGCACCAGCCGGGTTTCAAGACCGTGCTGAACAAACGTTATGCCGAAGGCCCGGCGGCGTTGGACCAGGTGCTGGACGACCTGGCGCTGCACCCGTCCACCGCGAATTTCGTCGCCACCAAACTGGCGCGTCACTTCGTCGCCGACGACCCACCGCCTGCGCTGGTGGCGCGCCTGGCCGCCGCTTTCCGCACGAGCGGCGGCGACCTTCCCGCGCTGTACAAGACGCTGCTGCAAGCACCCGAAGCCTGGGCACCGCAGCCGGCCAAGTTGAAGACGCCGGAAGAATTTGTGCTGAGCACGGTGCGGCTGCTCAAGTTGGGGGACCAGGCGTTCTTGCGCCAGTTTGACGGCGCCATCGGTCAACTCGGCCAGCGCGTGCAGGCAGCACCCTCACCCGCCGGTTGGCCCGACCGCGCCGAAGAATGGCTGGGCCCCGACGCGGTGTGGAAACGCGTCGAATGGGCCACCCGCATGGCCGACCGCACGGGCCGCCAACTGGATGCGCGCGCACTGGCCGTGGCCAGCCTGGGGCCCTTGCTGCAAGAGACCACGGCACGCCAGATCGAACGGGCCGCTGACGGGCCACAAGCCTTGGCGCTGCTGCTCATGTCGCCTGAATTCCAGCGCCGCTGAAGAAAGACCACGCCATGAGAAAGCTGCGATGAGCACACGCCGTCAATTGATCACCGCTTTGGGTGCGGCCACGCTGGCGCCCTGGGCCTCGTTGAGCGTCGCGGCGGGCTCGCCTGCCCACGCCAATCCGAACGCCAACCGCTTCGTCTTCCTCATTCTGCGCGGCGGCATGGACGGCCTGACGGCCGTGCCCGCCATCGGAGACCCGGGCTTCACCGATGCACGCGGTGCGCTGGGTGTGTTTGCCTCAGAACCGCTGCGGCTGGATGCCACATTCGCGCTCAACCCGCTGCTGCCGCACCTGCATGCGATGCACGGCCGCGGTGAGTTGACGGTGCTGCAGGCGGTGGGCCTTCCCTACCGTGAACGCTCGCATTTCGACGCCCAGCAAGTTCTTGAAAGCGGTGGCGCCAGACCCTACGAGTTCACGACCGGCTGGCTCAGCCGCGCCATCACCAGCACCGGCGGCAGCTTGCGTGCGGTGGCGGTGGAAACCGCCGTGCCGCTGGTGCTGCGCGGCCCGGCCGAGGTCGACACCTGGGCGCCGTCCAGCCTGCCAGAGCCTGGCGCCGACCTGGTGGCGCGGCTGGAGACGATGTACCGCAACGATTCGGCGTTAGCCCAGGCTCTCGCCCGTGCACGCGCCCTGCGCGAAGAATCTGGCATGGCCGCCAATGTGCCGGGCATGCCGGCCGGCGGCGGCGGCCGCGGTGCGGCGGTCGCTCTGGCGAAAAAGGCCGCTGAATTCCTGCAGCGCGGCTCGCAAGTGGCGGTGCTGGAAATGGGCGGCTGGGATTCGCACACCAACCAGGCTGCACCCAACGGCGCACTATCCAACAACCTGCGCACTCTGGACGCTGCGCTGGATGCGCTGCGTGAAGGCTTGCTGCCCGCCAACACCTGGGGCCGCACCGTCGTGCTGGTGGCCACCGAATTCGGCCGTGAAGTGGCTGTCAACGGCAACCAGGGCACCGACCACGGCACCGGCGGCGCGGCCTTCGTGCTGGGCGGTGCGGTCAAGGGCGGCCGCGTGCTGAGCGACTGGCCCGGCCTGGCCAAGAAGGACCGCTTCGAAGGCCGCGACCTGCGCATCACCACCGACCTGCGCGCCGCCATCCGCCCTATCCTGGCCAACCACCTGCAGGTGCCGCGCACGGCGCTCAACGGCCTGGTGCTGCCGGGCAGCGCGAACGTGGCTTCGCTGGACTTGCTGCGGGGTGGGGCCGGTTGAAGAAACCGGCTCCGCGGTGAATGACTTGTTCAGTCCGACTTGATCCCGTTGTCCTTTACCACCTTGGCCCAGATGTCCATCTGGCGGTCGATGAAGACCCGCGCCGCGTCGGGCGTGGTGCGCAGGATGTCGATGCCCTGCGCCGACAGCTTGTCGCGCACGTCCGGCAACTCGAGCGCGCGGTTGATTTCTTCGTTCATGCGCTTGACGATTTCCGGCGGCGTCTTGGCCGGCGCCAGCACGGCCCACCAGGTGGGCGCATCGAAACCTGCATAGCCACTCTCGGCCACCGTCGGCACGTCGGGCAGCTTGGGTGAGCGCTTGCTGGTCGTGACGGCCAAGGCGCGCAGGCGCTTGCTGTCCAGGTGCGGCTTGCTCAGGAAAACCGACGCGATCGACAGCTGCACATGCCCTGCGAGCGCGTCGTTCATCAGCGGCCCGCCGCCGCGGTAAGGCACGTGCACCAGGTCCAGGTTGTCGCTCTTGGCCAGCAGCACCACGGCCAGGTGACCGAGGCTGCCTGAACTGATGCTGCCGTAGGTCACGTTCTTCTTCGCCTTGGCGGCCGCGACCACGTCGGCAAAGGTTTTGTACGGCGAATCGGCAAAGGTGGCCAGCACCATCGCGCTGGTGCCCACCAGCGCCACCGCGGCCAGGTCCTTGCGGGTGTCGAAGGGCAGGCCCGGCAACAACGCCGGATTGACGGCGTGGGTGTCGAAGACGACGGCGAAGGTGTAGCCGTCGGCCGGCGCCGCGGCCACGCTGGCGGTGCCGATGGAGCCCGACGCGCCGCCCTTGTTGTCCACCACCACGGTTTGTCCCAGCGCCTGCTGCAGCGGCACGGCCAGGATGCGCGCCACCTGGTCCACCGAGCCACCAGGCGGGAACACGGCGATGAGCTTGATCGGCTGTTTGGCTGGCCAGGCCTGCGCAAAGGCGGGTGCGGCGCAGGCCAAGCCGCTGGCGAAGATGCAAAGCGCGATGAGGTTTTTCATCCCGCGATTTTCTCCGACGCAGGCGCTGCGCGGTGTGCGCGGAAACACCCAGCCGCACAATGCAGGCCTTGCCTTCACCGCCCGTTCAGAACCATGGCCTACCTGCCTTATGCCGACCTGCCCGATGTGGCCGACCTGGCCGACCTGGCCGACCCGAAACACGCCGACGTCCGGCCTCTGGTGCAGCGCATCGTCGCCGAACGCGGCAGTGTGCTGCACCTGTACCAGATGCTGCTGCACAGCGCACCGCTGGCCGAGGGTTGGCTGACCTTCATGACCGCGGTGCGCCAGAAGCTGGGCCTGCCCGGCGCGCTGCGCGAACTGGTCATCATGCGGGTGGCGCAGCTCAATGGCGCGCCCTACGAAGCGCAGCAGCACGAGCCGATTGCGCTCAAGGAAGGTATCACACCCGCACAGCTGGCGGCCCTGCCGCAATGGGCCGAGTCAGACGCGTTCAGTGCCCTGGAACGCGCGGTGCTGCAACTGTGCGACACCATGACCCAACAGGTGCAGGTGCCCCGCACCACGCTGCTGGCGGTGCAGCAGCATCTGGGCGACAAGCAGACTGTCGAGCTGGTGGCCACGGTGGCGTCGTACAACATGGTGTCGCGTTTTCTGGAAGCGCTGCATATCCATGGGGATGACGCGCGCTGAGATCTTCTAGGTCACCGGCCGCAGCTGCTGCAGCAACGTCGGCACCAGTTCGCTCACCGTCGGGTGGATGTGCACGGTGCGCGAGACGGCCGTGTACGGCAGCCCGGCAGCCATCACGTCCAGCAGCGCGTGGATCACCTCGTCGCCGTTCAGGCCCAGAATCGCGGCGCCCAGGATGCGCTGGCTGTCGGCGTCCACCAGCACCTTCATGAATCCCTGCGTCTCACCGGCCTCGCGGGCGCGCCCTACGCGCTGCATCGGCATCTTGGCGCGCAGCAGTTTGCGGCCGCTGGACTTGGCTTCGGCGCGCGCTTCGGTTTCGCTCATGCCGATGCGGCCGAGCGCGGGGTCGATGAAGAGTGCGTAGCAGGGAATGCGGTCGCTGATTTTTCGTCGGTCGTGGTCAAAGAGGTTGGCAACGACGATCTCGTGGTCGTTCCACGATGTGTGCGTGAAGGCGCCGCGACCGTTGCAGTCGCCGACGGCCCAGACGCCATCGGCGCTGCTTCGGCACTGTTCATCGACGACGACAAAGCCGCGCGCATCGGTCTGGATGCCCGCGACGTCAAGCCCGAGCCCGTCGGTATTGGGCCGCCGGCCCACGGCCAACAGCACATGGCTGGCAACAATGCCGGGCTGCTCGCTTGCGCAGGCTGCGCCGACCACGATGCGATCACCTTCCCGCGCCAGCGAAATGCATTCCGACGCCAGCGCAAAGCGCACACCTTCGGCTTGCAGGATGGCGCGAATGCCGTCGGACACGTCTTCGTCTTCACG
>JANMKK010000111.1:0-22767 GCA_031372005.1 Rubrivivax sp.
GCTGATGGGTGCGCCGGCCCTTGGGCTGGCGCCTCAGGCCACCCTCAGGTGGCCGGCCCAATAATTCGGTCGTGCGTTGCCTGGCGACGCGTGGCCGCGTGCCAGCGCTGCGGCGCGGGTGACAGCGGGTGGGGCAGGCAACTGCGCTTCATGCAGCAGATTCTACCGGCGCACAAACCAGGCGCGCGCGTCGTCGGTGTCGCGCTGGATGCCGGCGCGCAGCGCGTCCAGCGATGCGTACTTCAGTTCGTCGTGCAGCTTGTGCAGCAGGTCTACCCGAATGCAGCGGCCGTAGGCGGCGTCAAGGCCCAGCGCAGCAGGCCACTGCAGGCAGTGCACTTCCAGCAGCACGCGGCCTGCGTCTTCCACCGTCGGCCGCACGCCCAGGCTGGCCACACCGGGCAGCGGCTGCGGCGCCAGGCCGTGCACCTGAACGACGAAGATGCCGCTGGCGGCAGGCCGCGGGTGGCCAAAGCGCAGATTCAGCGTGCGAAAGCCCAGCTCGCGCCCCAGTTTGCGGCCGTGCACGACGTGGCCGCTGATGCTGTAGGGGCGGCCCAGCAGTGCTTCCGCGCGAGCCATGTCGCCAGCGGCCAGCGCCTCGCGCACGGCGGAACTGGACACGCGCAGGCCGTGCACTTCGTAGCTCATCATGCGGGCGACGTCGAAGCCTTGGCCGTTGCCGGCTGCGTCCAGCATGGCGTAGTTGCCCGTGCGCTTGGCGCCAAAGCTGAAATCGTCACCGACCAGCACGTAGCGCGCCTTCAGGCCCCGCACCAGCACGTCGCTGATGAAGGCCTGCGCCGGCATGGCGGCAAAGCGTTCGTTGAAGCGCACCACCACGGCATGGTCGATGCCGCAGCGTTCCAGCTCGGCCAGCTTGTCGCGCAGCGTCGCAATGCGCGCCGGTGCAGCCAGCGGCTTGCCCGCCAGGCGCGCGAAGTGGTCGCGCGGGTGCGGCTCGAAAGTCATCACGCAAGACGGCACCGCGCGATGCCGCGCTTCGCTGATCAGCAGCGCCAGCATGGCTTGGTGGCCGCGGTGCACGCCGTCAAAGTTGCCGATGGTCACGGCAGAGGCCGGCAGGCCCAAGTTGAATCCACGGTGGATGCGCATGGCGTGGATTATCCCGGCGGCAAGCGCAACAAGCGCTTGTACAAGCCCAGGTAGGCGTCGGCAGCGCGGTCCCAGTCAAACTGCGCCGCGTGCAGGCGGACGGCATCGGCGCGGCCGGGCAGGGCGTGGCGCTCCAGGCCGTGCTGCACCACCTGCTTCATGGCGGTTGGGTCGAAGGTGTCGAAGTAGTCGGCCGCGTCGCCGCCAATCTCGGGCAGGCTGGTGCGGCGTGCCAGGAACACCGGCTTGCCGAAGTGCATGGCCTCGATGGGCGGCAGGCCGAAACCTTCGGTCAGCGACGGGAACAGGAAGCCCGTGCAGTGCGCATAGGCCCAGGCTTTCTGCGCGTCGTCGATGCCCAGGTGGAACTGCAGGTTGGGCAGGCGCACGGTGGCCTGCAGATGCTTGGCCTCTTGGCTCGGCGGGCCGCACAACACGAAAGTCATGTCGGGCCAGAGGCGGGCCAGTTCGATGATTGCTTGCGGGTTCTTCGACGGCGACATGCGGCTCAGGTGGAACAGAAAAGGCCGCCTGCCGTCGCGCTGCCCACCCGGCAGCGGTTCTTGCGCCGCGGTGACGACGCTGCGTGCGCCGTTGTAGATGACGGTGATCTCGCCCGTCCAGTGCAGGTGCTGGCGCACGTCGGCCGCCGTGTGGTGGCTGATGGCCACCAGCGCGTCGCTGCGCCGCATCAGCGCCAGGGCGCGCCGCTGTTGCTGCCATGCGCGCAACGATGGCGGGCCATGGAGGTGGTTGAGGTCATGCACCGTCACCAGTCGCACGCCGGTGCGCTGTCCGTCGAAGCTGGGGGCCAGGGTCTTGTTGTGCTGGTGCAGGCTGTGCCACAGCGCATAACGCTTGGGCTGCAGGTGGCGAAAACGCTGCCAGCGCGTCACCGGCAAGTAGCCCACGTCAGGGCCGAACAGGCCGGACAGCTTTTCGCGCAAGTGAAAGTCGAAACCAATGCCGTATTGCGCCTGCCAGACGCCGGCCTGGGCGGCCACGCGCTGGCCGATCTGCAACGAGAACTCGCCCAGGCCGTCGTGCAGCGCGCCGATCTGCCCCAAACTGATGCCGATGCGGCGTGTATCCATCCCGGCGCAGTGTAGCCAGCGTCACCGAGGTGCCCTGGGACACGAGGTGCCCTGGGCAGGGCCGGCCCCAGGGTGGACTCGCGGTTTGCACTGGCACAATCTGTTGCATGACCCGGCTCCCACTTGCCCAAGTCACCTTGTGTGCGGTGGACACCCAGACGCCCGCGCTCGCAGCGCAGTCGCTGTTGCGGTCGATGCACCGCATCCAGTTCGGCCGTGTCTTCCTTTTCACCCACGACTGGCTGCCGACGGTGGTGCTGCCGGGCATCGAGATCATCGACATCGGTCCGCTGCGCAGCGCGCACGAACAGTCGGCCTTTGTCATGCGCCAACTGCCGGCTTACATCCGCACCTCCCACGCGCTGCTGACGCGGTGGGACGGTTTCATCACCCAGCCGCAAGCCTGGAACGACGAGTTCCTGGTCTATGACTACGTGGGTGCCGTCTGGCCTGATGAACCCGAAGAGACCGCCGTGGGAGACGGCGGCTTTTCGCTGCGGTCGCGGCGCTTCCTGGCCGCAGGCATGGACGCGCGCATGATGCAGAGCCACCGGGGAAACGAAGTGTCGTGCCGCCGGCAGCGGGCCTTTGTGGAGCAGGCCCACGGCGTCATCTTCGCGCCGCCGGCCGTGGCCAACCGCTTTGCCATCGGCGAGCCGGGTGTCTCGGGTGCATGGGGGCTTGCGGGTGCGAGCCTGGGTTTCCGCGGCGCCCACCACCTGCCAGACCTGTTGCCCGAAGCGGAACTCAGTCGCTGGTTGGACGAGCTGCCCGCCACTTTCTTTGCCGGCGCGGATGCGCCGCGCTTGTTGCGCGCTTTGCTGGCCAGCCGCATGCCGGCCGCAGCCACCAAGTTGCTGGCGCGGCGCAAGGCCGCAGGGGGTGATGACGCGGAATTGCCGCTGCTGAGCGCGGCCACGCGGCTGCTGGGCGCCTTGTCGCCCGCTGCTCGTCCTTGAGCGGTGGGTGATTGGCGCATGAGCGGCGTATGAGCGGCGCATGAGCGACCCCTACGCCCAATGGAAGGGCTGGGACGCGGCGGACTTTGCCCGTTTTTCAGCCTACGACGCCCGCTACTTCAGCTGGCATGTGCAGCGTGCCGTTGCGCCCCTTCGCACGCCCATCCATGCCCTGGAAGTAGGCTTCGGCAACGGCCGCTTCATGGGTTGGCTGCGTGCACAGGGGCATGCGGTGGTGGGCGTGGAGACCAACACGCGCCTGGTCGATGTCGCGCGTGGCGCCGGCTTTTCTGCCGAGCTTGCTGTGTCGGCGGTGGACGCCGCGCTGCGTTTCGATCTCATTGCTGCCTTCGACGTGCTGGAGCATGTGCCCCCCGCGCAGACGCAGGCCTTCGTCTTGCAGCTGGCCGCACGGCTGAACCCCGGCGGGCGGCTGTTGCTGCGGTTTCCCAATGCCGAATCGCCATTGGGTCTGTGGATGCAGCATGGCGACAGCACGCACGTGAATGCTCTCGGTCTGTCAAAGGTGCGCCAGCTGTGCGCCGAATGTGGAATGCGCCTGCTGCACAGCGGCGAAACCCTGCCCTGGCACCAGCAGCCCGCCAGCCGCCGCATGGGCGCGCTGTGGGTGCGCCTGCAGCGCAAGGCTTTTGAGTCCCGCCTGCGCAAGATGTACCAGCTGCCGCGCGGGCTGGACTTGTCCACCAATCAGCTTGTGGTGCTCAGCCGGGCTGATGAGCCGGCGCAGGAAAGTCTGGCAACACGCTGACAGCCTCCACCGCGTCCGCGTACTGCTGCAAGACGTTCGGCCAGCTGCAACTGCGCTGCACGTAGGCGGCACCCAGCGTGGCCCAGCGCTCGCGCCCGGCGGCGTCCAGCGTCTGCACCACCGCCATTGCGCGCACCAGCCCGGCCTGACCGCGGTAGGCCAGGCCGGCGCCGCTGTGCGCGATGTGGTCGGCCAGCACGTCGCACTGCGCGTTGGCGATGACGGGGGTGCGCAGCAGCATGGCTTCCAGCAGCACCAGTGACAGGCTCTCGTAGCGCGACGGGATGACCAGCGCAGCCGCACCTTTGATGAGCGCGTCGCGTTCTGCATCGCTGACGAAACCGGTGCTGAGGATGCGCGGGTGCTCAGGCACCGGCATCACCGCCTTGCCCACCAGCACCAACTGCGCGGCCGGGTTCTTGCGCAGGTGGGCCAGGAAGGCATTGAGCAGTTGTTTGCAGCCTTTTGACACGTCGATGCGGCCGACGTAGACCAGGTAGCCCGGCCCCAGGCCGCGCCGGGCCAGCACCTGCGCCACGGCCTGCGCCGTTGGCGTCACGATCTCCACCCCCGCACCGGCGACCGGCGCGTTGCGGGTGTCGATGCCGTACATCTTGGCGGCCAGGCGGCGCTCTGCGTCGGTGTTGAAGATCAGCGCTCCAGCCTTGCGCATGACTTCGCCATAGACCGGCTGGTACATCGGTTTTTCGTCGTGCAAGAGCGGCACGAGCACGCTGCGCCGGCCAAAGGCTTCGACGCCCAGCGCCGCCGGTTCGTACAGCGCGGTGAAGAAAATCACTGCGTCGTAGCGCTTTGCTGAACCGCGCAGATGCTGCAACAGGCCCTCGCAATGCGGGCCCTGGCGGCGCAGGAAGTCGCGGCCGTCGTAGAAACTGTCGCCCCGCGGTGCTGCGACTTGCGCGCCCGGCAGCCGGCGCAGCAGCGCGCGCAGCTTGAAGCGCAGCTTGTGCACCAGCGGCACGCGCGCACGGCCGACGTCGTTGCGCAGCGGGTGCGCAAAGCGCAGCACGCGGACGCCGCACACGTCGCTTCCGCCCGGCGGGTAGTGCATGGCCCACGTGGAGTAGTCCAGCGCGCAACTGGTCAGCACCTCGACGTCAAAGCGCGCCTTCAGGCGTTCGGCCAGCATGCGCACCAGCGCTTCTGCGCCGCCGTTGATTTCTTCACCGTAGCGTTGAACGACGAGTGCGATTCTCTTCATGGTGTTGCGGGCTGGGTTCTGGCTGCGCTTATGGCTGCGCTTATGTCTGCGTTTGTGTCTGCGTTTGTGTCTGCGCTGATGGCAACAACCACTGCCATGCGCCAGGCGCCAGGTCGGCAGGCAGTCGCCAGGGCCCGAAGGCGCTGCGGTGCAGGCCTTCGACCCGGTTGCCAGCGGCCGCCACCATGCGTTTGACCTGGTGGTAGCGGCCGTCTGTCAGCGTCAGCCGCAGGCCGAATTCACCGGTGATCTCGCAGGCGGCAGCGGCCACCGGCTTGGTGTCATCGTGCAGCAGCACGCCGGCCATCAACTGCGCGGGCAAGTCGGCTGCCACTGGGTGTTTGGTCAGCACTTCATAGACCTTGGCAACGTGGTGCTTGGGGGACGTCAGGCGGTGGATGAGCGTGCCGTCGTCGGTCAGCAACAAGAGCCCGGTGGTGTCCTGGTCCAGCCGGCCCACGGGTTGCACGCCGCGCTGGCGCAGGGGCGCGGGCAACAGGCTCAGCACCCCCAGGTGGTCACGCGGGCTGCGTGAACATTCGTAGCCGGGCGGCTTGTGCAGCATCAACAGCGCCTTGGCGTGGTACGGCCAGGGCTGCCCGTTGACGTGAAAGACGAGGCCGGCTTCGGGCAGCTGCAGCGTGCCGTCCACCAGCGTCTGCCCGCCCACTGCCACGGCGCCATTGCGCAAGAGCGCTGCGCATTCGCGGCGGCTGCCAAAGCCCTGGCTGAAGAGGATGTCTGCAAGTTTCATGGGCGCGCAGTGTCGCACCGGTTGCAGGATGCATCGGGTTGCCCCGGGTTGCCCCGGGTTGTTCCGGGTTCCGGTGCGCCGGGTGGCGCCACACCATGCTGGTCCACGCCGTTTGAAAGAGTGCGCCATGACACTGCCTGTGAAGATCAGAACCCGCGCCGTTCAACTGGGCCTGCTAACGATATTGCTGGCCGCCTGTGGCGGCAGCGACGACAGTGACCCGGTGGGCGACAACGCCTGCCTGCAGTACGGCACGGCGGGCGCGGTCTATGACCCCGGCACGCCAGGCGCCAACGGCGCGCCTGAAATCGCCACCGGCTTTGCCAGCAAGAAGACCGCGTTTTCGCGCAGCTTCATGGTGGTGGCTGCCAACCCGCTGGCTACCAAGGCTGGCTGCGACGTGCTGAAGAAGGGCGGCACGGCCATCGACGCAGCGATTGCGACGCAGATGGTGCTGAACATCGTCGAGCCGCAGTCCAGCGGGATCGGCGGCGGTGCCTTCATGCTGGCCTATGACCGCAGAAGCGGCACCGTCACCGCCTATGACGGCCGCGAAACCGCACCCGCTGCAGCCACCGAGAACTACCTGCGCTGGATCAGCAACAGCCAGCAGACGACCCCCTTGCCCAACGCCCGCAGCAGCGGCCGCAGCATCGGCACGCCGGGTGTCCTGCACATGCTGGACACGGCGCACCGCGACGGTGGCCGGCTGACATGGAAAGAGCTGTTCGACCCCGCCATCAAGATAGCCACCGAGGGCTTCAGGATCAGCCCGCGCATGTCGGCGTCCATTGCCGGGTCGGCCACGAGCCTGGTGCGTGACCCGCAGGCACGCGCCTATTTCCTCAACGCCGACAACAGCGCCAAGGCCGCCGGCACGCTGCTGACAAGCCCGGCCCTGGCCACCACATTCGCCACCATCGCCAATGGCGGCATCGCGGCCTTCTACGGCGGCGCGTTGGCGCAGGACATCGTCGATGAGATTGCGGACACCACCGGCGGCATCACCCCCGGCGTGACGACCCTGGCCGACCTGGCGGCCTACCGGTCCATCAAGCGCACAGCCATCTGCGGCACCTACCGCAGCGTGTGGGTGTGCGGCATGCCGCCCCCCAGCAGCGGCGGCCTGGCGGTGGCCCAAGCGCTGGGCATCCTGGAGAATTTCGACCTCGCGTTGCACAAGCCCACCGCGCTGGACGTCAACGGCGGCAAGCCCACTGCCTTTGGCGTGCACCTGGTGGCCGAGGCTCAGCGCCTGGCCTACGCCGACCGCGACAAGTACGTGGCCGACACCGACTTTGTGCCGCTGCCCGGCGGCAGCGCCGCCGCCATGCTCGACCGCACGTACTTGCGCGGCCGCGCCAGCCTGATCGACCTGACGCGCAGCATGGGCACGGCACAGCCCGGCAACCTGGGCCCGGTGGCTTTGGGCCAGCATGGGCCGTCGGCCGAGAACGGCACGACGCAGATCACGGTGGTGGACGGCTACGGCAACGTGGTGTCGATGACGACCACGGTGGAGTCTGGCTTCGGCGCCTTCCACATGACGCGCGGTGGCTTCCTTCTGAACAACCAGCTCACGGATTTCTCCGTCGCACCCACAGACAGCACCGGTGCACCCATCGCCAACCGCGTGGCCGCCAACAAGCGGCCGCGCAGTTCGATGGCGCCGACGCTGATGTTCCGCACCCACAGCGACGGCAGTCGCGGTGAATTCCGCATGGCCACGGGGTCGCCCGGTGGCGCCACCATCATCCAGTACGTCACCAAGACCATCGTCGGCTTCGTGGACTGGGGGCTGGACGCGCAGCAGGCGACGTCGATGGTGGCCTTTGGCGCCGCCAACAGCATCAACACCAACGTCGGCGGTGAACACCCGAACGTCGACATCACGAACGGCGGCAACAACGATGCGCTCATCACCGGCTTGCGTGCGCTGGGGCACACGGTGAACACGGCGGCGCAGAGCAGCGGCATCGGCACCATCGTGCGTCGCAGCAACCCCCAGGGCTACTACTACCTGGAAGGCGGCGCCGATCCGCGCCGCGAGGGCATCGTGCTGGGTGACCTCTACCGGTCTGACTGAGCCCGCACATGCAAGTCCGGAAGGACTTGCCAGGCGGGTGTTGGCGGGAGCGCGATTTCACGCGCGGGTGCTGAGTGTCAGTGCGCCTTCACAGCGAACCCGGCCGCGTGGCTTGCGCGGTATTGCGGCCCGGCCAGTCGCGCGCGGCGGGCAAGTACGGCAGGTGCGGCAGGTGCGGGTCGTCGAGCGCACGCGCCGCCAGCACGGCGTTGCGGATGGCGCGCGACACGGCTTCGGCGGTCATCGCAGCCAGTGCGGTGAGATCGCCGCAGCCACCGGCAGCGCCAGTGGCCAGCGCAAAAAAAGCGTCGCCGTCATTGACCGTGATGGGGCTGACCGCCCGTGACAAGCCGTGGTGTGCTTGCGCCGCAAGTTGCGTCACCTGCGCCTTCGACAGCAGCGCGTCGGTGGCCACCACGCCAATGGTGGTGGCCATGCCGGCCATCAAGTGTTCAGGGCCGTGGCCGGCCAGCAGCGCGCGCGTGCTGCGCACCAGTTCTCGGCCGTCTTCGCTGCGCGCGCCGGCAATCACGCGGCCGTTGGCGTCCAGCACATCGCCTATGGCGTTGACGGCCACCAGCGCGCCGACGGTGAAGCCGCCCAGCTGCACCGACGCGGTGCCGATGCCGCCGCGCATGGCGCGCGCGATGCCGAAGAGCTTGCCCACCGTGGCGCCCAGGCCAGCGCCTGCGTTGCCTTGCGACGGCATGCTGCTGCTGGCGGCTTCGCACGCGGCGTAGCCGGTGTCGGCGTCGGGGCGGATGCGGGCGTCGCCGATCCAGAGGTCAAAGAGCACGGCGGCGGGAACGATCGGCACGCGGATCGGCACGCGGATGATGTCCAGGCCTGCTTCACCGGCCGCGCCTTCATGCACCGCTGCGCCCACGGGCAGGCCGTGGCCGCGCTCGTCCAGCCAGCGCATGACGCCGCCTGCCGCATCCAGGCCAAAGGCGCTGCCGCCGGTGAGCAACACGGCATGCACCACGTGCACGGAGTTTTCGGGCCGCAGCAGGTCTGTCTCGCGCGTGCCGGGCGCACCGCCGCGCACCGCAGCACCGCACACCGCGCCATCGGGACACAGCACCACGCTGCAGCCGGTGGCGCGGCCCGTGGCCGCAGCCTGGCCGACGGTGATGCCTTCAATGTCGGTGATGGAGCCGGGGTGAAGATCGTGGGTGCTCATAAGGACCACGCCGATGCAGCGCTCCTGTTCAGGCGAAGACGCCCGCCGTGTCCTGCATGCGCGCCGACACTTCGCCCAAGTGGTGCAGGGTGTCGCCCAGCGTCAGCTCCAGCATCGTCAGGCGCTTGAAATAGTGGCTGGCGATGTATTCGTCGGTGCAGGCGATGCCGCCGTGCAGCTGGATGCACTGCTGGCCCACGAAGCGCATCGACTGGCCCAGCTGCACGCGCGCCTGGGCCACCGCGCGGCGGCGTTGTGGCGCGGGCTCACCCAGTTTCAAGCTGGCGAAGTAGCTCATCGACCGGCCCAGTTCCAGCTGCATCTTGACGTCGGCCATGCGGTGGCGAAGGGCCTGAAAGCCGGCCAGGGTGCTGCCGAACTGCTTGCGCGTGTTCATGTAGTCCACGGTGATGGCCACCAGCCGGTCCATCAGGCCCACCGCTTCGGCGCTATGCGCGGCAACGCCCACATCCACGGCGGTTTCGAGCAGCGCATAGGCGTCGTGCGTGATCAGTTCTGCGGGTGCCGCCACCAAGCGCACATCGGCCGCACGGCCACCGTCCTGCGTGGGGTAAGCGGTGATGCGGGCATCGGCCGCGCGCACCAGAAAGAGCGAGATACCCGCCTGATCGGACGCGGCGCGATCTGCGCCCGAGACGCGGGCGGGCACGATGAAAGCGTCGGCTTCGTCGCCGGCCGGCACCACGCACTTCACGCCGTCAAGGGCCCAGCCTGCGCCGACAGCCGTTGCGCGCGTCGTCACATGCTGAAGCTGGTGCCGCGCCGCGCGTTCCTGCAACGCCGGGATCACCAACGATTCACCGCCGGCAATGCCCGGCAGCCATGTCGCCTGCAGTGCTGCAGGCGCCGCCGCCAGCAAGACTGGCGTCATCAGCGCGGCATAGGCATAGGGCGCATTCACCAGGCCGCGGCCCAGTTCTTCGCAGACCACCATCGCGTCGATGGCGCCCTGGCCCAGGCCGCCGTGCGCGTCGGGCACCACCAGGCCGGCAAGGCCGAGTTCTGCCAGTTCGCCGTACACCGCTCGGCTGGCGCCGCCGGCCTTGGCCAGCGCGTGGCGGCGGTCGAAACTGAAGCCCTTGTCCACCCAGCGGCGGACGGCGTCGCGCAGGGATTCCTGGTCGTCGGTGAAATCGAAGTCCATGGTTCAGCTCCCAAGCACGGTTTGCGACACGATGTTGCGCTGCACTTCGTTGCTGCCGCCGTAGATCGTTGTCTTGCGCAGGTTGAAGAAGGTGCCCGCCAGCGGCAGAAGCGGCGTCGGGAAGGCCAGGTCGCCTTGCCAGCCTGCTTCCATCGCCTCGTGGATGCAGGGGCGCGCCAGCGGGCCCGCGGCCAGCATCATCAGTTCGCTGTAGCGCTGCTGGATTTCGCTGCCGCGGATTTTCAAGAGGCCTGCCACCTCCAGGCTCTGCTTGCCGCTCTTTTCGGCTGACAGCACGCGCAGAACCATCATTTCGAGCGCCACGATGTCGACTTCCAGCAGCGCGATCTGGTCGCGGAAGCGCAGGTCTTCATACACGCCTTCGGCCTTGGCGATGCGCTTCAAGCGCTCGAGTTCGCGCTTGGAGCGGTTCACGTCGGCGATGTTGGTGCGCTCGTGCGACAGCAGGTGCTTGGCGTAAGTCCAGCCCTTGTTCTCTTCGCCGATGAGGTTCTCGGCCGGCACTTCGACGTTGTCGAACCAGACCTCGTTGACCTCGGGCTCACCGTCCATCAGCACGATGGGCCGCACGGTGATGCCGGGGCTTTTCATGTCGATGAGCAGAAAGCTGATGCCGGTCTGCGGCTTGCCTTCGTTGCTGGTGCGCACCAGGCAGAAGATCCATTCGCCGTACTGGCCCAGCGTGGTCCAGGCCTTCTGGCCGTTGACGATGTATTTGTCGCCCGAACTTGTAGCGACTCTTTCGGCTTTGCACTTCAGCGATGCCAGGTCAGAGCCCGAACCGGGTTCGCTGTAGCCCTGGCTCCACCAGACCTCGCCGCTGGCGATGCCGGGCAGGAAGCGCTTCTGTTGTTCTGCATTGCCAAAGGTCATGATCACCGGCGCCACCATCACCGGGCCGAATGGGATGACGCGCGGCGCACAGGCCAGCGCACATTCCTCTTCAAACAGATGTTTCTGGATCGCGTTCCAGCCGGGTCCGCCAAACTGTGCCGGCCAGCCCCAGCCGAGCCAGCCCTTCTTGCCCAGGATCTTGGCCCAGCGCTGCAGGTCGTCACGGCTCAAGCGCAGGGCGGTGCGCACCTTGTGGCTGATGTCAGCGGGCAGGTTGTCGGCCACCCATTGGCGGATCTCAATCCTGAAGCTCTGCTCTTCGGGGGTGAAGTTCAAGTCCATGTCTGTTCCTTGCGACGGGGCGTGCAAGCCGCACTTTTAGCACGACCGTTTTTAAATGACTTGTCCCAAGCGGGACAAACTAGCGCAACTCCAGCCGCATCACGTCGTTGTCGCGACGCATCTGGAAGCGGTTCAAGAAGCTGTTGCCCAGCAGGATGAAGGGCATCGGCTGCGGCATGACGACTGCGCCGACGTTGTTGATTTCGACCTCGCCCACGCGCACGCGGTCCAGCACGACGATGCGCACCGGCACCGGGCCGTTGGCGGTTTGCGACACGCCGGTGCGCGAGCTGCTCAGGTCCAGGTTCAGCCGCAGCGCTTCGTCCTGGCCCATCGACACCAGCGTGGCACCGGTGTCCACCACAAAGCGCACGGCCTGGCCGTTGATGGCGCCGGTGGGCATGAAGTGGCCGCCCGAACCGGCCGTCATGACGATTTCGCGTGCGGCGCTGGGCGCGCGGGCGCTGCCGATTTGTGCCGGCGTGCCGCCGACGCGCAGGCGGCTTCTGGCGCCAGCCACTTCCACTTCAGCCTCGTCACCGTTCCAGCGCAGCAAGCGCACGCCGCCTGCGGTACCCCCGACCGCCACGGTGAGTGGCTGGCCGTTGATGACCAGCAGCGCGCGGTCGCCCATGCGGCCTGCCAGGGATACGCCCTGCGCCTGTGCGCTGGTGGTGGGGAGCAGCCACAACGGCAGCCCCAGCAGCAACCCGAAAGCCAGCAACTTCATGCGCGGAAGTTGTCGAAGCTCAAAGGCACATCCGCCAGTTCTTTGCGCAGCAGCGCGATGGCCGTTTGCAGGTCGTCGCGTTTTGTGCCGGTCACGCGCACCGCGTCGCCCTGAATGGCGCCCTGGACCTTGATCTTGCTGGCCTTCAGCAGCGTCTGGATCTTCTTCGCGGTCTCGGCGTCGATGCCCGACTTCACGGGCACCGCCAGCTTGAGCTTGTCGCCGCCGAGCTTCTCAGGCTTGCCGTCAAAGTCCAGAAAGCGCACGTCGACGCCGCGCTTGGCCAGCCGCGTCAGCAGCACGTCGCGCACCTGCTGCAGCTGGAAGTCGCTGTCGCCAAAAAGCGTGAGTTCACGGTCTTTCGCGCTGCGGTCGGCCAGTTCGACCTTGGCGCTGCTGCCCTTGAAGTCGAAGCGGGTGCCGATTTCCTTGTTGGCCTGCTCAACGGCGTTGCGCATTTCCACAAGGTCGGGTTCGATCACGGTGTCAAAGCTCGGCATGGAAGCGGGGTTCTCACGGTCGTCTCTAGGATGCGTGAAAATTCTCGCATGCCCATCTCCTCCGTGCCGCCCACCAGTGCCCTCCACACGCCCCTGCAGGTGCAAGAGCGCGCCAGCCTGCGTGAACACAACACCTTCGGGCTGCCGGCTGTGGCCCGCACGCTGGTCCGCATCCACAGTGACGCTGACGTGCGGCGCGTGGTGGACCACCCCGACTACGGCCTGGCGCGCAAGTTCATCCTCGGTGGCGGCAGCAACGTGGTGTTCACCAAGGACATCGACGCGGTCGTGCTGAAAGTGGAGATCCTGGGCCGCAGGCTGCTGCAGGAAACCGCCGAAGGCTGGCTGCTGGAATTTGGCGCCGGTGAATCGTGGCACGGGGCAGTGGCTTGGGCCGTGGACAACGGCTGGGCGGGGCTTGAAAACCTGGCGCTGATCCCGGGCAGCATGGGCGCGTCACCGGTGCAGAACATCGGCGCGTACGGCGTGGAGCTGAAAGACCGCTTTCATTCATTGGACGCGGTGGACCTGGTGACGGGCCGCACGGTCACGCTGAATGCGGCCGACTGCCGCTTTGGCTACCGCGACAGCGTCTTCAAAAGCCTGGGCTTTGGCGGGTTGGCGGGCAAGTCCGTCATCACCCGCGTGCGGCTGTGGCTGCCCAAGCCCTGGCAGCCGGTGCTGGGCTACCTGGACATCGAGCGCAAGATGGCCGAGACCGGCAACGCGGCACCCGATTCGAGGACGCTGTTCGAGTGGGTGTGCGCCATCCGCCGCGCCAAGCTGCCCGACCCGGCGGTGATCGGCAATGCCGGCAGTTTTTTCAAGAACCCGGTGGTCACGCCCGAGCAGTGCACGGACATCATCGGCCGCGACCCCGAAATCGTTCACTACCCGATGCCCGACGGCAGCATGAAGCTGGCCGCAGGCTGGCTGATCGACGCCTGCGGCTGGAAGGGCAAGACCGTGGGCGCGGCCGGCGTGTACGACAAGCAGGCGCTGGTGCTGGTGAACCGGGGCGGCGCCAGTGGCGCCGAGGTGGTGACGCTGGCGCGCGCGATCCAGGAAAGCGTTTACGGGCGGTTCGGGATACGGCTGGAGCCGGAGCCGATCATTCTGTAGTGGCAGGCGCTGCAGCCGGCGGCAGCAGACCCAGGTCGCGCGCAGCCTGCCGCGTCACGGGCAGCAATTCCTCATAGCGCTGCACCAGGCGGGCAATTTCGTGCGCTGGCAGGTGGGCGGCGCCTTCCTGCAGCGCCTCGGCCGTGGCGGCCAGTGCCGACAACCCGAGGTTGAGTGCGGCGCCCTTGACCGCATGGGCGTTGACGCGCAATTCCAGCGGCTGCGCATCACGCACCGCAGCCCGCAGGTGCTGCACGGTCTGCGGGCCCTGGTCGAGAAAGGCCGCGATCATGGCGCCCAGTTTGGCCTTGGACATGGCCTGCAGCGCAGCGTCGATGGCGGCTTCATCCAGCACCGGCTGTGCGCTGCCCTTGAGTGCCGGGCGCGGCTGCAGGGCATCGGCATTGCGGGCCGCGCCGGGCAGGGCGGCGGGGTCGTGTTCGCCACTGCCAAAAAGCTGGCGCAGCAGCGTGGCCAGCTTTTGCGGGCTGACGGGCTTGGTGAGGAAGTCGTTCATGCCAGCCAGCAGGCAGCGGTCGCGGGTTTCTGCAAAGGCATCGGCGGTCAATGCGACGATGGGCACGGTGGAGCGCGCGGCTTCTGGCAGCGCGCGGATGGCGCGCGTGGCGGCCACGCCGTCCATCAGCGGCATGTGCAGGTCCATCAGCACCAGGTCAAAGGCCATCGTGCGGGCGGCTGCCACTGCTTCCTGGCCGTTGACGGTGAAGTGCGCCTCGTGCCCCATGTTGTCCAGCAGCGCAGCCAGGTACTGCCGGTTCACAGGGTGATCTTCGGCCACCAGCACCTTCAGGGGCCGGGCGCGCGGCTGCGTGGGTGCGCTCGGCGCGCTGGCGTGGCTGCCCAGGTTCAGCACCGCCTGCAGCGGCAGCCGCAACGTGAAGCAACTGCCTTCCCCGGGCTTGCTGGTGACGGTGATGTCGCCGTGCATCAGGCGCGCCAGGTTGCGCGAAATTTCCAGGCCGAGACCCGTGCCGCCGTGGCGCCGCGAGCGTGAGTTGTCGCCCTGCACAAAGCGGTTGAAGAGGTGGTTGAGCGTCGCCTCGTCCATGCCGATGCCGGTGTCGATGACGGCAAATTCGATCTCGCCACCACTGCCGCCACCATCCCCGCCCGGTCTTGCGCGCAGGTCAAGCAACACCGCGCCACGGTCTGAAAACTTGATGGCGTTGGACAGCAGGTTGAAGAGAATCTGCTTCAGCCGGGTGGCGTCGGCCATCACACGTTCGGGCACGCTCGGGTCGGCGTCGATGTGCAGCGCCAGCGACTTGGCAGCAGCCTGCGGCCGCATCAACGCTTCGACATCTCGCAAGAGCACGCGCAGGTCCACCGGTGCTGGCGCCAAGGTCAGGCGGCCGCTTTCCAGCTGCGACATGTCGAGGATGTCGTTGAGGATGGCCAGCAGGTGGTCGGCCGATTCGGTGGCAGTGCGCAGGTAGTCAATCTGGCGCGCTGTCAGGCCCGTTTCGCGCAGCAGCGAGAGCATGCCCATCAGGCCATGAAAGGGCGTACGGATCTCGTGGCTCATGTTGGCCAGGAAGGCGCTCTTGGCCTGGCTGGCGCTTTCAGCGTCGCGTCGCGCCTGGCTCAGATTGGTGGCCAGTTCTTCCAGCACCCCGCGCCGTTGCCGCAACTGGCGCACCTGGCGCAGCGCGATGTAGGCGAATGCCAGCGTCAGCACCGACATGAAGATCGTCAGCCCCAGACCCAGCTGGTTTTGCTGGCGCACGGCGCCGTTGCGCTCTTCCATCTGTTCGGCCACGCGGTGCGCGGCGCTCAGCGACAGGCCATGCATCGGTGCGCCCAGTGCCTGCAGGGCCGGCAGATTGTCGGCCAGAAAGGCTGCGCTCAGGTCCTGTTCGGGTCGGGCGCCCAGGGCCAGGTCGGCGCGGGCGATGAAGCGCTGCACGGCGTCCAGCGTCTCGCGGTGTTCTGGGTTGTCGGCCACCAGCCGCTGCGGCCTGTCGGCCTCCAGCAGCTGCACGCGGCTGACCCAGATTTCATAGCGCAGTTTCAGGTCCGCCAGGTTGCTGGAATCCAGCGTCTGGGCAGACGTTTGGCCAGGTGGCTGGACAGACAGGCGCCAGGCCTCGCGCAGGCGCAAATATTCAATCTCGGCCTGGTAGATCGTCAGCACGGCGTAGTCACCGCCCGACTTCATGGTCTGGCGCAGCAGCGAAAACTGGCGCGCCTGCACCAGGGCCACGGCCAGCAGCGCCACCAGCAGCCCGAAGCCGACCAGGCCGAGCCAGCCCAGGCCCGCGCGGCCAGCCGGTGCGCGCGTCACAGAACGTCGATCGTCCGCAATTGCCATGCCGACCGGCTGTAGTAGATCGCGCTGCGCAGTTCGGGCCGCGCGTCGAAGGGGTAGATGACAAAGAGCGGGCCCTTGTCGCGCACGGCCATCGGCTTGTCATCCAAGAGCCGGGCAATGATCACGTCGTGGCGCTGCGCATCGTCGAAGGGCATGTCCACCTGGTAGTCGTTCAGGGCCACCAGGCGCAGCATCGTGCCTTGCGCGCCGGCGGCAGACAGCACGTCGCGCAGCAGCGGCCCGGTGAAGCGGCGCACCTGACTGAACCAAGGGGTGCGCGTCACCACCACCTGCTGTGGCAGCGCCTCAAGCATGGCCATGTCGAACTGCGCGCGCCGGCCGTCATTGCTGTTGCGCACGCGTCCACCGACCGTGAGCACGATGGCGCCGGTGGGCGGCTCCAGCGCTTGCGCGGACGCAGCCAGCGCGCACAGCAGGCCCGCACACAAACCCGGAGCCGACTTCAAACAGTGGCGGCGCGCGTTCCCGGCAGGCGACAGGCGCGGAGCGGGAGATGCAGCGCCAAGCACCATGGCCAAGGTTTCGAGGGAACCATATTTCACCCCCTCATTCTAGGGGTGAGGGGGTATCTGCCGTCTTTTCAGCCGCCTTGCAGCATGTCACCCATCGCCAGGCCGGTGAGCGACTTGGCTTCGCGCGCCAGCCAGAACATCAGGCCCATCATCATCACCATCGACGGGATGGCAATGATCGGGTAGCTCAGCAGCGTCAGCCGCCCCAGTTCCTGGTTGAAAGCCTCAGTGCCCGCTGCACTGGTGACGACCCAGCGTGCCAGCACGTAGTTGGCGACGGCCGAAAACAGGAAAGTGCAGGCCAGCAAAACAGTACCCTGGCGCAGCCGCGTCTCAAACGCCGACGCGTTGCCCTTTGCCACCAGCGCCTGGTTGATGCGCTCGACATCGAAGAGCGAGGGGTTGAATACCAGCAGGTGGATCAAAGGCGTGCGGGTCCAGATTGATCCGAGCACCACAGCCCCGATCAGTGAAGGAATGAAGGCCTCTTTCACTGCCAGCCATTTGGCGTCCAGCGCCAGCAGGCCGATGCCCCCCGTGAGCAGGGTGCTGACCACGCCCAGCACCGCCAGCCAGTTGAGCTTGCGCCGACGCCAGCCGTCCCACAGGCCCCAGCCCAACGGAAAGGCCAGGCCCAGCAGCAGCGCACGCAAGGGCCCGAGGCTGTCGGCGCTGCTGAGTTTCATCAGCACCACAGCCGGCAGGATGATGGTGACGGCGATCTCGATCAACGGGTTGGGTTTGGAGGCAGGTTTCATCCGGGATGCAGCGATGGGGTGCGAAAGGGAGTGCGAAAGGGAGTGATGCGACAACTCGGCCATGGCGCCGGTGGCCCGGCTTTCAACCGGGGCCGTGGGCGCGGCACCGGCGCACCCCGGACTGTGCCACGGCAGGCGCAGCCCGGCGGGTGCGGCAGTCGCACCTACTGCACCGCGCCGTGGCGCAATCCCTCCAGCTTGGCGGCATAGCGGTCGTGGGTCGTGCGGTTGTTGCTGTATTCCAGGGCCTGGCGCAGATGGTGCTGGGCGCGGTTGGTCTGGCCCAGGCGCCAGTAAGCCTGCGCGGCCCAGAAGTGAACCTCGTCCTGGTACGGTTGAAGCCGCAATTCGCGCAGAAAGTGGTCACGCGCCAGGGCCGGGTCGCCAGCATCCAGGGCCTCACGCCCCAGGTTGAAGTGCTGAAAGGGCGGCACCGGCTGCAACCGGTCCAGCCGCGCCAGCCAGGCCGGTGTTTCGCTGCTGCGGCCCTGGTGCTGCAAGAGCTTGACGAGGTTGCTCAGCGCGCTGACGTGGTCGGCGTCGCCAGCCAGGGCATGGCGAAACGCGGCTTCGGCCGGCCCTGCGTGACCGGCGCGGTTGTAGATGACGCCCAGGGTATTGCTGGCATTGAAGAAGCCCGGGTCGTGCAGCAGGGAGGCGCGGGCGTAGCCGTAGGCCTCGGCGACCTGGCCGGCGGCCAGGGTTTCGGCGGCGCGGTTGTTGAGGAACATCGCGACGATGGTTTGCTCATCCAGCGGCCGGGTGCGCTGGCCACGCAACTCGTCCTGCGGGATGAAGTCGATCGTCAGGCTTTCACGCCGGCCTTGCGAATAGCCGCTGTGCGCTGCGGGTGGCCCCAGCACCAGGTTGACGTGACCGCTGGCCATGTAGAGGCCGCCGCTGCGGCTGTAGAAGTCATCGGTTTGCACGGCCTGGAAGCTGACGGGCAGGCCAAGCTGGCGGGCAAAGGTGGCCGTCATGATCACCAGCGACAGGCAATTGCCCGAACGCGATGCAAAGGCCTGCGACGCCGACCGTGTCCTGCTGCCGTCGTAGTCCAGTTGCAGCCGGCCCTTGCTGTACAGCGCGGCAATCAGTTCGCGCCGCGGGTCGGGGTGCCGTGCCAGCGGGGTCAGTTCGCGCGCCGCATAGGCCCGCATCTCGTCGCTCATGGCGAAGACTGCATTGACATCGGGCGCGGGCTGCAGCGGGCTGAAGAGTTCGTCGTGCAGGATCTGCGTGCTGGGTGCGGGCGGCAGCACGGTCGTGCAAGCGGTGAGAAAGACACAAAGAAGTGCACAGAGCAACAGGGTGCAGGCGCACCTTGTCGTGGGCATCGAAGGCAGCATGCGCTTGACGGTGTTCATCGCGGGCCTTTCGCGAGGCGCCGCATCGCGGCGTTGCGCCAGGATGCTACGCCGCCGCGTGGCCGCCTGATGCAGCGTCTGCTGCCCGTCAGGTGGCGGTTTTCAGCCGCCGGGCAGCAGTCGGTTGCGCAAGCGCAGCGCCGTGGCGCGCAACGTCGGGCTGGTCGATGCTGCTGCTTCGTCCAACGCTCGGCAGGCATAGGCAGGGTCGGTCTGCAGGCGTTCGACGTGGATGTAGATGCCTTCGCCCGCGAGCAGCCATTTCAGTTCGATGATCTCAACCAGCGGCCAGCCGCTGCAACTGCCTGGCGGATGCTTTGCCGCTCCAGCAGGGTTGGAAGTGTCGGAAGCGTCGTCCGAATGGGATTGCAGCAGGGGTCGAGGTATCAGCACGATGAAACGTTAACGGCACTTCCCTGCGCCTGGCTGACAGCCGATTGGAGAGCTTCCCCCAGAATCCGAGGCAATTTCCCTCAATTTTCACGATGCAGGATGAAGCCCAACCCAGACCCGCCGCTGACCGCCTTGTCGGACCTGTCCCGCCAACTTTCCCAGGCCGGATGGGCCGTGCTGGACAGCGCCGCGCTGCGCGCGCTGGCTGGCTTGGAGCCGGCCACCTTGGCGGGTTGGCAACCGCTGTGGCAAGCCCTGCCGGCGGATGAATACCTGCGCGATGGCGGCCGCTACAGGCGCCGCCGTCACGGCTGTTTCGTCATTGACGGCGGCCAATGCCGTGCCGTGCCGCAGCGGCCGCATTGGCAGCCGGTGGAATACAACGCGCTGCACGGTGGCATTCAGCGCCATTTCGAACCTCTGCCTGAAACCCTGCTGGCCGACCCCGCATGGCCCCGCCTGCTGGTGGCGCTGGCCGATGTGGCCAGCCGGTTGCGCCAGCCCGGTGCCTGGTTTGTCGAAGCCCATCCTTTCCGCATCGACGCCATGGGTGGCATCGGCCGCCCGACGCCAGAAGGTGCGCACCGCGACGGCGTTGACCTGGTGGCGGTGGTCTTTGTCGGCCGGGGCAACGTCAAGGGCGGCGAGACCCGCGTCTTTGACGCCCACGGCACCCACGGTGTGCGCTTTGAGCTGCACGAGCCCTGGAGCACGCTCTTGCTGGACGACGAAAAAGTGATCCACGAATCCACCCCCATCCAGCCGCTGGACCCGGCGCTGCCCAGTTGGCGCGACACGCTCGTGCTGACCTTCAGGCGCGGCGGTTTCCAGGGCCCGCAGGAGACCGCATGAAAACCGCCACAACACCTCTGGCCATTCAGTTTGCCGACATCAAAGCCGCCGCAGCCCGGCTGCAGGGCCATGCGCACCGCACGCCGGTGCTGCGGTCGCGCACCGCGGACGAGCGCACGGGCGCGCAGGTCTTCTTCAAGTGCGAAAACTTCCAGCGCATGGGCGCCTTCAAGTTCCGCGGCGCCTACAACGCGTTGGCGCAATTCACGCCCGATCAGCGGCGGGGCGGCGTGATTGCTTTTTCTTCGGGCAACCATGCGCAGGCGATTGCACTGTCGGCGCGTTTGCTGGGCATGCCGTCGGTGATCGTGATGCCCACCGATTCACCGGCCGCCAAGCTCGCCGCCACGCGGGACTACCAAAGTGGCCAGCCTGGCAGTGAGGTGGTGCTCTTTGACCGCTACCGCGAAGACCGCGAAGCCATCGGAGAGCGCATCGCCGCAGAGCGCGGCATGACGCTGATCCCACCTTACGACCACCCGCATGTGATGGCCGGTCAGGGCACTGCGGCGACTGAGCTGCTGGCGGAGACCGGCCCGCTGGACATGCTGCTGGTGTGCGTGGGCGGCGGCGGCTTGATATCGGGCAGCGCAGTGGCGGCGCACCATCTGAGCCCGGGCATTGAAGTCCACGGCGTTGAACCCGAAGCGGGCAACGACACGCAGCAGAGCCTGGCGCTGGGCCGCATCGTGCACATCGACACGCCCAAGACCATCGCCGACGGCGCGCAGACACAACACAGCGGCGAGCTGACCTTCCCCGTCATCCAGCGCCTGGTGAAAAGCATCGTCACCGTCAGTGACCCGCAATTGATCAACACCCTGCGCTTCTTTGCCGAGCGCATGAAGATGGTGGTCGAACCCACCGGCTGCCTGGGCGCTGCCGCCTTGCTGGAAAGGGTGCTGACTGCGCGTGGCAAGCGGGTGGGGGTGATCGTCAGCGGCGGCAACGTCGATCTGGCGGCCTTCGGGCGCCACGTCGCCTGAGCCTGCGTTAACGTTGATCTTTTGATTCTTGCCTGGAGACCTCATGGCCGACGCCGCCCCCGCAAACGCAGCCACCAACGCAGCCACACCCGCTGACCCCAAGGACGCCGAGAAGAAGGCGCGCGACAGGGTTGATCAACTCATCAACCGTGCCGCCAGCGTCAGCCAGGGCGCCATCACGCTCGGCGGCCAAAAGCTGGACTACACCGTCAGCGCAGCCTTCATGCCGGTGGCCGGCACGGCCGTCGGCAGCGAACCCGAAGCGGCGGTGATGGCCACGTCCTACGTGCTGAACGGCGCCGACGCGCGGCAGCGCCCGGTGTGTTTTGCCTTCAACGGCGGCCCCGGTTCGGCGTCGATCTGGCTGCACCTGGGCGCACTCGGCCCCAAGCGTGTGGTGGTGCCCGACGACGGCAGCATGGCGCGCGCGCCCTATGCGGTGGAAGACAACCCGCACAGCTGGTTTGAACATTTCGACCTTGTATTCATCGACCCGCCACACACCGGCTGGTCCGTCACCGCCAGCGACGCGGCGCGCAAGAAGATGTTGTCGGTGGACGGTGACATCGACATGCTGGCCGAAGTGATTCGCGTCTGGCTCACGCGCCACAAGCGCTGGGGGTCGCCCGTGGTGCTGGCCGGTGAGAGCTATGGCACGACGCGTGGCGCGGGGCTGTCGAACAAGCTGCAGGAAATGGGCGTGGTGTTGTCGGGTCTGATCCTGGTGTCGTGTGCGATGGATCTGCAGAGCCTCGTCTTCGCCCCCGCCAACGACCTGCCGTATGCGTTGTTCCTGCCCGCGTTCGCCAACGTCGCGCAGTACCACGGCCTGCTGCAAGGGCCGCTGGCGGCGTCGCCCGAAGCGGCACGCGCCGCCGCCGAAGCCTATGTGCAGGAAGAATACGCGGCAGCCTTGCAAGCCGGTTCGCGCCTGACTGAAAAGCAGCGCAGCCGCGTCGCCAAGCGCCTGAGCGAACTCACGGGTCTGCCGCGTGAACTGGTGGAAGAGAAGAACCTGCGCGTCAGCGACCAGACCTTCTTCTTTGAAGCCCTGCGCTCGCGCGGCCGCATCGTCGGCCGGCTGGAAGCGCGCGCCACCGGCCCGATGGCCGCCAGCCGCACGCGCGAATGGGAATTCGACCCCGGCATCGAAGCCATTGCCGCGCCCTACACGATGGCTGCCATGGCGTACTTCAGCGAAACGCTGGGCCTGGCCTTTGAGCAGCGCTTTGAGGTGCTGTCGCGTGAAGTCAACACCGGCTGGAACTGGAACCGTGGCGAAACCAGCCGCCTCGGCTTCACGACAACCAGCCCCGACCTGGCGCGCGCCATGCGTCGCAACACGCAACTGAAGGTGTTGGCCGCCAGCGGCCGCTATGACCTGGGCACGCCGTACAGCGCCAGCGACTGGTCACTGGCGCAATTGGACGTGCCGGCTGATGTGATGGCGCGGGTGCAGCACCGCTACTACGACGCCGGCCACATGATGTACACACGTCAGGCCGATCTGGTGCAGTTGAAGGCCGACGTGGCGGCTTGGTGGGCGGCCTGATCAGCGCTGGTCGGGCGCGCGCTGTGACTAGAGCAGCCGCTTCAGCGCAGGTTCCTGCAGCGCCGCCACCAAGGCGGCGTTGTCCCGGACGCGTTGC
>JANMKK010000186.1:0-38458 GCA_031372005.1 Rubrivivax sp.
ACTCAAGGAAAACCTCGAACAGCTCGACTACCCGAAGGGCATGAGTCTGATCGCGCGCACCGCCGGCATCGGCCGCAGCGCGGCTGAGCTGCAGTGGGACCTGAACTACATGCTCAAGCTCTGGGACGCCATCGACGGCGCGTCCAAGGCGGGCAAGGGCGCGTTCCTGATCTACCAGGAATCGAGCCTCGTGATCCGCGCCATCCGCGACTACTTCACCGCGGACATCGGCGAAATCCTGATCGACACCGACGACATCTTCGAGCAAGCGCAGCAGTTCATGAACCACGTGATGCCGGAAACGGCCAATCGCGTGAAGCGCTACAAGGACGACGCGCCGCTGTTCAGCCGCTTCCAGATCGAACACCAGATCGAGACCGCCTTCAGCCGCACCGTCAACCTGCCCAGCGGCGGCGCCATCGTCATCGACCACACCGAAGCGCTGGTCAGCGTCGACGTCAATTCGGCACGCTCCACGCGCGGCAGCGACATCGAAGAAACCGCCACACGCACCAACCTCGAAGCGGCTGACGAAATCGCGCGCCAGATGCGGCTGCGCGACCTGGGTGGCCTGATCGTGGTTGACTTCATCGACATGGAAGAGTCGAAGAACCGGCGTGAAGTGGAACAACGCCTGCGCGACGGCCTGCGCTCCGACCGCGCGCGGGTGCAGTTCAGCAGCATCAGCAAGTTCGGCTTGCTTGAACTTTCACGTCAACGGCTGCGCCCGGCTTTGAGCGAAGGCAACCACATCACCTGCCCGCGTTGCAACGGCACCGGCCACATCCGCGACACCGAGTCTTCGGCGCTGCAGATCCTGCGCATGGTGCAAGAAGAGTCGATGAAGGAAAACACCGCCGCCGTGCACGTGCAGGTGCCGGTGGAAGTGACGAGCTTCCTGCTCAACGAGAAGCGCACCGAGATCACCAAGATCGAACTCAAGCAGCGCGTGACCGTGCTGCTGGTGCCCAACAAGCACCTCGAAACGCCCAACTACAAACTTGAGCGACTGCGCCACGACGACCCGCGCCTGGAAGGGCTGCAGGCCAGCTACACGATGATCGAGGAGCCGTCTGACGAAGTCGGCATCACGCGCCGCCGGAGTTCTGACGACCGGGCCAAGCCGAAACAGGAGCCGGTGATCAAGGGCGTGTTGCCCGACGGCCCCGCGCCCGCACCGCCAGTGCCCGCGCCCAAGCCCGCAGCGCCCGTGGTCGCGCCGCCGGTATTGGCCGCACCGGTGGCACCGGCAGCGCCACCGGCATCGGCAGCGGTCGGTGCCGGCTTCTTTGGCTGGGTCAAGAAAATCCTTGGCGGTGCGCCCGCGCCGGCAACGGTGCCGGCCCCTGCAACCGTGGCAGTGGCCGCCATGCCCGCTGTGGTGGCGCCTGCTGCGGACAAGCGTGATGGTCGGCGTGGTGAACGCAACGAGCGTGGCGGTGAACGGGGTGGCCGAGGCGGCGACCGCGGCCCGCGCAGCGACCGGGGTGACCGCGGTGGTCGTGAAGGCCGCGAAGGCCGGGGCGACCGTGAAAACCGCGACGTTCGTCGCCCGCGCGCCGACGGTGCACCTGCCGTTGAAGACGCTGCGGTCGCTGACCGTGAAGCCCGCCCGCCACGCAACGACACCCGCAACGACAACAGCCGCCGTGGCCCGCGCAGCGAAAGGCCCGCACGGGCCGATGAGGTGAGCGCCGCAGGCGTGGTGCAGCAGTTCGTGGACACCATTCCCGTGCCCGTCCCTGCAGGTGGTGCAGCCGAAGGCGAAGCGCGCGACGGCCGCCGGCGCCGTCGGCGTGGTGGGCGCGACCGGGGCGAAGGCAGCGCTGGGGACGGCGCGCAGCAGAACCTGGCGCTGGCGAACGGCGATGGCACGGGCACTGGCGAACTCCAACCCAACGATGGCGCTGCGCCCGCAGCGCAAGCCGTAGAGAACGGCGAACCCACTGCCGAGCGCGAACGGGGCCGCCGCCGTGGCCGTGGTCGCGACCGCGACCGCGACGCCCCGCGTGATCCGCAGGCCGAGCCGCAGACCGGCCCGCAGGCCGAGCCGCAATTCGAACCAATCAGCGAGCAACACGCCGCGCTGAACGCGATGCCCGAAACGCAGGCTGGCTCGGTGGTCACGGCTGCCGAGCACCAGCCGCTGCCCAAGGCCAGCGACACCCCGACGGCTTCTGCCGAGCCCGCAGCCGTGGCAGCACCGCGCCACCCGGCACACGCCGTGGCCGAAGCGCCTGCGCCTGCACCGACGGCTGCTGCAACCCCTGCCCCAGGTCCGACCCCGCAAGCGGCACCCCTCAGCGCCGAGCCCTTTGTGTTGCAGACCGGGGCGCTGGCCTCCCTTGCCGCAGCGGCCGGCTTGCAATGGGTGCAGTCCGACGCCGACAAGATCAGCGCCGTGCGCGCCGCCCTGGCGGCCGAGCCTCCCGCCGTGCACGTGCCACGCGAGCCGCGCCGCCATGTGCGGGTGGACGACGGCCCGCTGGTGCTGGTGGAGACGCGAAAGGACTTGTCGCAGCTGAAGCTGCCTTTCGAGCAGCAGCGCCCCGCGTAGCCCGGTCAGATTGGAGCGGGGGGCCCGCACACCGGTGCCTCGCCTGCGCCAGGGGCCCCGCTGGCTGCCCGAGCCGTCGGCTACGGGGCCGGTGTGGGGCCGGTGGGGCCGGTGGGGCTGGCGCCGGCAGGGTTGGCGCCCAGCGCCCGGCGCCTCAAACAGCCAGACTGAATTCGCGCATTGAAGCGCCGCCATCACTGAAGCTAAGGCGGTGGCTGCGGTCTGGCAGGGTGATGCACAACGCCGCCGTGTGCATGCCTTGCTGCCAGCGCATGGCCAACGTTGAGGTGTCGCTCTCCAGCAGCTCGAAATTGCCGCTGAAAGCCGGGTGTTCGTTGCGCAGCCGGATCAGCTGCAGCAGCCGCGCAACCACCGCTTTGTGCAGGCCTGCGTCGATCTCGTCGCGGCGGAAGTGGTGGCGGTTGATGTCACGCCCCACCCCGCTCTGGGCCAGCAGCGCCATGTCGTTTTCGCCGGCCAACAGGCCCACGTAGTACACCTGCGGCACACCGGGCATGAAGAACTGGATTGCGCGCGCCAGCAGATAGGCCGTGTCGTCGCGACCCAGTGCGTCGTAGAAGGTGCAGTTGACCTGGTACAGGTCGAGGTTGCTGGCCGCAGCACCCGTGGCCCTGCGGCTGGTGCCTTGGCTGTTGGCGTGGATGCGCTCCACCAGCGCGTCCAGTTCAGCAGGCGGTACCAGGCCGGGGCGGCCGATGCGGTCTTGGGGGTCGGCGCCGATGTCGATGATGCCGATGCCATCGTGCGTGTCCAGCACCGTCAGCGCATTGGTCGGGCGCACGCCGATCCAGCGCTTCAGCGGCTCTGCGGTGCCGAAGAACAAGGCATGCAACACCAGCGGCGGCAGCGCGAAGTCATACACCCATTCGACCTGGCGCGCGATGTCGATCTGGCGCTGGTAGTGCGAATGAATTTCCACCAGCACTTCAATGCCCAGCGAGCGCGCCTGCGCCGCAAATTCAGCGATGAAAGCAAAGGTCTCCGGCATCATGAAGCCGCTGGCGCCGGCCTTCTTGATGGCGTAGCCCACGGCGTCCAGCCGCACCATGCGGATGCCGCTGCCGGCCAGGGTCTGCAGAATGCCCAGCAGGTAAGCACGGCCCTGCGGGTGAAACACGTCGATGTCCACCTGCGTCGGCGTGAAGGTGGTCCACAGCAGCTTCTTTTGGCCGTTAGCCAGAGTGCTGACAGTGCACGGCAGGCCCGGGCGCGGGCGGTACAGCGCCAGCAGGTCGCGCTCGGTGGCTCCCTGCGGAAACACGGCGTCAAAGGTGAGGAAGAGGCCGTTGAAGGCGGAAGCTTCACCGCGTTCCGAGAAGTCCAGGAACTGCGGTGATTCGCTGGACATGTGGTTGACGATCACGTCGGCCATCACATCCACGTGCTCGGTGAGTCGCTTGATGTCGGCCCAGTCCCCCAGGCGTGCATCAACTTGGGTGTGGTCGATGGGGTCAAAGCCCGCGTCTGCACCGTCGATGCGGTGGAAAAAGGGCAGCAGGTGCACCGCGCCGAACACGCCGTGCAGGGCTGATCCTGGCGCGGTCAGCAACGCCTGCAAGTCGGCCAGGCCACCGCCGCCCAGGCGGTCCACATAGGTGATGAGCTGGACCTGGTTTTTCATGCCGCAGTTTTGGCGCGCGTATCCACGAAAAGGACGGCCACTGCGGCGCACGCCAGCAAGGTGCCAGCGAGGCGGATCACGTTGTCAGGCTGGCCGCCCAGCAGGCTTTGGTAGAACAGCGGCAACGTCACCATCTGGATCAGCATGGGGATGACGATGAACATGTTGAAGATGCCCATGTACACGCCCGCACGCTCGGGCGGGATGCTGCCGGCCAGCAGCACATACGGGTTGCCCATGATGCTGGCCCACGCCAGGCCGATGCCCACCATGGGGATGAAGAGCAGCGCCTTGTCCTGGATGGCAGGAATGGCCCACATGCCAGCGGCGGCGGCCAGCAGACAGAAGGCGTGCACGGCTTTCGGGCCCAGCTTGCGCACCACCGGAATCATCGCGAAGGCCGAAACAAAGGCCACGAAGTTGTAGAAGCCGCCGATCTGGCCGTTGAGCAGTGAGGCGTCGCGAAACCCTGCGGTGCTGGCGTCACTGGTGTTGAACATCGTCTTTGCCAGGGACGGCACGATGTAAATCCAGTAGCACATCATTCCGTACCACTGGAAGAGCTTCATCCACCACAGGCGCCGCATCACCGGCGGCATTTCCTTGATGGCCACCAGAATGTCGGAGAAGGTCGCGGCCACGCCGCGTGGGCGGGCGCGCAACTCAGTTTTTTCAGCCTCTGACAGCGGCAGTTCAGGCACCTTGCGCACGCTCCACCACACGGTGGTGAAGGACAGGATGGCGCCGACCACAAAGGCCGACAAAGTCACCTGCGGGATGTGGTTGTCGCCCACCGCGTCCTTGTTCATGCCGAAGGCCACGAGGATGCTCGGCGCCAGGTAGGCCAGCGTCTGCGCCAGGCCCGTGAAAGCGCTCTGGGTGAGAAACCCGAGTGAATGCTGGTTGCGGTTGAGCCGGTCACTGACGTAGGCGCGGTAGGGCTCCATCGTCACGTTGTTGGCGGCGTCCAGGATCCACAGCAGGCCGGCTGCAAACCACAGCGTGGGGCTGTAGGGCATGAACAGCAGGCCCAGGCTGCACAGGATGGCGCCGATCAGAAAGTACGGCGTGCGCCGGCCCCAGCGCGACACCGTCCGGTCGCTCAACGCGCCGATGATCGGCTGCACCAGCAGGCCCGTCATCGGTCCGGCCAGCCACAACAGCGGCAGCTTGGATTCGTCGGCGCCCAGGTACTGGTAGATCGGGCTCATGTTGGCCTGCTGCAGGCCAAAGCTGAACTGGATGCCGAAGAACCCGACGTTCATGTTGACGATCTGCCAGAAGGACAGATGCGGCTTGATCGGGGTCATCGGCGGTCCAGGCGTTACGGGCTAACAGGCTCGATGAGCGGGTGCGTCAGAAGGCAACCTTGAGCGTCACCTTGGCCGAGCGGCCGTTGATGGAACGCGCCACAAACAGCGGATTGTTCGTCAGGTTGCCCTGGCCTTCTGCCTCTGTGTAGCCGATCGTATTGAACGCGTTGTTCACGCCCACTTGCACCGTTGCATTGCCAAACTGGTAGTTGGCAAAGAGGTTGAGCACCGCGTAGGCCGGCAGCACCACCTGGTTGTCGTCTTGCGCATAGGACTTGGTGGTGCCGATGAGGGCGCCGCCCAGTTCCAGGTCGCCAAGGGTGTACGACGGCGAGACCTGGAAGACCAGGTCGGCCTGGCGTCGCGGTGTCTTGCCCTTGTTGGCACCTGAGGTGATCTCGGCCTTTGTCAGCGTGGCGCCGCCAGCCACCCGGAAAGCGCCGGCACGAAAGGCGAGTTCGGCTTCGACACCCTTGGAGTCGTAGTCGTTTTTCTTCACCGTCTGCGTTGTCAACTCAAAGCCCGCGCCTTCTGCAGTCTTGGCAAAGAAGGCCGTGATGAAGGCCGACAGGCCGCCCTGGCGGTACTTGAAGCCACCTTCAAACTGGTCGATCTTGTTGACCGGGTACGGATCAAGACCTGTCGCCACGCGCGAGTCCCCCAACACGCGGTCGGGCGACTTCCATGACGCGGCGTGGCTGGCGCGTGCAAACACGGCCAGGTTGCTGCCGAGCGTGTAGTTGGCACCCAGAGAATACGAACTGGCACTGCTCTTGTAGTTGACGCGCGTGGCGCCCGCGCGGTCCCACACGCCCGTGGTGCCCACGTCTTCCATGTAGTAGCCGGTGCCACGCTGTTCGTCACGGCGCACGCTGCCGTCCACGGTCAGCGGGCCGTTGTCCCAGCTCAGCGCAGCGTAAGGCGCGGTGGCGTTGATGTCGTAGCTGAAGTTGCGCACGCAGCAGCCGCCCCAGGTTTGTGTGCCGTCAGCCACGGGCAGGTTGGTCTGCACGCCGGCGTTGTCGTACAGCGCCGGGTTGTTGCCGTTCAGGCCGATGTTGTAGCGGTTCCAGTACCAGGTCTGCGCCACCTTCTGTTTGCCGGTGAAGAGGCCGGCGGTGAAGCCCAGTTTGCTGCCCGCACCCATGTCCAGGCTCTTCTGCACCCGCAGGTCGTTGAAGACGTTGCCCATGTCGTCCAGCGCCGTGTTGAAGATATGGGCCGAGAAGACCGGCGGGGTGCCGGTGTAGCGGTTGGCGCCGTTGGCGGGGTCGGTGGCTGCCGCGCCAGCCGGGAACACGCCCAGGAAGCGCCCGCCGATGCTGCTTTGGCGGAAGCGATTGGTGGCCGACCAGCCCTGGCCCAGTTGCACCTGCGCTTCAACGCCGAAGGAATCGACGTCCACGTGCAGGCCGTCAGCGGGGCTTGTGTTCAGGCGGTTGCCGTTGCGGTCGGTGACCACGTCCTGCGCAAAATTGCTGCCGATGAAGAAGGCCTTGCGCGGGTCGACACCGGCGATTTCTTCGATCTTGTTGCCGTTCAGGCGCACCGGCACGGGCAGGTACGTGGGCGTGCTGTCGGACAGGTGCTTGTAGCTGGCGCGGATGTAGCCGCCGTCGAATTCCTTGGTCAGCGACAACCGCACCTGGCCGCCGTTTTCTGCCGTGACGTTGGTGGTGCGAACGCCTTCACCCTGGCGCTGGAAGCCGCTGATCTGGAAGTAGGTCTTGTTGCCGATCGAGCCGCCGTAGGCAAAGTCAAAACGCTGCTGTTTGTAGCCCAGGCCGAAGGTCAGGCCCGCAGCGCCGCCGCCTTCCTTGCCGGTCTTGCTGATGAAGTTGACGATGGCGCCCGATGCGTTGGTGGACAACGTGGCGGCCGAGCCGCCGCGCAGCACGTCGATGGTGTCCAGGCCGTAGTCGGCGCGCAGGAACTGGTCGGCGGTGGCAAACGACATGTCGCCAAACAGCACGATCGGCAAGCCGTCTTCCTGCAGTTGCACGTAGCGGCCACCGCCGTCAGACATCGGCAAGCCGCGCACGCCGAGGTTGGCGTTGCCTTCACCGCCGGTGGACTCTGCGCGCAGGCCGGGCACCGCACGCAGCAGTTCGGTGGCGCTGGACGCCACAGCCTTCTGCACCTGTTCACCGTCGATCTGCGACACCGACACGCTTTGTTTGAACTTGCTGCGCATCACCGTGCTGCCGGTGACGACGATGCGGTCGAGTTGCAGGCTGTCTTGCAGGGCGGCTGGTGTCTCAGCAGCGGCAGGTGAAGCCGGTGCCGTCTGCGCATGGGCTGCGCCCACAGCCACGAAGGCCAGGCTGAGCGCAAAGGCCAGAGGGCGCAGCGTTGGGGAATCGGTCGGTACGGCGGTGAGCACGGCGGTCGAGTGGCGGGCAGGCATGTCTGTCTCCTTCAATCTGGGTTTGGGCAGGCGTTCGTTACCGTGGATTGAACAAGCATTGCAATCGATTGCATATCCGGGTAAACCTGCAGCGCGCACCACAACGTTGCAGTGCCCTTCAGACAAGAGTCGCGTGGACTGTTCGATTCCGCCGGCGCCGCTGGCGTGGGACTGCAATCGACCGGCAGCCTTTAAAGGCTCAAGGGCTCAGCGGCGCACTGTCGCGCACCACCAGATGAACCGGCAGCGTGCGCGGCGCGGCGCGTTCACCGCGCAGCAGTGTCAGCAAAGCGTCCACCAGCTCAGCGCCGGCCAGCGTCACGGGCTGGTGCACGGTGGTCAGCGGCGGGTCGCTGTAGGTGGCCAGCGGCATGTCGTCATAGCCCACCACGGCCACGTCGCGAGGCACTTCGCGGCCGCTGGCACGCACGGCTTGCACGGCTTGCAGCGCCAGCAGATCGCTGCACGCCACCACCGCATCAAAGCGCGTCCGGCTGGCGCACAAGCGGTCCAGCGCTTCACGCGCGGCAATGATCTCAAAGGGAACCCGCAGCTCCAGCCTCAAGTCGGCCGACAGTCCGGCCTCCTGCAACGCTTGCACATAACCCTGGCGGCGCAGTTGCACCTCAGGCAGTTGCGCGTCACCCAGAAAGACGATGCGCTTCCTGCCCTGCTGCAGCAAGTGGCGCGTGGCCTGCAAACCGCCGCCCACGTTGTCGCCACCGACACTGCAATACAGCTGCTGCGGCAGCTGCCCGCCCCACACCACCAGCGGCACCTTGCGCGCGGCCAGCGCGTTGAGCTGGTCATGGTGGCGCCACTGGCCAATGATGACGATGCCGATGGCCTTGCCGCTGTCGTACAGCGCCCCCGCGCTGTCCAGCGCTTCGGCGTCCACGCGCGACAACAGCATGTCGTAGCCGCGGTCGGTCAATGCATCGGCCAGGCTGCCGACGATCGACAGGAAGAAGGGGTCCGAGATGTGCTGCCGCGACTGCGCGTCATACGGCACCACCACCGCCACGGTCTGGTTCTTCTGCAGGCGCAGGTTCTGCGCGCTCAGGTTGATGCTGTAGTTGAGCGAGCGCGCCAATTGACCAATGCGTTCGCGCGTGTCGGCATTGATCAGCGTGCTGCCGTTGAGCGCGCGTGACACGGTGGACACCGACACGCCAGCGAGGCGCGCAATGTCGGCCATCTGCAGGCGTTTCTGGTCGGCCGACGAGGCCATCAATTGGCGGAAGTCAAGGCAGACGTTCAAGCGCGCGCTGGTACACCGGGTCGTGCATCAGTTCGTCCCACGGCAGCGGCGGTGTCAGTGGCAGCAACGCGTGGCGGCGCTGTTCACTGTCGGGGTCGGCGTGCCAGTGGCCTGCGGCAGCGGCCACTTGCAGGTCGGCAAGCAGTTCATCCACCGCCTGCCCGCCATCGACCGACTGGTTGCACAGCAGCACCATGTCGCAGCCGGCATTGAGCGCCACCGACGCCGCTTCGGCGTAAGTCAGGTTCCCGCCTTCGAGATGCCTTGCGCCTTCCATGCTCAGGTCGTCGCTGAAGATGGCGCCCGTGAAGCCCATCTGGCCGCGCAGGATTTCTTTGAGCCAGCGCGGCGAAAAGCCTGCCGGGTGGCTGTCCACCTTGGGATAGACCACGTGCGCCGGCATCACGGCCGTCAGGCTGGTGCTGAGCCACTCATAGGGCTTGGCATCGTCGGCCAGGATCGACTTCAGGCTGCGCTTGTCCACCGGCACTGCGGTGTGGCTGTCGGCCTTGACGAAACCGTGACCCGGAAAATGCTTGCCGCAGTTGCCCATGCCCGCGCGCAAGAGGCCGTGCATGAGGCTCTTGGCCAGCAGCGCGGCCACGCGTGCGTCGCGGTGGAAGGCGCGGTCGCCAATCACGCTGCTGCCGCCATGGTCCAGGTCCAGCACGGGCGTGAAGCTCAGGTCCACGCCACAAGACCGCAGTTCAGCCGCCAGCACGTGGCCGGTGGCGGTGGCGGCGTCGGTGGCGGTGAGCGGGTCTTTCATCCACAGGTCGCCCAGCACCTGCATGGCCGGCAGCGCCGTGAAGCCGTCGGTGCGAAAGCGCTGCACGCGGCCGCCTTCGTGGTCAACGCAGATCAGCAGGTCGGGGCGCAGCTTCTTGACTTGCGAGGTCAACTCGGTGAGCTGCAGCCGGCTTTCCCAGTTGCGCGCGAAGAGGATCAGGCCGCCGGTGAGCGGGTTCTTCAGTCGCTGGCGGTCGGCCTTGTTCAGGGTCGTCCCCGCAATGTCGAGCACGACAGGTGCATGCATGTTGTTCGTTAGGCTCATGGAGTGGTGAGAGTTGAAGAAGCGCGGGTTTCGACGACCACGAAGGACGCCGCGTAGTCGGTTTCATCGCTGACGGTGACGTGTGCGGCCCAGCCCTTGGCGTTGAACCACGCCGCCAACACGCCCGACAGCTGGACGTACGGCTTGCCACTGGGTTCATTGAGGATTTCGCAGGCGCGCCAAGTCATGGGGCTGCGGATGCCCAGGCCAATGGCCTTGCTGAACGCTTCCTTGGCCGAAAAGCGCGTGGCCAGAAAACGCACGCCGCGTGCCGGCGTGCGGGCGCGGTGGGCGTGGAAGATGCGCAGCTCTGCGGGGCCCAGCACACGTTCTGCAAAGCGGTCACCCCGCCGCTCCAGCGTGCTGCTGATGCGGCGGATGTCGCAGATGTCGGTGCCGATGCCGACGATCATCGCGTGGCTTCGGGTTGGCCCAAGCGGATGCAGCGCTGGTAGGCGCGCACGGTCTCGGTCAGGCCGAGTTCCAGCGCGTCAGCGATCAGCGCGTGGCCGATCGACACTTCAAGTACGCCGGGCACCGCACGCAGGAAATCCGCCAGGTTGTCGCGATTCAAGTCATGCCCTGCGTTCACGCCCAGACCCAGCGCCTGCGCGGCCTGCGCGGCTTCGGCAAAAGCTTGCAGCTGCGCGCCTTGCCCGGGCTTGCCATGGGCAGCGGCGTAAGGCTCGGTGTACAGCTCCACGCGGTCTGCACCGACAGCGCGGGCAAGAGCCATCGCAGACGGCACCGGGTCCATGAAGAGGCTGACGCGCACGCCCAAGGCATGCGCTTCGGCAATCAGCGGGCGCAGCCTGTCGCCGTCGGCTGCCAGGTCCCAGCCGTGGTCGGACGTGAACTGGCCTTCGCCATCGGGCACGAAGGTGCACTGCTGCGGCCGCAGGTCGCGCACAAAGGCCATCAGGTTCTGGAAAGGGTTGCCTTCGATGTTGTAGTCAGCCTGCGGCCACTGGCGCATCAAGGCGGCCAGGTCATGCACGTCTTGCTGGCGGATGTGGCGTTCGTCCGGCCGCGGGTGCACGGTGATGCCATCAGCCCCCGCCTGCAGACACCAGGTGGCCGCGTTCAGCACGCTGGGCACGCCCAGGTGGCGCGAATTGCGCAGCAAGGCGACCTTGTTGACGTTGACTGACAGCGCCGTGTGGCTGCGCGCGTTTCGTGGGTCAGTCCCCGGAGCGATGAGTGGGTTCATGGGCAGCGATTCATGGGCGAACTTGAGCCACAGGCATGGCGGCGGCGAGCTTTTGCACACCTTGCCAGACCTGGCGTGTTCGCAGCTTGACGGTGCCCAGATGATAGTGAAGCAGTTCGCGCAAGGGCACGCGCAAACCCGCCACCACCGGTGCGCAGGCCTGGCGCACTGCGGCAGCGCTGCCGTGCGTGAGCGCTGCCTCCAGGCCCACCCAGTGCGCACCCTGAACGCCCACCGCAACGGGCACCACACCGGCCTCGGCCTGCAGCGTGTAGCGGCCGTCGGCACGCAGTGTGCCGGCACTTTGGGTAGCGGTGGCAAGGTCTGGCAGCACGCCCAGTGCTCGCAGCATCATCAGTTCGAAGGCCCGCAAAGCGGTGGCTTCGTCAGCGCCAGACGCAAGGGCTGCCAGCGTGTCGGCATAGGCGTCGAAGAGCCCCGGGTGCGGGTCCTGCCGCGCCAGCAGTTTCAGCAGCAGCTCATTCAGGTAGAAGCCGCTCAGCAGCGCTGCCGGTTGCAGCAGCGGCTGGCCGCCGGCCCATTCGGCACCCCGCAGCGTCAGCACTTCGGCCTGCTCGTCGGCGGGTGTCTTGCCCAACAGCGCGTGCAGGGGCTGAAAGGGCAACAGCACCGGGCGGAAGTTGGACGTGGGCCGCTTCGCACCCTTGGCCACCACCACGAGGCGGCCGCGTTCGCGGGTGAAGAGTTCGACGATCAGGCTCGTCTCGCTCCAGTCGTGGCGGTGCAGGACGTAGGCCAGTAGATGGGCTGCAGCCCTATTCGTAGCCATAGCTGCGCAGGTGGGCTTCGTCGTCAGCCCAGCCTGAACGCACCTTGACCCACAGCTCCAGGAAGACCTTGGCCTGCCACAGATGTTCAAGCTCTTGGCGGGCTTCGCTGCCAATGCGCTTCAAGCGCTCACCGCCTTCACCAATGACCATCCCCTTGTGGGCGTCGCGCTCGACGACGATGCTGGCGGCGATCCGGCGCATGGTGCCTTCTTCTTCAAACTTCTCGATGACAACCGTGCAGCTGTAGGGCAGCTCGTCACCCGTGAGCCTGAAGAGTTTTTCGCGGATCATTTCGCCAGCCAGGAACTTCTCGCTGCGGTCGGTCAGCGCGTCCTCTTCATACAGCCAGGGCTGTTCAGGCAGGTAAGGCTGGACGATGCCCAGCAGGCGCGTCACGTCGGCTTCACGCGTCGCCGACATGGGCACGTATTCGGCAAAGGCGTGGCGTTCCTGCATGGTCTTGAGCCACGGCAGCACGTCCTGCCGGCGCGCCAGCGCGTCGAGCTTGTTGGCCACCAGCAGCGCCGGTTTGCCCTCGGGCAAAAGGGCCAGCACCTTGGCGTCGGGCAGGCCAAAGCGGCCGGCTTCGCAGACGAACAGCACGACATCGACATCGCCCAGCGACGACAACACGGTGCGGTTGAGCGTGCGGTTCATCGCCGCGCTGTGCTTGAGCTGGAAGCCCGGCGTATCGACAAATACGAACTGCGTCGCAGCTTCGGTGCGGATGCCGGTGATGCGGTGGCGCGTGGTCTGCGCCTTGTTGCTGGTGATGCTGATCTTCTGCCCTACCAGGGCGTTGAGCAGCGTGCTCTTGCCGACGTTAGGTCGGCCGACGATGGCGACCAGGCCGCAGCGCTGGGGTGTGGCTTCGGACTCGGCGGTGGCTTCTGCGGTGCTCATGATCGCAATGGACCGCCGGGTTTGTCGCTGGCCTTCAAGGCCGCCAACATGCGCCGCGCAGCTTCTTGTTCAGCGCTGCGGCGCGACCGGCCTTCGCCCAACTCGGTAAGCCCCAGCGCCGGCACTGCACATTCGACTTCAAAGGTCTGCGCATGCGCTTGGCCATGGGTGGCGGTGATGCGGTACGCCGGCACCGCGATGCGCCGCGCCTGCAGCCATTCCTGCAGTTCGGTCTTGGCGTCCTTGCTCCAGTGCTCGGCCTCGGTGGCCTGAATCACTTCGCCAAAGAGGCTCTGCACCAGCGCCCGGGCACGGTCATAGCCGCCGTCGGTGAAGACGGCGCCGATCAACGCTTCGGTGGCGTCAGCCAGGATGGATGGTCGCTGCGCGCCGCCGCCACGGGCTTCGCCTTCGGACATGCGGATCAGTTCCGGCAAGCCGAGGCCCAGTGCGGCGCGGTGCAGGCTGTCTTCCCGCACCAGGTGCGCGCGGACCCGCGTCAGGTCGCCTTCATCGCTGCCGGAAAAGCGGTCGAACAGCAAGTCAGACACCGCCAGACTCAGCACTGCATCGCCCAGAAACTCAAGCCGCTCGTTGTGGTCGGCGCCAAAACTGCGGTGGGTCAGTGCGCGCTGCAGCAGCGCAGCGCTGGAGAACGGGTGCCCCAGGCGGCGTTGCAACGACTCAAGGCGGGCATCCATCGGGTTTACTTGGAGCGCCCTTCGTACTTGATGAGGATGAACACCGGCCCGTAAATCGGAATCTCCTTGTTGTAGGCGAAGCTGATCACGACCTTGTCGTTCTCTTTCGTCACCTGCAAGTCCTTCGAGGTAATGGCCGAAATGGAGTACTCCAGGTCGCGCTGGCGGTCAAAGGCCTGCCGCGCTTCGGCCACCGTGGCCGGCTGGGTGGCAGCGATCTTTTCCACCGCGCGCTGGATGGTGGCGTATTCGTTCAGCGTAGGCAGCACGCGCACCAGCACATAGGCCAGGAAGCCGATCACGATGGCCCAGAACATCAGGCCAAAGAGCGTCAGGCCGCGCTGCCGCGACTGCGGGCTGTGGTGGGTGCGCAAGTGAGTGCGCAAGTGACTGCGAAAGCGAGTGCGAAGGGTCATGGAGCGCCTTATCCGTGCCGGGCCAAGGCGTTCAGTGAAACGCGCCGATGCGCCCGAGGTTGCTGAAGTTCATCCAGACGAAAAATGCCTTGCCAACGATATTCTCATCCGGCACGAAACCCCAGTACCGCGAGTCTTGCGAATTGTCGCGGTTGTCACCCATCATGAAGTAGTGGCCCGGCGGCACTTTGCACACCACGCCTTCGGGTGAGTAACGGCAGTTCTCGGCCATCGGGAAGGTCTTGGGGTCCGGCCCGTAATAGGCCGAGCGGCGCGGGTTGACGAGCAGCTTGTGTTCGACGGCGCCGAGCTTCTCTGCAAACTGCGGCTCATAGCGCAAGCTGTCGGCCTCGAAGAAGTCGCCCTGCGCGGTGGTGTCCAGCAGCTTGCCGTTGATGCTGAGCTTCTGGTTCAGGTACGACACCTCGTCGCCGGGCAAGCCGACCACGCGCTTGATGTAGTCCTGCCGCGGGTCCACGGGGTAGCGGAAGACCATCACGTCGCCACGCTGCACCGCGTTGTTGTCGATGATCTTCTTGTTGATGACCGGCAGCCGCACGCCGTAGTGAAACTTGTTGACAAGGATGAGGTCACCGACAAGCAGCGTGGGGATCATCGAACCCGATGGAATCTTGAAGGGCTCGAAGAGAAAGCTGCGCAGCAGGAAGACGATCAGGATCACGGGGAAGAGGCCCGCCGTCCAGTCCAGCCACCAGGGTTGCATCAGCAGGCGTTCACGGGCTTCAGCGACGTTGCCATCGACCTTGTCGATGCCCATCTTGGCCAAGCCGGCGCGGCGCGCCGCGTCCTGCTTTTCCAGCTCAACGGCGGCGGCTTCGCGCACCGGCTTGAAGTGGAAACGCTCCGCCAGCCAGAAACACATCGTGACGATCGCGAGAATGAAGAGCAACAACGAAAAATTGCCGCTCCAGAAACCAAGAAACCAGCCGCCCAGATAGACGACCAGCGCGCCGTACAGCGCCGCAGTGAGTGAGCTCATAAGTTTTTCAGTCGTCCACTTGGAGGATGGCCAGGAAGGCTTCTTGCGGCACTTCAACAGCGCCGATCTGTTTCATGCGCTTCTTGCCGGCCTTCTGCTTTTCAAGCAGCTTCTTTTTGCGGCTGATGTCACCGCCATAACATTTTGCCAGCACGTTCTTGCGCAACGCCTTGATGTCTTCGCGGGCGATGATGTTGGCGCCGATGGACGCCTGGATCGCCACGTCGTACATCTGCCGCGGAATCTGTTGCCGCATCTTGGCCGCCACCGCGCGGCCGCGGTACAGGCTTTGCGCCTTGTGCACGATGATGCTCAGGGCGTCGACGCGGTCGCCGTTGATCATCAGGTCCACCTTCACGACATCGGCGGCGCGGTATTCCTTGAACTCGTAGTCCATCGACGCATAGCCGCGCGACACGCTCTTCAGCTTGTCGAAGAAGTCCAGCACGATCTCGGCCAGCGGCAGCTCGTAGGTCAGCATGACCTGGCGTCCGTGGTAGGCCATGTTCAGCTGCACGCCGCGCTTCTGGTTGGCCAGCGTCATCACCGGGCCCACGCTGTCCTGCGGCATGTAAAGGTGCACGGTGACGATGGGCTCGCGAATCTCGCGGATGCGGCCCAGGTCGGGCATCTTGCTGGGGTTCTCAACCAGGATCACGGTGCCGTCGTTCAGCTCCACCTGGTACACCACGCTGGGCGCGGTGGTGATCAGGTCCTGGTCGAATTCGCGTTCCAGCCGCTCTTGCACGATCTCCATGTGCAAGAGGCCCAGGAAGCCGCAGCGGAAGCCAAAGCCCAGCGCCTGGCTCACTTCGGGCTCGTAGCGCAGGCTGCTGTCGTTGAGCTTGAGCTTTTCCAGCGCGTCGCGCAACTGATCGTATTCGCTGGCCTCGGTGGGGTACAGGCCGGCAAAGACCTGCGGCTGGATTTCCTTGAAGCCGGGCAGCGCCTCGGTGGCCGGGCCAGCGTTGTTGGGCAGCTTCTTGTCCAGCGTCAACGTATCGCCGACCTTGGCCGCCTGCAATTCCTTGATGCCGCAGATGATGAAGCCCACCTCGCCCGCCTTCAGGCTGTCGCGCGGCATGCTCTTGGGCGTGAACACACCCATCTGCTCGATGCCGTAAACCGTGTTGGTGGCCATCATGCGAATGCGCTCGCCCCTTGACAGGCTGCCGTCCACCACGCGCACCAGCATCACGACGCCGACGTAGTTATCGAACCAGCTGTCGACGATCATCGCGCGCGGCGGGCCGTCGGGGTTGCCTCGTGGCGCGGGCATGCGGGTGATGACGGCTTCGAGGATCTCGTCCAAGCCCATGCCGGTCTTGGCCGAACAGGGAATGGCATTGTCAGCGTCGATGCCGATCACGTCCTCGATCTCGCTCTTGGCGTTTTCGGGGTCAGCGTTGGGCAGATCCATCTTGTTCAGCACCGGCACCACTTCGACGCCGAGTTCCAGCGCCGTGTAGCAGTTGGCCACCGTCTGCGCTTCCACACCTTGTGATGCATCCACCACCAGCAGCGCGCCTTCACACGCCGACAGCGAGCGGCTGACTTCATAAGAGAAGTCGACGTGCCCCGGCGTGTCGATGAGGTTGAGGTTGTAAACCCTGCCGTCGCGCGCCGTGTAATTCAGCGCTGCGGTCTGCGCCTTGATGGTGATGCCGCGCTCGCGCTCGATGTCCATCGAGTCGAGCACCTGCGCTTCCATTTCGCGGTCTGACAGACCGCCGCAGCGCTGGATGATGCGGTCGGCCAGCGTGCTCTTGCCGTGGTCGATATGGGCAATGATGGAGAAGTTGCGGATGTGATTCATCGGGCTTGATTAGGTCGCGGCGCGGCCGCGTTAAGACCTGTGGCGCGAGGAATGCGCAGGTTCGCGCGTCGGCCTGCAGCGAGTTGCGATCAATGGCAAAACCATTGATGCAAAAGGCAAAAAAAAGGCGCGTCCAAAACGGTGACGCGCCTTCCAACAGAACGTTTGGCAACTGCTTGTTGGGGATTCATTGTAGCCAGAAGAACCGGCCGGGAACCCGCGTCATTGCTTGATTTCCGGCCGTTGCAGCGATCAGACAGGCACGAGTTATCCACATATTATCAACATCCTGGAAAGAACCCTGCGGCGCTCCCAGGAGACACTCACTCAAAGAGCCGAAAGGGGGTAAAGCCGGGCGATCATTGACCAATTCTAGACGGCTGCCACCCTAATCGCGAATTGGCCAGAATTGAAGTGAGAGATCACTAACTTAACGCAGTCGGGAGGCGTCCGTTTTGGAACCGCGCTGCGCACCCTTCATCCCGCGATGTGGAAAGACCCGCCAACAAGCTCAACTTGTAGTCGGGGGTTTCCAGGTTTCAACGGCCCGGCCGAATGACGATGTAGTTGACCCACTCGCCGCGCCGCACCAGCACCGTCACGGCCTTGGCCGCTTTGTCCCCTTTATCCGCTTTGTCGGCTTTGGCCGTCGCGGCAGCGAACTGCTTGCTGTCGGTGACTTCGGTGTTGTCCACCGACAGGATCACGTCGCCTTCGCGCAGGCCGGCGCGTGCGGCCGCGCCGTCCACCGCGTCCACGCGCACGCCGCTGCGCACGCGCAGTTCGCGCTTCTGGCCATCGGTCAAATCAGACACGGTGATGCCAAGCACGCTCTTCACCACGGCAGGCGGCGGCGTGCCTGGTTCTGCGGCTGCGCGGCGCGCGGGTTTTTCGGCTTCGAATTCAGCGATGCTGACGGTGAGATCGCGCGTCGTGCCACGGCGGAACACCTGCAGCGCAGCCCGCACACCAGGCTTGAGTCCGCCGACGATGCGCGGCAGGTCGCCCGACTTCTCCACCGGCTTGCCATCGACCTTGACGATGATGTCGCCGGCTTCGACGCCAGCCTTCTCGGCGGGCTGGTCTTTCTCGACGCCGGTCACCAGCGCACCGCGCGGTGCGCCCAGACCGATGGACTCGGCCACTTCTTTGGTGACAGGCCCGATCTGCACGCCAATGCGGCCGCGCACGACACGCCCGGTGCTGCGCAGTTGATCGGCCACGCGTGTGGCTTCGTCGATGGGGATCGCAAAGCTGATGCCCATGAAGCCGCCTGAACGGCTGTAGATCTGCGAATTGATGCCCACCACTTCGCCGCGCAGGTTGATGAGCGGGCCGCCGCTGTTGCCGGGGTTGATGGCGACATCGGTCTGGATCAGTGGCAGATAGTCACCGGTGTCGCGCTGCTTGGCGCTGACGATGCCGGCGGTGACGGTATTGTCCAGGCCAAAGGGCGAACCGATGGCCATCACCCACTCACCCACCTTCAGCCGGTTCACATCGCCGATCTTGACGAAAGGCAGGCCGGTGGCTTCAACCTTCACCACGGCCACGTCCGTGCGCTTGTCAGCACCGACGATGCGGGCCTTGAGTTCACGCTTGTCGGTGAGCGTGACGATGACTTCATCGGCGCCGTCCACCACGTGCGCGTTGGTCATGATGAAGCCGTCGGCGCTGAGGATGAAGCCCGAGCCCACGCCGCGCTGCTGCGGTTCTTCTTCATTGCCGCGCGGATTGCGCGGGTTGGGGCTGCGGTCGGGCCGGTTCGGCAAGGGGATGCCAAAGCGGCGGAAGAACTCTTCGATGTTGGGGTCCATCTCGCCACTGCCGCCGCTGCTGGCGGCGGTGCTGCGGCGCTCGGTGGTGCGGATGTTCACCACCGACGGGCCCACCCGTTCGACGAGTTCGGTGAAGTCGGGCAGCTGCACCGTTTGTGCATGCGTCGGGCCAGGCGCCAACCACGCAGCTGCGGGCAACAACAGCATGAGGCTGAGCGCGATGGATCGCGTCGAGCGGTGGCGGGTGAGGGTCTGGTGGTTCATGCGGGGTGCTTCCTGAATCAACGGGGGGCTAAATTAACGGCGAACGATCATGGCTGCCGTCGCTCAAACGCGGCACTGAAAAGCCGGAGTGTGGCGGCAGGTGCATCACCGACTGCCGTGACCCAGTAGTCCGCACGCCGCACCATCACGGTGGTGGTGGCGCCTTGCTGGGCCTGCACTTCGGCGCGATGGCGCTGGGGCTTGAAGGGTTCAACGAACACCGACACGTGGGTCATGCCGTCGGTGAACACGGCCTGAAGGACGGGTTCGTCGTCACCGGCGGTTTCCATGCCGCGGCGCATGCAGCCCGCAAGCCTGAAGCCAGCCACGGGCCGCGCCAACGCCCAGCCTTCGGCGTCGAGCGTGGTGCGCTTCTGCTGCGGGCGCAGAACCCGGTAGCCGTCAAGCTTGTTCATCACCTGCAGGATCAGCTCAGGCTGCGGCTTGACGCCGACTTTGACTTCGGAAAATGCTGTCGATTCCAGCACCGCCCGCACCCCAGAGACGGCGTCACCCATCACGTCGGCTCGCAGCATCAGGCCGGTAGCCAGGTCGGCCCACAGGCGCTGGGCGTAGCGCAAGGTGTCGCGTGGCTCCAGCAGCAACACGGCCGCTTCGCGGCCTGCCACACGGGTGCTGCCTTCGCGGCGCAGGTCGTACTGCTCCAGCGCTTGCGGGTCCACAGCCTGGGGTGTGGTGGACCAGGCGGCCAGCGTTTCGCGGCGCTCCACCACGGCCACCTTGGTCTGCGGCCACAACGTGTGGACAGTCATGTTGTGACGCACGATGCGCTGCTGGCGACCGTCCAGCGCCTCCAGCCGTTCATAGGTCTGGTCCCCGGTCACGTAGTGCCACACGCGTGAACTGGACAGCATACCCCCCGCGCTGTACACGAGCGTGCCCTGGTAGTTGCCTGCGCGCGCTGCGATGTGGATGCGCGTGAGCCAGGCGCGGGCATCGGCGGGCGTCAGGGCGCCCAGACCGTCCGGCGCTGTTTCCGGGGCTTGCGCCGACGCAACCAGCGGCAGCAGGGTCGCGCTGAACAAGGCCAGACACAGCCGGCGCGAGCGCTCCAGTTGCCCCAGTTGCCCCAGTTGCATCACTGCGATGGGCCAGGGGGCAGCTGCGTGTCGACGCGGCGCAATGCGCTTCCGGGCACCGCCACGGCCATGCCACCGCGCGCCGCCTGGTGTGCGCGCAGGAATTCGTCGAGGCGCGGGTCGCGGATCAGTGCAGCGTCACTGGGATGCCCCAGGCCTGCGGCTGCGAACACCGCGCCATTTCCGATCGGGACTGCACCAGATGGGCTTGGCGCTGCGGCCATGGTTTCGGTGGCCTGTGGCGCGTTGGGCAACGACAGCCGCGAGACCACCAGCACGCCGGCCACGACCACAAAAGCTGCGGCCGCAGCCGCCGGGACGAGCCACCTTGCCACCAGTCGGCGCGGTGCCGACGACGGCGCCAGCACGATCGGCTCGTCGGCCATGCGTTGGCGCAGGCGGTTGAAGAATGCGGCGTCGTGCGCCGGCGGAGTCGCCAATTCGGCGGAGCGCAGCACATCGCCGATCAGGTGGTAGGCATGCCAGTTGGCGCGGGCGTCGGGGTCGCTGCGCCAGGCTTGGCAAACAGCGCCCAAGGCCACGGCGTCCCCATCGGTTGCGGCTGACATCGCGCTTTGGCGGTCGGCACCGAAGTTGTCGTCTGCGGCTGAGGTGGGGCGTTGCGGGGTCATGGGCTGTGGTGAAGGGTGTGTTGAAGACGATGTTGAAAGCGGCAATCACGACATGGCAGCGAGGATAGGCAGTTTTGGGTCGCCAACGGTGGTCAGTGGTCATCAGCCCTCACCAGCGCTCACCAGCGCTCGCCATTGCGATGGTCCAGCAATGGCCGCAGGCGCAAGGCGATGGCCTCGCGGGCTCGGAAGATGCGGGAGCGGACGGTACCGATGGGGCAGTTCATGGCTTCGGCAATTTCTTCGTAGCTCAAGCCTTCAATCTCGCGCAGCGTGATGGCCTGACGCAGTTCGTCAGACAACGCTTCCACGGCAGAGTTCACTGCGGCGGCGATTTCTTTGCTGGCCAGGATGCCTTCGGGCGTTTCACCGTCGCTCAGTTCACTTTCAGCGCGCGATGGTTCGTCGCCATCCTGGTCGCTGTGCAGGGCCGATTCGGGCACCAGCGGGTTGCGCTTCATGTCCATCAGCGCCTTCTTGGCCGTATTCACCGCAATGCGGTAGAGCCAGGTGTAGAAGGCGCTGTCGCCGCGAAACTGCGGCAGCGCGCGGTAGGCGCGGATGAAGGTTTCCTGGGCAATGTCCTCGACGCTGTCCACGTCGCGCACCATGCGGCCGATCAGGCGTTCGATGCGCCGCTGGTACTTGACCACCAGCATCTCGAAGGCCCGCACGTCGCCCAGCTTGACCCGCTCGACCAGTTGCGCATCGGCGTCCGGCTGCTGCATCAGTCGGCCTTTGGCGCGCGACCGCGTTCTGCAGACAGCGCATCGCTAGCCAGCTTGGCGGCGCGGCTGTAAAGCGCGGCGCGCAAGGCATGGCGCGCCGTGCCGGCATCGGCCGCCGAGACGGGAATCCAGACGGCGCGCCGTGCGGTGTCTTCAGGGCGCAGCCGCAGCAGCATCCAGGGCCCCAAGTCGATCATCAAGTCCAGATCGCCAGCGCAACCGTCCGCCGTCCAGCGCTGGCCGTCCCAAGCCAGCAGCAGCGCCTGAGGCCGGGCCCTGCGCCAGGCCAGCAGTGCCACCAAAATTGCCATCAAGGCCACCACCAGCCACGCCGGCCCGGTGGACAATTTCAGGTGGCCCGCCCCCCAGGCCAGCAGTGCGGCGGTGGCCAAAGCCGGCAGCAGCGTCACCATGCAGCGCCAGGCGCCGCCCAGGCTGCACGTGACGCTGACGGCCGGGGCCGCGCGCACTGCGAATCAGGCGCGCCGGAAAACCAGCGTGCCGTTGGTGCCGCCAAAGCCGAAGTTGTTCTTCACCGCCACGTCGATCTTCATCTGCCGGGCTTCATTGGCGCAGTAGTCCAGGTCGCACGCCGGATCCTGGTTGAAGATGTTGATGGTGGGCGGCGACACCTGGTGGTAGGTGGCCAGCACCGTAAAGACAGATTCGATGCCCCCCGCGCCGCCCAGCAGGTGGCCCGTCATCGACTTGGTGCTGTTGACCACCAGGCGTTTGGCATGGTCGCCGTACGCCAGCTTGATGGCGTTGGATTCGTTCAGGTCACCCAGCGGCGTGCTGGTGCCATGGGCGTTGAGGTACTGCACTTCAGCCGCGTTGATGCGCGCGTTGCGCAGGGCCGCGAGCATGCTGCGCTTGGGGCCATCGACGTTGGGGGCGGTCATGTGGAAGGCGTCGGCACCCATGCCGAAACCGGCGAGTTCGGCGTAGATCCGGGCGCCGCGTTTCTTCGCGTGTTCGTACTCTTCCAGCACCAGCGCTCCGGCACCTTCGCCCAGCACAAAACCATCGCGGTCCTTATCCCAGGGGCGGGACGCAGTCTTCGGGTCTTCATTGCGGGTAGACAGCGCGCGCGCTGCCGCGAAGCCACCCACCCCCAGCGGCGAGACACTGCTTTCGGCACCACCGGCCACCATCACATCGACATCGCCGTATTCGATCATTCGACCGGCTTCGCCGATGCAGTGCAGGCCCGTGGTGCAGGCCGTCACGATGGCCAGGTTGGGGCCCGTGAAGCCGTACTTGATGGAGACGTGACCCGAGATCATGTTGATGATCGAAGCCGGCACGAAGAACGGCGAAATCCGCCGTGGCCCACGTGCCTTGTAGTCGTCCTCGGTCTGCTCGATCAGCGGCAGGCCGCCGATGCCCGAACCCACCATCACGCCTGTTCGCTCGGCGCTTTCTTCGGTCAGTGCGTCGCCATGCGGAATGCCTGCATCCTGCACGGCCTGGATCGACGCCGCCATGCCGTAATGGATGAAGGTGTCCATGTGGCGGGCTTCCTTGGCGGGCATGTAGTCCTCGACCTGGAAGCCCTTGACCTCGCCCGCAAACCTGCAGGCAAAGGCGCTGGCATCAAACTTCGTGATGAGGTCGATGCCCGATCGCCCTGCCAGCAGATTGGCCCAGCCTTCGGCCACCGTGTTGCCCACAGGGCTGATGAGCCCGAGGCCCGTGACGACGACGCGGCGGCGGCTGGGCATGGCTCAGCCCTCGCGCGTGAAATCGCGCCCTTGCTGCTCTTGCCCTCGGCAGGCAATCGGTTCCTTTCGGACCCTCATGTCCAACCTCAACCCTTCTGGTGGTTGACGGCGTAGTCGATCGCCAGCTGCACAGTGGTGATCTTCTCGGCCTCTTCGTCGGGGATCTCGATGCTGAACTCGTCTTCGAGTGCCATCACCAGTTCCACCGTGTCCAGCGAGTCGGCTCCGAGGTCGGCCACGAAGGCTTTTTCGTTGGTGACATCAGACTCGGGCACGCCGAGTTGCTCGGCAATGATTTTCTTGACACGCGCTTCAATATCGCTCATGACTCCTCCTGGAGTGGGATCGGAAAAAACAGCCCGGGATGATACCGGCCGGGCTAGCACCGGGATTGTGGGTCCAGCAAAGGACTCAATTCATGACCATGCCACCGTTCACATGCAATTCGGTGCCGGTGATGTAGCCGGCTTGCGCCGACGCCAGAAAGGCTACCGCATGCGCCACCTCGTCGGCCTGGCCCAGCCGCCCCAGCGGGATGCTGGCCAGCAGCGAGGCCTTGGCAGCTTCTGGCAAACCTTCGGTCATGTCGGTGGCGATGAAGCCAGGTGCCACGCAGTTGACGGTGATGTTGCGCGCACCCAGTTCACGCGCCAGTGACCGCGTCAGGCCTGCGACGCCGGCTTTGGCCGCGGCGTAGTTGGCTTGGCCCGCATTGCCGCTGACACCCACGACCGACGTGATGTTGATGATGCGGCCATAACGCTGACGCATCATGGGTCTGGTGGCAGCGCGGCAGGCACGGAAGACGGCCTTCAAATTTGTGTCGATGACGGCGTCCCAGTCATCGTCCTTCATGCGCATGGACAACGTGTCGCGCGTGATGCCGGCGTTGTTGACCAGCACGTGCAGGCCGCCAAATTCCTTGGCAATGGTGTCGATCGCCTTGTCCAGCGCCGGGCCGTCGGTGACGTTGAGCACGATGCCCTTGCCACCTTGCGCAGCCAGCGCTTCGGTGATGGCGGCGGCACCGCTGTCGGTGGTGGCGGTGCCGATGACGCGGAAGCCGGCTGCTGCCAATGCCAGAGCGATGGCGCGGCCGATGCCCCGCGATGCGCCGGTGACCAGCGCCGTTTGCGGTGCGGCCTGCGGTGCGGCCTGCGTCGTGGTTTGCACCTCGCTCATTGCAGCAGTTCCTTGGCGGCTAGCAGGCTCGCCGGGTCCAGCACCGTCAGCGACTGGATGTCGGCATCAACGCGCTTGACCAACCCAGAAAGCACCTTGCCGGGCCCGCATTCCAGGATGTGCAGCAGACCGCGCGCACGCAGCGCCTGCGTCACTTCCACCCAGCGCACAGGGCCGAAGGCCTGGCGGTAGAGCGCATCGCGAATGGCGTCGGGTGCGGTCTGAACAGCCACGTCGATGTTGTTCACCAAGGCGATGCGCGGTGCGGCGATCGTCACGCTGGCCAGCCGCTCGCGCAGCGCTTCGGCAGCGGGCCTCATCAGCATCGAGTGGAACGGCGCCGACACGGCCAGCAGCAAGGCGCGTTTGGCACCCATCGCCTTCAGCTTGTTGCACGCCAGGTCCACGCCGGCCTTGCTGCCGGCGATGACGGTTTGTTTGGGGTCGTTGAAGTTGGCAGGTGCAACAACTTCACCAGACTCGGCTGCCACGGCCGCGCAGCCATCGCGCACGGTGGCTGCATCCAGGCCCAGGATTGCGGCCATGGCGCCAGCGCCCACCGGCACCGCCTGCTGCATGGCCTGCGCACGAAAGCGCACCAGCGGCAGCGCGTCCGCCAGCGTCAGCGCACCCGCGGCCACGAGTGCGCTGTACTCGCCCAGCGAATGACCAGCCACTGCAGCAGGCTCGGCGCCGCCTTCGGCGAGCCAGGCTCGGTAACAGCAAATGGCCGCCGTCAACATCACCGGCTGCGTGTTGGTGGTGAGTTCCAGCGCGTCCTTCGGGCCGGCGTGGATCAGCGCGGCCACGTCTTCACCAAGCGCGGTGGAAGCTTCTTCAAGCGTCAGGCTCACGGCAGGATGGTCACCCCACGCGTCGAGCATGCCGACGGACTGCGAGCCTTGACCGGGGAAAACAAAGGCGAATGGGTGCATCGAACGAAGAGTTGGTGGGGTCAGCAACGAGGGTCAGGGATCGGCGTCAGGGATCGGCATCAGAAGTCGAGCAGTACAGCGCCCCACGTGAAGCCCCCGCCCACACCTTCAAGCATCACGGTGTGGCCGCGCTGGACACGGCCGCTGCGCACCGCCACGTCCAGCGCCAGCGGCACCGAAGCGGCCGAGGTGTTGCCGTGTTCGTCCACCGTGGCGATGAGCTTGTCCAGCGGCAGTTTCAGCTTCTTGGCCGTGCCTTGCATGATGCGGATGTTGGCCTGGTGCGGAATCAGCCAGTCCAGGTCTTCGGCGCGGCGGCCGGCCTTTTCCAGCACCGCGCGGGCGGCGCTGTCGAGCACACCCACGGCAAGCTTGAACACCGCCGGGCCGTCCATCTTCAGCAACGGGTCACCCAGCACCTGGCCACCGGCCACCGTGCCCGGCACGCACAGGATGCCGACATGGCGGCCGTCGGCATGCAATTCAGTTGCCAGGATGCCGGGCTCGGCGCTGGCTTCCAACACCACGGCGCCGGCGCCGTCGCCAAACAGCACGCAGGTGGTGCGGTCGTTGAAGTCAAGGATGCGCGAAAACACTTCCGCGCCCACCACCAGCGCGCAGGTGGCACTGCCGGTCTTGATCATCGCGTCGGCCACCGTCAGCGCATAGACGAAACCCGAGCACACCGCCTGCACGTCGAAGGCCGGGCAACCAAACACACCCAGTTTGTGCTGCAGGATGCAGGCCGTGGACGGAAACACCATGTCCGGTGTGGACGTGGCGACGATGATCAGGTCCACGTCTTCCGCCACGCGGCCGGCTGACTGCAGGGCGGCCAGACAGGCGTGCAGTGCCAGGTCGCTGCTGTTGACGCCGTCGGCTGCAAAGTGTCGGGCACGGATGCCCGTGCGCTCAACGATCCATGCGTCGCTGGTTTCAAGCCCGCGTTCAGCCAACATCGCCGTCATGTCCGCATTGCTCAGCCGGCGCGGGGGCAGGTGGCTGCCGGTGCCGGTGATGCGGGCAAAACGGGGCGCCTGCGTCGTGGTGTGGCGTGCCTGTGAAGTCTGGGGCGATGGATTCATGCCGCTGGATTCATGCCGCCGTTGTCATGCCGCCGTTGTCATGCCAATTGTGCTGACGCGGCATCGCCCGCCGGCAGCGTCGGAAGCGTGGGGCCGAGACGGTCATGCACGCGGTCTAGGAGGCGGTTGCGGGCCGCATCATAAGCCCGCGCCAGCGCTTGTTCGAAGGCGTAGGCGTCGGCCGAACCGTGGCTCTTGAAGACCAGACCGCGCAGGCCCAGCAGCGCCGCGCCGTTGTAGCGTCGCGGGTCCACCCGGTGCTTGAAGCGCTGCAGCACCGGCAGCGCCACGACAGCGGCCAGCTTGCTGAACGGCCCGCGCGCAAATTCCTGCTTGATGAAGTCCGACATCATCGACGCCAGGCCTTCGCTGGTCTTGAGCAGCACGTTGCCGACGAAACCGTCGCACACCACCACGTCCACCGTGCCCTTGAAGATGTCGTTGCCTTCGACATTGCCGTGGAAGTTGATCTGCCCGGCCTCACCGGCGGCACGCAAGAGTTCACCGGCGCGCTTGATGGTCTCGCTGCCCTTGATGGCTTCTTCGCCAATGTTGAGCAGGCCCACCACCGGCTCGGGCTTGCCGTCCACGGCGGCCACCAGTGCGCTGCCGAGCACGGCAAATTGCAGCAGGTGTTCAGGCGTGCAATCGACGTTGGCGCCCAGGTCCAGCACCGTGGTGTAGCCGTCGAGCCGGTTGGGCATGACGGTGGCGATGGCCGGCCGGTCGATGCCGTCGAGCGTCTTCAGCAGGTAGCGCGCCACGGCCATCAGCGCGCCAGTGTTGCCGGCGGACACGCAAGCATGCGCGCCGTCCTTGACCTGCTGGATGGCGACCCGCATGGACGAATCGCGCTTCTTGCGCAGTGCGACTTCGATGGAATCTTCCATCGTCACGACTTCGGTGGCCACCACGATGGTGCAGCGCGGCCAGGCGGCCGCCGCGCGCAAGTCGCCCGCACTGCCCACGAGCACGAGTTCAGCGTTCGGGTGTTTGTCCAGGAAGGCCCGGCACGCGGGCAGCGTGGTGGTGGGACCATGGTCGCCACCCATGCAATCGACAGCGATGCGCACCGTTTGCAGCGGCGCCGGGGGCGCAAGTGCCACATGCGCAGGTGCAGCAGTCGGCGGGGCCTCAGCAACCACGGCAGGATTTAGTGCGTTCAGCACGGAGCCGGCGCGTGACGGTGGGCTGCACGGTCACCCGGCCTGAAGCCGTGGCGACGGGGCGCCAATCAGGCGTCGGCCTTGGTCTTCAGGACCTTGCGGCCGCGATAAAAGCCAGTCGGGCTGATGTGGTGGCGCAGATGCACTTCACCCGTGGTCGATTCCACGGCGGTGCCCGGCGCTGCGACGGCATTGTGCGAACGGTGCATGCCGCGCTTGGAAGGCGACTTCTTGTTTTGCTGGACGGCCATGAAATCTCCTGGGGTCGGCACTGACTGCGTTGGCTGCGTTGGCTGTGCAAAGCGGCGGGCCTGAAGCTGCAGCCGCTGCAGCCGCTGCAGCTGATTCAGACTGCGCGAAGGCGAAGGAAGCGTCCTCCGCAAAGCCCGACAGTGTAGCACTGGGCTGGCGCCCACAGGCGGGTGCCACCGACTGCTCAGCCCTTGTCACCGCGCCGGCTGTTGCGCAGCGCCGCCAGCGCCGCAAAGGGGTTGGGGGCCGGCGCCTCGTCGGCCAAGTCGTCAACGGGCATCGGCAACGGGTCTGGGCAAGGGCCTTCGTGGCGTGGCACCAGCGGCAGCGCAAGGATCAACTCGTCTTCGACCAGTTCATGCAGATCGAGCCTGGGCAGCAACACCAGGACATCGTCGTCGGAGGTTTCGTCCAGGCGTTCTGCCTCGGCCTCGCTGCGCACGAAGCGCAGGCGGCGGTCCACCGCCAGCGGCTGCAACACCGCGTGCAGACAGCGCTGGCACTGCAGCGACACGGCCACGCGGGCCCGAAGCTGCAGCCAGACTTCGGGCCCGCCACCCGATGCGGGCAACAAAGCGCCGCTGGCCGACCAGTCGATGACCGACGCAGCTTCAGCGGCCTCGAACAGGCTGCCGACCAGGCGATGCATGCCCGCCAGCGGCCACTGCCCCGCCAGGCTGCCGGCGTCGTGGCAGAGCTGGGCGACATTCAGCATGCGCGGGTCGATGGCACGTTCTTTCATGGCCCGTTCAACCCGGCCAATGGCGAGCAAACACCGGCGCCAGCTCAGGCTGCGATTCGACCCGCTGCAACAGCGCCAGCAATGTTGGCCGCTGCGCTTTCAAGTGCGCCCGCGTGCCCGACCAGCGCGACACCACGGCCGCCAGCAGGTCCAGCGCCCCCGGCGCGGCGCCACCCAGGAAAGGTTGCGGGGTGGCGAACTGGTCGGCAAAGAGGCTCCAGCAGGCATGCAGGCGGGCGCGGGCGCCCAGGCGCAACTGTTCACGCGTGGTCTCGTCGCTGCTTTGGCACCAACGCTCGGGGTAGTCGATGACGCCGATGGCGGCGTAGCAATTGGCGGCAATGAACACCAGGCCCCGCAGTGCCTGCGCACGCTCGGCGGCGTCCAGCGGCAGCAGACCGGAAGCCGGGTGGCGCAAGCCCAGTTCAATGAGGATGGCGGCGCTCTCGGTCATGACGCTGCCGTCGTCGAACTGCAGCGTGGGGATCTGCTGCAACGGGTTGACGTGGCGCAGTTGCTGCTGCGCAGACTCAGGCTCCCAGGTCGACGCGCGGACCACCGTATACGGCACCGCGCAGCGCATCAATGCCATCTCCACCGCCGCCGAGCCCGAGCCGTTTGATCCAAACAAGGTCCACATGCACAGCAGTGTAGCCACGCAGCACCGACGATCCGCACCGACAATCCGCGCCATGACACCGCCTCCGCTGATCCTGGCATCGACATCGCGCTACCGGCGCGAACTGCTGCAACGTCTGCGCTTGCCTTTTGAAGTGCAGGCACCCGATGTCGACGAAACACCGCAGCCCGGCGAAAACCCAGCCGCACTGGCACAGCGCCTGGCGCTGGCCAAGGCCCAGGCGGTGGCGGCGCTGCGGCCAGAAGCCATCGTCATCGGCTCTGACCAGGTGGCTGATCTTGACGGCGAACCCATCGGCAAACCCGGCACGCACGAGCGCGCCGTGGCGCAGCTGCGGCGGATGGGCGGCCGCCGCGTCACCTTTCAGACGGCCGTGGCCGTGGTGCGCGCCGGCACCGGTTTTGCGCAGGTCTTGCTGGCACCGGTGGGGGTGACCTTCCGCATGCTTGGCGACGCCGAGATCGAACACTACCTGCGCCTTGAGGAGCCCTACGACTGCGCCGGCAGCGCCAAGTGCGAAACGCTGGGCATCGCACTGCTCGACACCATCGACAGCGACGACCCGACAGCGCTCATCGGCCTGCCGCTGATCCGCACCTGCCAATTGCTGCGCGCAGCGGGCCTGGACCCACTTCTACCGCTGCAGCCATGACCGGCACGCGGGTGGGGAAACTCGCGGGCACACTTGTCCTGGTGCCCAACACCCTGGACCTGGGCGCCGCCGAGGTCGATCTGCGCGATGTGCTGCCCCAAGCCGTGATCCGCCGCGCCGCCACGCTGCAGCACTGGGCGGCCGAAGACGCCCGCAGCACCCGCGCCTTCCTCAAGCGCGTGGGCGCCATTGAAGCGCTGGCGCGGCCGCTGCAGGAAGTGTCGATCGTGGAGTTGCCACGGCCGCGCAAGGGCAGCCGCGAGAGCGTGCCGGCACAGGAATGGCACGCACTGCTGGCGCCAGCGCTGCAAGGACACGACCTGGGCTTGATCTCGGAAGCGGGCCTGCCCGCCGTGGCCGACCCGGGTGCCAACCTGGTGGCCGCCGCACACGCCGCAGGCGTGGCGGTTGTGCCGCTGGCGGGGCCGAGTTCGCTGCTGCTGGCGCTGGCCGCCAGCGGCCTGAATGGCCAGAGCTTTGCGTTTGTGGGCTACCTGCCGCAAGAAGCCACCGCGCGCGGCACGCGCATCCGCGAACTGGAGTTGCTGTCGCGCCGACAGAACCAGACGCAATTGATGATTGAAACGCCCTACCGCAATGCCGCGCTGTGGGCTGCGCTGGTGGACGCCCTGGCGCCTTCCACGCGCTTGAGCGTCAGCTGTGGCCTGACGCTGCACGGCGGTTTTTGCCGCACCGACACGGTCCTGAATTGGCGCCAGACCTTGCGCCAGAACCCGCTGGACATGCCAGACCGCATGCCGGCTGTCTTCGCCTTGTTAGCGGGCTGAAAGTCAGCGGCAGCCAGCCTCTACTGGCTGCCGCTCAGCAAAGAAGCCACCTTGCGCTTGGCCTTGATGTTGGACGACAGGCCACGCGCGGCACCCGCTGGCGGCAGGGCTGCCTTGTTGGCGGCCTCCCAGGCCGCGCCACCCGAGCCGGTTGCTTCGTAGGGCTTGTCGAAGAACGGGTCACCGCCGGGTTGCGGTCGGCGCGGCCTGTCAAAGGCCGGCGACTCGGCGCGTGGCGAGTTTGCTGCTTGACCGGCTTGGACGGCTTGGGCGGGTTGCGCGGCGTGCGCTGCAGGCGCAACCTCACTGCCCTGCGCCTCGTCATCGCGCCGGCGCGGCCGGCGCAGGGGCCGGTCGTCTTCCAGCTCGATAGGCTCAAGCTCGATCTTCTTCTTGATCAGCTTTTCGATGTCGCCGATCAAGCGCGAATCGTCGCGCGTCACCAGCGTCACGGCCAGGCCCGACGCGCCGGCGCGGCCGGTACGGCCAATACGGTGCACATAGTCTTCGGCGTTGAAAGGCACGTCGAAATTGAAGACCGCCGGCAGGTCGGCGATGTCCAGCCCGCGTGCGGCCACGTCGGTGGCCACCAGCAAGTCCACCTCACCCGCCTTGAAGGCGGCCAGCGCCTTGAGGCGCTCATCCTGGCTCTTGTCGCCGTGCAGGGCCTGGGTCTTGAGGCCGTCGCGCTCGAAAGACCGCGCCAGCCGCGCCGCACCGAGCTTGCTGTTGACGAATACCAGCGCCTGCGTCAACGCGCGTGACTTGATCAGCTGCCGCACGACGGCGCGCTTGTCGTCGTCGGTGACGCTGAAAAAGCGCTGCTCCACATTGGTCGCCGTGGCGTTGGGCCGAGCCACTTCCACCAACACCGGGTCTTGAAGATAGCTGTTAGCCAGCTTGCGGATCTCGGGCGAAAAAGTGGCCGAAAACAGCAGCGTCTGCCGCGCCTTGGGCAGGTAAGACAGGATGCGCTGCAGGTCGGGCAGGAAGCCGATGTCAAGCATGCGGTCGGCCTCGTCCAGCACCACGTATTCGACCTGGTTCAGCACCGCATTCTTGGCTTCGATGTGGTCCAGCAACCGGCCCGGGGTGGCAATCAGCACTTCGACGCCAGCCTTCAGTGCCAGCGTCTGCGGCTTCATGTCGATGCCGCCGAAGACCACCAGTGAACGCAGCTGAGAATGCTTGGCATATTTCTTGACGTTTTCCGCCACCTGGTCAGCCAGTTCACGCGTGGGCGCCAGCACCAGCGCCCGCACCGGGTGCCTGGCCGGCGACATGCTGGCGTTTTCGTGGCGCAGCATCTTCTGCAACAGCGGCAAGGTGAAGGCGGCCGTCTTGCCGGTGCCGGTCTGCGCCGCGCCCATCACGTCGCGGCCGGCCAGAACGATCGGGATCGCCTTGGCCTGGATCGGCGTCATCGCGGTGTAGCCGGAATCGACGACCGCGCGGAGCAGTTTGGGGTCCAGCGGCAGCGTGTTGAACAGCGGCGCGGGGGCCAGGGGCGCGTCTTGCGCCAAGTCTTGAATGTCAGTCATGTGGTGCGATTATCGGCCATGGGGCCAAAAACACCGTTTCCAGTGAACCGGGCCGCTTGAAGCGACGGCGTCAATTGCCCGGCGCCACCGAATCGGGAGCCGGCGGGTGGCGCGGCCGCGTCACCAGAATGCGCAGCCAGCGCGGCGACTTGAAGCGCACGATGCGCCAGTACAGAACGATGTAACTCAGCGCAAACAGCGCCAGCGCCAACGAAAGCGCCAGCGTGTTGTCGTAGGTCAGCACCGCAGGCACCACCGACAGCATGCACAGCAGCCAGAGGAAGGGCGAGGTCATCGAATTGCGCCGTGTCAGCGCCTTGGCACTGCGGTCGCCCACGGCCCAGCGCAGAACCCGGCGGTAGATCAGTGAATGCAGATGGATGCCGTCAGGCATGCTCGGCGGGACGGCGCGCAGAAAGCGCCGACGGTAGATGGAGAAAAGCGTCTCAAACACCGGGTAGATGCACACCAGCAGCGGAAACAGCGGCGAGACTTCGCCGACATTGCGGACCAGCAGGAGGATGGAAAGCTCCGAGACGAAGAAGCCCAGGAAGTAGGCCCCGCCGTCGCCCAGGAAGATAAGCCCGGCCGGAAAATTCCACAGGAAAAATCCCAGCACGGCGCCAATGCCAGCCAACGCCAGCGAGCCGATCAAGGGGTCGAAGACCTGAAACGACACATAGGCAATGGCAGCCAGCATCAGCACCGTGCACATCGACGCCAGGCCATTGAAGCCGTCGATGATGTTGACGGCATTGGCGATGCCGGCCACCGCCAGCATGGTGACGAACAGCGAGCCTGCGCTGAAGGTGACGACCCAGTCCAGACCCGGAATGCTGGTGGTGCGGATCGCCGCGCCCATGACCACAAATGCCAGCAGCGCTGAAAACGCCGTCGCCAGCAGGCGACCACGCGGTGTGAGTGCTTCGGTGAAGTCCTGCGTGAAGCCAGCCAGGAAGGCGGGCGCCGCGCAGGCCAGCAGCGTCAACACAAAGACCCCCGCCGCGGACCCTTGCGTCCACCACAAGCCACCTGCCGACCCCAGCACACCCAGCACGATGCCCAGACCGCCAATGCGTGGCACCGCCACCGCATGAAAACCTTGCGGTTTGTTGAAGTCGCGGTCGCCTGAGCGGTGGGCATGGACCTTGGAAGATCGCACCAGCAGCAAGGTGACGGCCGCAGACAGGGAGAACGCAAGCAGCAGGATCAGCACTGCCTGATTCTATGAGGGTGCCCAGACCACCCGATGGGCCTGCTGCGCCGCCCGCTGAGGGGCGCGGCCCGCCGGTGCGCATTGCGGTGCTGTAAATTCAGGTTTCTCCGTTGTTGCGATGTGGTCATGCCACCCGCAGCAGAACTTGCTGCCGGACGCAGCGGATGCCCGCGCCGCCCAGCGAACGCACTGCACCCCCACGAACAGGCATCGCTTTCCCCAAGGATCCCGACTTCCACCCATGCCACATGCCCTTTTTGCCCGCCTGCCCAGGCCCTTGAGTGGTGCGGCGCTGGCGCTGCTGATGACGGCCTGCAGCCAGATGCCCACCAGCGGCCCGACCCGAGCCGAGATTCAGGAAACCCTGGCGCGGCCAGCATCGGCCGCAGTGCAGGTGGTGGATGTGGACGACCGTGTTGCCCGGCAGTTGCAGGCTGCAGGCCGCTTCAAGCTCTTCTCCGAAACCCTTGGCTTGCTGCGCGCGCCGGCCAACGACATCGGCAGCGGTGACACGCTGGAAATCAACATCTGGGAAGCCCCGCCGGCCACGCTCTTTGGCGGCGCCGCTGTGGATCCGCGCCAGCCCTCTTCCGCCCGCGCCGTCACGATGCCCGAGCAGATGGTGGACCGCGACGGTTTCATCAGCGTGCCCTTTGCAGGCCGCATCCGCGCAGCGGGGCAGACCCCGCAAGCCGTCGAGACCGAAATCACCAGCCGGCTCAAAGGGAAGGCCAACCAGCCGGAGGTGCTGGTGCGCGTGCTGCGCAATGCATCGTCCAACGTCACGGTGGTGGGCGAGGTGACCAACAGCATCCGCATGCCGCTCACTGCCAGCGGCGAGCGGCTGCTGGACGCCCTGGCCGCAGCAGGCGGCGTGCGCCAGCCGGTGAGCAGGATGACGCTGCAGGTCACGCGCGGCGCCAGCTTCCACATGCTGCCGCTGGACGTGGTGATTCGCGACCCGCAGCAAAACGTGCCGCTGCGCCCGGGCGACGTCGTCACCGCCCTCTTCCAGCCGCTGAGCTTCACGAGCCTGGGTGCCACCGGCAAGAACGAAGAAATCAACTTCGAAGGCAACGGCATCTCGCTGGCCCAGGCGCTGGCCCGCGCTGGCGGGCTGCAGGACGCGCGCGCCAACCCGCAGGGCGTCTTCATCTTCCGCTTCGAAGCTGAAAAAGCTCTCGCGTGGCCGCGGCAGCCGGTGGTCACCACGCCCGACGGCTTGGTGCCCGTGGTCTATCGCATCGACCTGCGCGACCCCAACAGCTTTTTCACCATGCAGAGCTTCCCGATCCACAACCGGGACGTGCTGTACGTGAGCAATGCACCGGCGGCGGAATTGCAGAAGTTCCTGAACCTGGTGTTCTCGATTGCGTACCCGGTGTTGAACACGATCCAGCTTTCACGCTGAGGACCTGCCCACCCTTGCCCATGATTCAAGCCGCTCGTTTGACCTCCGCGACAACCGTACAAACGCTCTTGGCGCTGGGGGACGAAGACTTCGTGCGCCAGGCCTACCGCCTCGTCCTGGGACGCGAGGCCGACCCCGGCGGGCTAGAGAACTACCTCAACAGCGTGCGCAGTGGCGCCGACAAGGCCGCTCTGGTCGCACAACTCGCACTGTCGGATGAAGGCCTTCAACGCCACGCCACCGTGCCCGGCCTGGACGCGCTGGTGGATGCCCACCGCATCCACCCGGTCCCGATCACCCAGCGCGTGTTGCGGCGGCTGCTGCGGCCTCTTCGCGGTCCCTCGCCAGAACCCCTGGAGCGTGCCCTGCGCGCCATCGACAACCGCCTGTACCGGATGGAGCAGACGCTGGCAGAGCAACGCGACGGCGTGGCGGCGCTGGCGGTCCAGTTGGCTCAGCTCCAGGCCGCATCGCCGCGCGCCGCAGAGCCCGCTGGCCCGGGTGCGCCCACCGCCCACGCCCAGGCGCACATGCCGCGCCAGGCCCCGCCCCGTGTCGAGCATATCTACCGCGGACTGGTGCGGATGCTGGCGCGCCGTGCCGGCAGCCGCGGCGCCTGAAACCGGCTTCAAATCCATGCGACTGCTCGTTGACCTGCAGGGCTGCCAGAACGGCAGCCGCCATCGCGGCATCGGCCGCTATTCGTTGTCGCTGGTCAAGGCGCTGGCACGCAATGCCGGCGAACACCAGGTGTATGTGCTGCTCAGCGGCCTGTTCGCCGACACCGTGGAGCCGCTGCGGCGGGAACTGCGTTCGCTGATCGACCCCACCCGCATCCTCGTCTTCAACGCACCGGGCCCGGTGGACGAACTGCGCACCGAAAACACCTGGCGCCAGCGCACCGCCGAACTGCTGCGCGAACAGATGATTGCGGACTTTGCACCCGACGCGCTGCTGGTCAGCAGCATGGTCGACGGTTCGATGGACAACACCGTGACTTCGGTGGGCTGGCTGCCAAGCTCCGCAGTCGTCGGCACGATGCTCTACGACCTGATCCCGCTGCTGGACCCTGAACGCTACATCGGCTGGGCGCCGCTGAAGCAGTGGTACTTCAACAAGATGGACTCTGTGCGGCGGGCCGACCTGCTGCTGGCGATCTCGGCATCGGCCGCCCAGGAAGCGATCAGCGCGCTGGGCATCGATGCCATCCGCGTGGCCAACATCTCCACCGCCGCTGACGAGCTGTTTGAGGGCCGCACCGTCGCGCCCACCGTGCTGGCGGCTTGCCAGCGCAAGTTTGGCATCCAGCGCCCTTACCTGATGCACTCGGGCAACATCGAGGCGCGCAAGAATTTTCAAGGGCTGATCAAGGCCTATGCCGCGTTGCCGGGCGGCCTGCGGCAGACCTACCAACTGGTGTTGGTCGGCAAGTTTTCCACCGAAGCCCGTGCCGAACTGGAAGCCGTGGCCCATTCAGAGGGCCTCCAGGCGGACGACCTGGTGCTCACCGGTCACGTCACGGACGACGACCTGGTGGCGCTCTATGCAGGCTGCCACCTGTTCGTCTTCCCGTCCTTGCACGAAGGCTTCGGTCTGCCGGCTCTGGAGGCGATGCACTTTGGCGTGCCGACGATCGGCTCCAACACCACGAGCGTGCCCGAAGTCATCGGCCGCAGCGACGCCACCTTCGACCCGGCTTCGGGTCCGGCCATCACGGCACTGATCAGCCGCGTGTTGACCGACGCCACGTTCTACGCATCGCTCAAGGCGCATGCACTTGCGCACGCGCGCACCTTCAGCTGGGACGATTGCGCGCAACGCGCCTTGAAGGCCTTCGAGCAGGCCTTGCTGCGACGCCGCGCCACGCCGCTGGCAACCCCCGCAGACGCGGCCGCACGCCTGCACCAGCTCATGGCCGCGCTGGTGGCGGACACCAAGCTGGCGCTGCCGTCGCCACAAGACATGCTCGCCGTGGCCGACTGCCTGGCCCGCAATGAAACCGAAGTTATCCGGGCCCGGGCGCAGGCCAGCCATGGCGGCGCCTTGAACTGGCGCGTGGAAGGCCCTTTCGACAGCACCTACAGCCTGGCGCTGGTCAACCGCGAAGCGGCACGCGCGCTGGCCGCATTGGGACACCATGTGGTGCTGCACTCCACCGAGGGCCCCGGCGACTTCGACGCCAGCCCCGCATTTCTGGCCCTGCATCCGGACCTTGCGGGCATGCACCGCCGCGCCGCCGCCCAAGGCCACGCGAACGTCGATGTGGTCAGCCGCAACCTCTATCCACCCCGCGTGGCCGACATGGCCGGCAGCCTGAATCTGCTGCACCACTACGCGTGGGAGGAAAGCGGTTTCCCCGCCGAGTGGGTGGAACACTTCAACCGCCACCTGCAGGGCATCACCTGCACGTCCAGCCACGTGATGAAGGTGCTGCAGGACAACGGCGTGCGCGTGCCGATGGCCGTCATCGGCAACGGCGTGGACCACTGGGACCGCATCGACGCCACCCCGGGCTTGCGTTTTCCCGGCAAGGGCTTCCGGTTCCTGCACGTCTCTTCCTGCTTCCCGCGCAAGGGGGCGGACGTGATGCTGCAGGCCTACGGCGATGTCTGCTCCTTGGCCGACGACGTTTCGCTCGTCATCAAGACCTTCCCCAACCCGCACAACGACATCCACGAACGCATCGCCGCCTGCCGCGCCGCGAACCCGCAGTACCCGGATGTGCACGTGATCGAAGCCGACCTCAGCGACGCTGACCTCAAAGCGCTGTATCAGCACTGCCACGCGCTGGTGGCGCCCAGCCGCGCAGAAGGTTTCGGGCTGCCGCTGGCTGAAGCGATGCTCAGCGGGCTGGCGGTGATCACCACCGCCTGGGGCGGCCAGAGCGACTTCTGCACCGACCACAACGCCTGGTTGGTGGACTACCGCTTCACGGCCACGCAGACGCACTTTGGCCTGCAGGGCTCGGTCTGGGCCGAGCCCGACAGGGCTTCTCTGGCCGACGCCATGCGCCGCGCCCGGTCCAGCGCTGCCAGCCGCCGGCTGGCGATGGCCGAACACGGCCGCACGCTGCTGATGGCGAACTACCGCTGGTCGGACGTGGCCGCGCGGGCGGTGGGCGCCGTTCGCCAGTGGCAGGCGGACGTAGCCAGCCAGCGCCTGCCGCCCCGCATCGGTTGGGTCACGACCTGGAACACGAAGTGCGGCATCGCCACCTATTCGCGCCACCTGATCGAAGCCGCAGATACCGGCATCACCGTGCTGGCGCCGCGGCAGGACGGCCGCCTGCGCAGCGACGAGGACTTCTGCCACCGCTGCTGGTTGTCCGACAAGACAGACAACGACTTCGCGGCGTTGGCCGCGTGCATCGACGCCGAAGCGCTGGACGTGCTGGTGCTGCAGTTCAACTACGGTTTTTTCAATCTGCACAAGCTCGCTGCCTTTATGCACGACCAGATCGACGCGGGCCGCACACTGATCGTCACGATGCATTCCACCGGCGACCCCCCGGCCCTGGCCGGCGACGCCAACTGGCGCCTGGCCACCTTGGC
>JANMKK010000202.1:0-6963 GCA_031372005.1 Rubrivivax sp.
GCACTTGCCAAGGTGAGGACGCGGATGATTTTCATGAAAGGCTCCAACGAAAAACCGCGACCTTAACGCAGTGCCAGGTCTGCCGCCACGCCTGCAAACACGGTGAAGCCCAGCCAATGATTCAGCCTGAAGGCCTTGAAGCAGCCTTCGCGCTGCCGGCCGCGGATGAGCGTGAAGTGCCACAGCGCCTGCACCGCAGCCGCCGCCACGCCAAGGAGAAAGACGCCGCCCAGCCCGAGCGCGCGCCCCAGCAGCGCCCACCCCACCAGGTGCACGGTGTAGAACAGCATCACGCCAGCCACGTCAAAGCGGCCGAGCGTGATGGCCGATGTCTTCATGCCGATGCGCAGATCATCGTCGCGGTCGACCATGGCGTATTCGGTGTCGTAGGCCAGTACCCAGAACAGATTGGACAGCAGCAGCAGCCAGGCCTGCAGCGGCACGGCGGCCTGGACGGCGCCCAGGCTCCATTCGGTGCCACCCTGCGCCGCCGCAAAAGCCATCGGGATGCCGAAGCTGAAAGCCACGCCCAGCACCGCCTGCGGCATGCCGAGCACGCGTTTGGCGTAGGGGTAGAGCAGGGTCACGGCCAGCGCGGCAAAGCTCAGCAGGATGGCCGGCGCGCTGGTTGTCAGCACAAGGCCGAAGGCGATCAACGCCAGCACCGCGCCGAGCATCAACGCCTGGCGCACCGACACCGCACCGCGTGTCACCGGCCGCTGCGCGGTGCGTTTCACATGCTGGTCGAAGTCCTTGTCAGCCACGTCGTTGATGCAGCAGCCGGCGCTGCGCATCAGCACGGTGCCGGCCACGAAAACGATCAGCAGGTGCCAGCCGGGGAAGCCATCCGCCGCGACCCACAGCGCGCTGAGCGTGGGCCACAGCAGCAGCAGCCAGCCGGCGGGGCGGTTCCAGCGGATGAGATCCAGCGCCAGCGACAAGCGGCTGGGCTGCGGTCTGGGGGATGTGCTGGCCTGCATGCTGTGGATTATCCGCAGTCACCGCTTGAATTTGACGATGAAGCGGCCGCGCGCTTCAGTTCGGCAGGTGGGACAACACGCGCAGCGCGTCGCGCCAATGCGCCACCCCCACGCCCTGGAGGCGCTGGTTGCCAGGCGCACCGCAGACCAGCAGCGCTTCGCCTTGCCGCGCCTGCGCCGCGTGGCGCTGCCAGGTCTGCAAGCTGCGCAGCCAGTCAGGCTGGAAGGTGGCGCCAGACTTGAATTCCACGGGTTGCAGCGTGCCCGCGCTTTCAATCAGCAGGTCCACTTCGTTGCCGATGTTGTCGCGCCAAAAGTACGGTGTGGCCGCAGCGCCGGTGTGGCGCAGGTGCTTGATGAAGTCTGCGATGCAGAGGTTTTCAAACAGCGCGCCGCGCATCGGGTGCGCGTTCATCGTGCGCGCGTCGGTGATGCCAAGCAGCCAGGCCGCCAGGCCGGTGTCGTGGAAGTACAGCTTGGGCGTCTTCACCAGGCGCTTGCCGAAGTTGGTGTGGTACGGCGCCAGGCGGAAGGCGACGTAGGTGGCTTCCAGAATGCCGAGCCAGTCGCGCGCGGTGGTCTGTGCCACGCCAAGATCGTTGGCCACCGCGTTCAGGTTTAGCAACTGCCCGCAGCGCGAGGCCATCATGCGCATGAAGCGCTGAAACTGCAGCAGGTCACCGATGCGGCTCAACTGCCGCACATCGCGTTCCAGGTAGCTGGCGACGTAGCTGGCGTGCCAATCGGCGGGCTCCACGTCGGTGCTGTGGATGGCCGGGTAGGCGCCGCGCACGAGCAGGTCGTCAAGCGGCAGTGCGTCGAACACGCCCGCACCTTCGGTGTACGACAAAGGCAGCAGTTCCAGAAAGCCCGCGCGGCCGGCCAAGCTCTGGCTGATGGCGGCCGACAGCAGCAGGTTCTGCGAACCGGTGACGATGTAGCGGCCGGGGCGACGGTCTTCATCGACAGCGGTCTGCAGGTACGAAAGCAGTTCGGGCACACGCTGTGCTTCGTCCAGCACCACGCCCGGCCCCTGGGCGTGCGTGGCCAGAAATCCGCGCGCATCGGCTGCCACGCGCTGTCGCACGTCGGGGTCTTCCAGTGACACGTAGGTGTGGCCCGGCATGGCCCTGCGTGCCAGCGTGGTCTTGCCGGACTGCCGGGGGCCGGTCAGCACCACCACCGGGAAGCCGCGTGCCAGTCGGTGCAGGCGTTGGGTGGCAGTGCGGGTGAACATGGCAATTTGCTATTTCAGCTTTGAAGGCTGAAATTGTAAAACAGACCCCGCTACCCCTCCAACTGCTTCTGAAACACCAGCCCCGCGTGTTCCCGCAGCGCGTGGAATTTGATCTTCGGCCAGTTCTCCTGCATCGCACGCAGCTCGCCTGCATATTCCAGCAGCACGGTGGGCGCATCGACCGCGTCCAGCGCCACGCGGTGTGCGTTGCCGTCGATGAAGCGCTGCAGTTCCTTTTCGCTGGCCGCCGCGCCCTCCGGCAGGTCGCAGGTGACCCAGCGCGCCACGTTGTAGCGCGCGGGCAGGATGCGCGCCTTGCAGCCGTATTCGTGTTCCAGCCGGTGCGCCACCACTTCAAACTGCAACTGGCCCACGGCGCCCAGCAGCAGCACGCTGCCAGAGACCGGGCGGAAGACCTGGATCGCGCCTTCTTCGCCCAGCTGCGTCAGCCCCGCGCGCAGCTGCTTGGTGCGCAGCGGGTCGGCGACTTCGACGCTGCGGAACATCTCGGGCGCGAAGAAGGGCAGGCCGGTGAACTGCAGGTTCTCGCCTTCGGTGAGGGTGTCGCCAAGCTGCAGAACACCGTGGTTAGGAATGCCGATGATGTCACCGGCAAAAGCTTCGTCCAAAAGTTCGCGGCGCTGGCTCAAGAAGCTCACCACCGTGTTCGGCCGCATCTCCTTGCCCGACCGGCTCACCTTGAGCCGCATGCCGCGTTCAAAGTGGCCGCTGGCCACACGCAGGAAGGCGATGCGGTCACGGTGCGCCGGGTCCATGTTGGCCTGGATCTTGAAGACGACGCCGGTGAACTTCGGCTCATCGGGCTGCACGATGCGCTGGATGGCGGCACGTTCACCGGGTGCTGGCGCCAGGTCCACCAGCGCGTCCAGCACCTCGCGCACGCCGAAGTTGTTGACCGCCGAGCCGAAGAACATCGGCGTCTGTTTGCCGGCGCGGAAGGCCGCCATGTCGAAGGGTGGCGCGGCGTCGGTCAGCAGTTCGATCTCGCCTTCGGCCTGTTCGTACTGCATGCCGAAGCGCTCGGCGTAGGCGGGGTTGTGCAGGCCGGACAGAATCTCGTCCTCTGCACCCGACTTTCCGGAAACCCTGTCTTCGCCGGGGCTGAACACGCGCATCTGTTTTTCACGCAGGTCCATCACGCCGTGGAAGGCCTTGCCCATGCCCACCGGCCAGGTGAAGGGCACCACTTCCATGCCCAGTTCACGTTCGATCTCGTCCATCAGCACCAGCGGGTCTTTCACCTCGCGGTCCATCTTGTTGACGAAGGTCAGGATCGGCGTGTTGCGCGCACGGCAAACCTGCAGCAAGCGCCGCGTCTGCGGCTCCACGCCATTCGCGGCGTCAATCACCATCAGCGCCGCGTCCACCGCCGTCAGCACGCGGTAGGTGTCTTCGCTGAAGTCCTGGTGGCCGGGGGTGTCCAGCAGATTGATGACGCAGTCGCGGTACTCCATCTGCATCACGCTGGACGCCACCGAAATGCCGCGCTGCTTTTCAATCTCCATCCAGTCCGATGTCGCGTGGCGCGTCGCCTTGCGCGCCTTCACGCTGCCCGCGATCTGGATCGCCCCGCTGAACAGCAGCAGCTTTTCGGTCAGCGTGGTCTTGCCCGCGTCAGGGTGGCTGATGATGGCGAAGGTGCGGCGGCGCCGCACTTCGGTATCGCGGCGGGTAAGGGGTTGGGGTTGGGGGTCGAGTGACATGGCACAGCCTGGAGGCCCGGTGAAGGGCAATTGGCAATTATCGTGGTGCGATGTGCTTATGCTGTGGGTTCCGGATCTCCCAGGCTGCTTGCCATGCACGAATACACCGCTCAAGTTCACTGGCAGCGCCAGGGCGCCGCCTTCACCGACAAGCGCTACAGCCGGGGCCACGACTGGCACTTTGACGGCGGCATCACCGTGCCAGGGTCGTCTTCGCCGCTGTCGGTGCGCGCGCCCTTTTCAGTGGTCGCGGCGGTGGACCCCGAAGAGGCTTTTGTGGCGTCGCTGTCCAGCTGCCACATGCTGTGGTTTCTGGACATTGCCGCCCGCGCCGGCTGGGTCGTGGACGACTACTGCGACGACGCCGTCGGCGTCATGACGGCCAACGCGCTGGGCAAGCCTTGGATGAGCCTGGTGACCTTGCGCCCGCGCATCGCCTTTGCGGGCGACAAGCTGCCCGACGTGGCAGAGGTCGCGCGGCTCCACCACCTGGCGCACGAAGAGTGCTACATCGCCAATTCCGTGCGCACGGAAGTGCGCGTTGAATTACCCCCGATCGCCCGGGAATCCACCGCCTGAGAACTCACCGCATGTACCTGCCCAAACACTTCGAAGAAACCCGGCCCGAGCGGCTGCACGGCTTCATCGCTGCGCACCCGCTCGGCCTGCTCATCACGCACGACAGCCGCGGCGTGGTGGCCAACCCGATTCCGTTTCTGCTGCAGCCGGCACGCGGCGCCCAGGGCACGCTCATCGGCCATGTGGCGCGCGCCAACCCGGTGTGGCGCGACGCAGTCGCCAACACGGTGGGCGCATCGCAGGCACTGATTGTTTTTCAGGGTGCGCAGGGCTACATCAGCCCCGGCTGGTACGCCAGCAAGAAGGAACACGGCAAGGTCGTGCCAACCTGGAACTACAGCACCGTGCAGGCGCGCGGGCCGCTGCAGGTGCACGACACGCCGGACGCCGTGCGCGCAGTGGTGCATGCGCTCACCACGCACCACGAAGCCGGTCAACGTGCACCGTGGGCGATGGCCGACGCGCCGGCCGATTACATCGAAACAATGATTGCCGCCATCGTGATGATCGAAGTACCCATTGTTGAACTGGTCGGCAAGTTCAAGCTGGGGCAGAACCGCGGCACCGCCGACCGGGTTGGCGCGGAGGACGGCCTGATCGACCGTGGCAACACCGCATTGGCCGCCGACATGCTGGCCTTGCGCAAAGCGCCATGAACATCGAGATCAAGGCCTTGCAAGTCGCCGACCGTGCGGCCTGGGAACCGCTGGCCCGCGGCTACAAACTTTTCTACGACACCGCCACCAGCGAAGCCGAATACGCCGCCGCCTGGCGGCGCTTGCTGCACGACCCGCGTTTCCTTGGCCTGGCCGCGTGGCGGGGCGGCACGATGGTCGGCATCGTGCACGCCCTCTTCCACGCCAGCACCTGGGCTGATGAGGTCTGCTACCTGCAGGACCTGTTCGTGGCCGACGCTGCACGCGGCAGCGGCGCGGGCGCAGCACTGATCGACGCGGTGGCCGCAGCCAGCCGGCAGCGCGGTGCAGGACGGTTGTACTGGCTCACGCACCATGGCAACACGGCAGCGCGTGCGCTGTATGACCGCGTCGCCGTCCACAAGGGCTTCATCCGCTACGACTTGCCGCTTTGAGTGGGTGTGGGCCGTTCGGCACTTCAGCCGATCACGTTTCCAGCAGCGAGCGCAGCATCCAGGCCGTTTGTTCGTGCACCGTCAAGCGCTGCGTCAGCAGGTCGGCAGTGGGTTCGTCGCCGGCCTTGTCGGCCAGCGGGAAGATGCTGCGGGCCGTGCGCGCCACCGCTTCGTGGCCTTCAACCAGGATGCGCACCATCTCCAGCGCCTTGGGCGGTGTGGCCGGTGCGTCGGGGATGGAACTGAGCTTGCCGAATTGCGCATAGCTGCCCGGCGCGGCATGGCCGAGTGAGCGGATGCGTTCGGCCACCGGGTCCACTGCATTCCACAGTTCGGTGTACTGGCCCATGAACATCAGGTGCAGGGTGTTGAACATCGGCCCTGTCACGTTCCAGTGGAAATTGTGGGTCGTGAGGTACAGCGTGTAGGTGTCGGCCAGCAGCTTGCTCAAGGCCCCGGCGATGGCGGCGCGGTCTTTGTCGCTGATGCCGATGTTGATGGCCGGCACGCTGGTAGCTTCTTTCTTTTTGACCATGGGTTCACCTTGAAAAAAAGCGGGCCCCGACTCTGGCGAAGCCGGGGCCCGGGTGGCGCTGACCAGAGCGCGCGGGAACAGGCCAGGTCGTAGCGGTCCAGGTTCATCACCTTGCCCCACGCGGCCACGAAGTCACGCACAAACACCTGCTGTGCGTCGCTGCTGGCATAGACCTCGGCAATGGCGCGCAGCTGCGAGTTCGAACCGAAGACCAGATCAACGACAGTGGCCGTCCACTTGATCGTGTCGGTGGCAACGTCGCGCCCCACCAGCACGCCATCGGCGGTGGGGGACTTCTGCCATTTCGTGTTCATGTCGAGCAGGTTGACGAAGAAGTCGTTCGTCAGCGTTTCGGGCCGCTTCGTGAAGACGCCGTGGCTGGCCTTGCCGGCGTTGGCATTCAGGGCGCGCAGGCCACCGACCAGCACCGTCATTTCCGGCGCGCTCAGCTTCATCAATTGCGCCTTGTCCAGCAACAACTCGGCCGCCGACCCCGCTGATCCGTCCAGGCCCTGGCGCAGGTAATTGCGGAAGCCGTCGGCGGCTGGCTCCAGCACGGCGAAGGAATGCACATCGGTCTGGGCTTGCGATGCGTCGGTGCGCCCTGGCGAGAACGGAACCTTCACGTCTTGGCCGGCCTTCTTTGCGGCAGCCTCGACGGCGGCGCAACCGCCCAGCACGATCAGGTCGGCCAGCGAAACCTTTGTGCCGCGCGACTGCGCGCCGTTGAAGTCTTTCTGGATCGCTTCCAGCGTCTGCAGCACAGCCGCCAGCTCGGTCGGCTGGTTGTCGTCCCAATCCTTCTGCGGCGCCAGGCG
>JANMKK010000203.1:0-1803 GCA_031372005.1 Rubrivivax sp.
TGGGTGTGCTGCTGATCATCCCCATCGGCGGCGCCGACATGCCGGTGGTGGTGAGCATGCTGAATAGCTATTCGGGCTGGGCGGCGGCGGGCATCGGCTTCAGCCTGAACAACAGCATGCTGATCATCGCCGGCAGCCTGGTGGGCAGCTCGGGCGCGATCCTGAGCTACATCATGTGCAAGGCCATGAACCGCAGCTTCTTCAACGTCATCGGCGGTGGCTTTGGGGGTGAAACCACCACGGCCGCAGCGGCCGGCGGCGGTGCGCAACGCGCGGTGAAGAGCGGCAGCGCCGACGACGCCGCCTTCGTGCTGGGCAATGCGGAGACGGTGGTCATCGTGCCAGGGTACGGGCTGGCGGTTGCCCGAGCGCAACACGCCGTAAAGGAACTGGCGGCCAAGCTCACGGCCAAGGGCATCAGCGTCAAGTACGCCATCCACCCGGTGGCCGGCCGCATGCCGGGGCACATGAACGTGCTGCTGGCAGAAGCCGAAGTTCCCTACGATCAAGTGTTCGAGATGGAAGACATCAACGGCGAATTCGGCCAAGTCGACGTCGCCATCATCCTGGGTGCCAACGACGTGGTGAACCCCGCCGCACATGTGAAGGGCAGCGCGATCTACGGCATGCCGATCCTTGAGGCCTACAAGGCCAAGACGGTCATCGTCAACAAGCGCTCGATGGCGTCGGGCTATGCGGGCCTGGACAACGAGCTCTTCTACATGGACAAGACGATGATGGTCTTTGGCGACGCGAAGAAGGTGGTGGAGGACATGGTCAAGGCGGTGGAGTGAGCGTCAAGAACGAACTTCACAAGCAAGCGTCAAATCAACCGACAGCGCATTGACCAGCGTGTAGCTTCGGACATTCGAGAGAATTTTTTCACCCTCTTTTCATCAAGACCCAAGGTCTGCCGGTCTTGCCAGAGAACTGTCAGCCGCTGACGGTGACCTCCGCTGGCTCGACACCCTGGCGTCCCTGTCGCCCGACCCCGACCGCCTCGTGGCCATGCGTGACGACACGCCCGAAAACTTGGCCGAAGTCGCCTATGGCGCCAGCGCGTGCTGGCGCGCCCCTCACTTCACGGGCGTCAGCCCATGGTCGAAGCCGTCGTTGGCCCAGCGCTCAGCGCGACGGTGCTGGCGCACGCCGCCGCTGCCGTCGTTCTTGATGATGTAACGGAAGGGCTCGCAGCCGGCCAGCGGCGGCGTGACGGTGATGGTGGTCGTGTCGGGGTCGCGCTGCACCTCGGCGGGAAGGTCGCTCTGGCTGATGCAGGGGTCGCCCTTGCCGGCACTGATCATGCGGAAGCTGGCCTTGCCGTCGTTTTCCTCGACCTGGATCGTCGACGTGAGGAAGCGGTCCTTGCTGTATTGCCCGCTGACACGGTCCTTGAGATAGGACTTGTAATCCCAGCTCTGCTTCTCGGCGAACACGGTCGCGCTGGCGATGGCCAGGGACAGGAAAGCGGCCAGGCGGCCCAAGTTGCAGTGGCACATGGATTGCCCTTTGAAGTGGTGATGGGAGCACTGTGACCGTCCACCGCTAGGCAATCGCTAGGCAACCGCTAGGCAGCCGGAGGCACTCGTGATTCCGCAGACGGCCCCGCCATCGGCGTCCGGCGCGCCTCACTGCGCCGCCAGCGTCAAACCCTCCTGCGCTAGCACCACCGCCTGCGCGATGTCCATCGCCGCGCCTTCGGCCCACAGCGCACTGGCGCGCGCGCTGCCCACCTGGGCCCGCACCAGGCCTTTCACGCGGCGCACGGTGCGCCGGTCGGCACGGCCCAGCGGGCCGAAGTTG
>JANMKK010000222.1:0-47058 GCA_031372005.1 Rubrivivax sp.
CGGCTTGATGAAAGCCGGCTCAGGAGAAACAGACGCGAGGCCATCAAACGCCGCGCGCCGCTCCACCCGCGCCATGCAAGATGTTCGCCCGATCGGCAGCGCGCCAGAATTCAAACATGATGCGCGCTGCCCCCCCCGACAACGCCTTGGCGGCTGACCAGGCTCCACCTCCAGGGCGCCTGCCCGGCAAACACCAGGACTCCATCGTCGCGGTCGCCTCGGCCCCCGGCCGTGGCGCCGTTGGCATCGTGCGGGCGTCGGGAAGCGATCTCGCACCGTTGATCGCGGCCGTCTGCGGTCGCACGCTGAAACCCCGCCAGGCCACGCTGCTGTCTTTTCTGGCGGCGGACGGCCAAGCGCTGGACCGTGGCCTGGCGCTGCACTTCCCGTCGCCGCACAGCTACACCGGTGAGGACGTGCTGGAGCTTCAAGCCCACGGCGGCCCGGTGCTGTTGCAGTTGCTGCTGGCGCGCTGCCTGCAGGCGCAGCCAGGCCTGCGCCTGGCTGAGCCGGGTGAGTTCACCGAGCGCGCCTTCCTCAACGACAAGCTCGACCTGGCGCAGGCCGAAGCCGTGGCCGACCTCATCGATGCCAGCACGGAAGCCGCAGCGCGCTCGGCGTCACGCTCGCTCAGTGGTGCGTTCTCAGCGCAAGTCGGCTTGCTGGCCGACCGCATCATCCGGCTGCGCATGCTGGTGGAAGCGACACTCGACTTCCCCGAAGAAGAGATCGACTTCCTCGAAAAGGCCGGCGCGCGCGCGCAGCTGGACGGCATCGAAGCGGCCATCGCCGCGACGTTGCTGCGCGCGCGCCAGGGGGCATTGCTGCGTGAAGGTCTGCGGGTGGTGTTGGCAGGGCAGCCCAACGTGGGGAAGAGTTCTTTGCTGAACGCACTGGCCGGCGCAGAACTGGCCATCGTCACGCCCATCCCCGGCACCACGCGCGACCGCGTGGCCGAAACGATCCAGATCGAAGGCGTGCCGCTGCACATCACCGACACAGCCGGCTTGCGCCACGACACCGAAGCCGCCGACGAGGTCGAGCGCATCGGCATCGGCCGCAGCTGGGAAGCCATCGGCGGCGCCGATGCGGTCGTCTTCCTGCACGACCTGGCGCGCGCCGGCGAGGCCGCCTACGAAGCCGCCGACGCTTTCATCGCCTCCCACCTACCTGCTGAAGTGAGTGTGCTGCATGTGTACAACAAGGCCGACCTGCCCGGCGCCGCAACGGCGCCGGCTGGGGGTCTGCCGCTGTCGGCCTTGACAGGCCAGGGGCTGGATGCGCTGCGCCAGGCCTTGTTGCAGCAAGCCGGTTGGCAGGCCGCGCCAGAAGGCCTGTTCATCGCCCGCACGCGCCACGTCCAGGCGCTTCGCCGCACGCAAGAGCACCTGCGCTTGGCGCAAACGCACGCGGCGGTGCGCGACGCGGCGCTGGACCTGCTGGCCGAAGAGTTGCGCCTGGCGCACCGGGCGCTGGGTGAGATTACCGGGGCGTTCAGCAACGAGGACCTGCTGGGTGCGATCTTCAGCAGCTTCTGCATCGGCAAGTGACGCTTGCCTGCCCCCCATCGGAGGGCCTGCATTCCAGTGGTGTCCCCCGCCTGAACGATGGCAGCAGCGGCGGCGGGCCCCAACAATCGGCGCACACCTAAAAAAGGCTGGCGCACCGCGCACGGCCTGCAAAGGAAGCAGCGCCTTGGACATCACCCCTCTGGTCCGGGCGGTTGAAGCCTTGCACGACGACAACGCGTTCAAGGCGCAGTTGTCGGCGGCGCAGTGGCAGCAACTGGCCACTGTCATGAAACGACGAGAAATCGCCGCCGGCGCCATCCTGGTGCAGCGTGGCGACATCGAGCCCAAGGCCTACCTGGTGGAAAGCGGTCAGCTTCAGGTCTTTGTCACCGGCGGGCCGCCGCGCAGCCACCGCGTGGCGGCGTTGGGTGCAGGCGCGTTGCTGGGCGAGCCCGCGCTCTTTGGCGCCACGCCGCGCATGGCCCACGTCGAAGCGGTCAGCCCGGCGGTCGTGTGGTCGCTGTGCGCGCGGCGCCTGCATGAACTGGCGGCTGATTCGCCGGCGCTGGTGCTGGAAGTGCTGCGTGCCGCCGGCGCCGTGATGGCCGTGCGCATGCGGGCCAATCTGGAGCGCGGCATTCCCACGGTGTGAGCCGCTGACGCCAGGGCCTGCGATTCAGGGCCCTTCAAAGTCCACCAGTGTGAAGAGTGGCAAGCCCGCTTCGCGCAACCGGGCGGAGCCTTGCAGCTCGGGCAAGTCGACAATGGCGGCGCCCTCGATCACCACCGCGCCCAGCCTTTCCAGCAGCTTCTTGCCGGCCATCATGGTGCCGCCGGTGGCGATGAGGTCGTCGATCAGCAGCACGCGGTCGCCGGGTTTGACCGCGTCGGTGTGCATCTCCACCGTGGCGCTGCCGTATTCCAGCTCGTAGGTTTCTTCCACCGTCGTGAAGGGCAGCTTGCCTTTCTTGCGGATGGGCACGAAGCCGACGCCCAGCTCGTACGCCACCACGCTGCCGATGATGAAACCGCGCGCGTCCAGGCCGGCGATGACATCAGGCCGCATGTCGAAGTAGCGGTGAACAAACTGGTCGATCAGCACGCGGAAGACGCGCGGGTTGGCCAGCAGCGGCGTGATGTCGCGGAACATGACACCCGGCGCCGGCCAGTCGGGCACCGTGCGGATGTGGTCGCGGATGTACAGCGCAGGCGATGCGGTGGGTTCGGTGGCCATAAGAGTCTCGATGTTGAAGGCGGGGCCTCAGGCTCAGCCGCGCAGCAGTTTTTCTTCCGCCAGCGCGAGCGGTTCGGGCAAGCCCGACAGCACCAGCGTGTCGCCGGCGGCCAAGGGGTGATCGGGCAGCGGGTTGCTGACGCCGCCGCTGGCCCGCCGCACCGACACCACGCTCACACCCACCGCATGCAACGCCAGGGCATCGAGCCGTTGGCCCAGGCAGCGCGCCGCTTCGGGCAGGGTCACGCTTTTCAGCCGCGCCTGCGACAGCTCTTCCACGGTGTCGTCGTCGGCGCCGTGGAAGTAGCCGCGCAGCAGGCTGTAGCGGGCGTCGCGTGCGTCGCGGGTGATGCGGATGACGCGCTGCATCGGCACGCCCACCAGTGCCAGCGCGTGGCCGGCCAGCATCAGGCTGCCTTCGATGGCTTCTGGCACGACTTCGGTGGCCCCAGCGGCGCGCAGCTTGTCGATGTCGGCGTCGTCCACCGTGCGCACGATCACCGGCACTTTGGGCGCATGCGCCTGCACCAGACGCAGGATCTTCAGCGCCGACGGCGTGTCGTGGTACGTCACCACCACGGCTGCCGCGCGTGCCAGGCCGGCGGCCATCAGGCTTTGCAGCCGCGCGGCGTCGCCAAACACCACACTCTGGCCGGCGGCGGCGGCCTGGCGGACGCGGTCGGGGTCCAGGTCCAGCGCCATGTAGGCGATGCGTTCCGGTGACAGCAACCGCGCCAGATTCTGCCCGCTTCGTCCGTAGCCGCAGATGATGACGTGGTGCTCGGTGGCGATTGATTTCTTGGCGATGCTTGTCAGCGCCACCGACTGCATCATCCAGTCGCTGGCGCTCAAGCGGTTGACGATTTTGTTGCTGTACAGAATCAGGAAAGGCGTGGCCAGCATCGACAGCACCATGCAGGCCAGCACCGGGCTCATCCAGGCCGCAGCCACCAGCCCGTGGTCGGCGCCCAGCGTCAACAGCACAAAGCCGAATTCACCGGCCTGCGCCAGATACAGACCGGTGCGCAGCGCCACGCCGGGTGCGGCGCGGAAGGCGCGAGCCAAGGCGGCCACCAGCGCAAACTTGGCCAGCACCGGCACACTCGTCAGCAGCAGCACCAGCAGCCACTGGTCCAGCACCGGGCGCCAGTCCAGCTTCATGCCGATGGTGATGAAGAACAGGCCCAGCAGCACGTCGTGGAAAGGCCGGATGTCGGTCTCCACCTGATGCTTGTATTCGGTTTCTGCCACCAGCATGCCGGCGACAAAAGCACCCAGCGCCAGCGACAGGCCGGCGTGTTCGGTCAGGTAGGCCAGGCCCAGCGTGACCAGCAGCAGGTTGAGCATGAAAAGCTCTTCGCTCTTCCTGCGCGCCACCAGCGTCAACCACCAGCGCATCACACGTTGCCCACCCACCAGCAGCACGGTCAGCAGCAGCGCGGCCTTCAGGCCCGCCCAGGCCATGGCGATGATCATGTCCTCGGCGGGTGAGCCCAGGGCCGGGATCAGCACCAGGAGCGGCACCACCGCCAAGTCCTGAAACAGCAGCACGCCCATCACGCGCTTGCCGTGTTCGCTTTCCAGCTCCAGCCGCTCGGCCATCATCTTGACGACGATGGCCGTGGACGACATGGCCAGCGCACCGCCCAGCACCACCGCGCCCTGCCACGACATCTGCCAGGCTTTGCCCAGCACCGCTGAATAGCCAAAGACCAGCAGGGCGTGGCCCAGCAGCGTCACTGCCATCGTCAACACCACTTGCGACAGACCCAGGCCGAAGACCAGCGTGCGCATGCTGCGCAGTTTGGGCAGGTTGAATTCGAGCCCGATCACGAACATCAGAAAGACGACGCCAAACTCGGCCAGGTACTTGACGCCCGCCGTGTCCTTGGCCAGCGCCAGTGCGTTGGGGCCGATGAGCACGCCCACCACCAGGTAGCCCAGCATCGGCGGCAACTTCAGCGACCGGCAGGCCACCACGCCAAGGACGGCGGCGACCAGATAAAGCAGCACCAGTTCGAGGGTCGTTGCCAAAGCTGCAGGGCCGGTGGAGGCGAGGGGCTTGCCTAGAATGCGTCGATCCTATTCGACAGCCCCGCCACTGCCAGACCCGAGCCGCATGACACTGCCCGCGCTGTCTTTCGCCCCTGAGCTGCTGCTGCGCGCCCAAGGCCGCGGCCTGGCTTTGAAGGCCGCGATCTTCGATGTCGATGGTGTGCTGACAGACGGCCGCATCTACATCGGCGAGCGGGGTGAAACCGTGAAGGCTTTCAGCACGCTGGACGGCCACGGGCTGAAGCTGCTGGCGATGGCGGGCATTGAACCGGTGGTCATCACCGGCCGCGATTCCGCCGCCGTGCGCCGGCGTGTGGCAGACCTGGGCTTGCGGCATGCCGTGTACGGCGCGCACGACAAGCTGGCCGCTGCCAATGCGGTGCTGGCCACCCTGGCGCTGGAATGGGACGAGGTGGCTGCGATGGGCGACGACTGGCCCGACCTGCCGCTCTTGACCCGCGCCGCCTTCGCCTGCGCGCCGGCCAACGCACATGCCGAGGTCAAGGCCGTGGCGCACCACGTGACCAGCGCCTGCGGCGGCCATGGCGCAGCGCGCGAGTTCTGCGATCTGCTGTTGATCGCATCGGGCCGCTATGCCGCGCTGCTGCGGGATCAGTTGAAGACACTTGATGCAGCATGAGCGTTGAGCTGCATCTGCCCGATCTGCCCGAGGTGCAGCTCTCACTCGGCCCCTTGCTGGCCGGGCCGCGCGCGGCCATGCCCTGGCACTTGCGGCTGCGCAGTGCCCTGTGGTCCTACCTGCCGTTGCTCTTGATGCTGCTGCTGGCATTGGCCACTTGGTGGCTGGTGAAAAACTCGCCACAGCCCAAGCAGGTGGTGGGCGCGGCACCCGTCTCGTCCGAGCCTGACTACACGATGACGCAGTTTGCGCTGGAGCGCTTCGACGCTGCCGGCCGCCTCAAGGTGCGCATCGAAGGCGCCAAACTGCGCCACTACCCGGCCACCGACCGCGTCGAGATCGACGACGCACAGATCCGGGCCTACGCGCCCGACGGCCGTGTCACGCTGGCCACGGCCCGGCGGGCGCTGGGCAGCGGCGACGGCAGCGAAGTGCAGTTGCTGGGCGGCGCCGAGGTCCGGGCGGTGGACGCGGCCGGCGCACCGCTCGTCATGCGCGGTGAGTTTCTGCATGCTTTTCTGCTGACCGAGCGCGTGAAGTCGCACCTGCCCGTCACCGTGGAGCAGGCGGGTGCCGATGTGCATGCCAGCGGCCTGGAGTACGACAACGCCACCCGGCGGCTGAACCTCAAGGGCCCGTTGCGCGTGGTGCTGACGCCGCGCAGCCCGGCCGTCAAGGCGGCCTCGTTGCCGGGCAGGCCATGACGGTGCCGCTGGTCTTCATCACCGGGGCTTCCAGCGGCATCGGCCAGGCGCTGGCTGCGCGCTATGCGCAGGCGGGGTGGCGGCTGGCCCTGGTCGCGCGGCGCAGCGCCGAGATGCAGGCCTGGGCGCGGGCGCAGAACCTGGGCCCTGAACGCGCGGGGGTGTACCGCGCTGACGTGGCCGAGCCCGACAGCATCATTGCCGCGGCACACGCCTGCATCGCGGCGCAAGGCCTGCCTGATGTGGTAGTCGCATGTGCCGGCGTCAGCATCGGCATCGACAGCGCAGAACGCGCCGACCTGGACGTGATGCGCGACATGTTCGCGCTCAACAACGTCGGCCTCGCCGCCACCTTCCACCCCTTCCTGCGGCCCATGCGCCAGCGCGGCGCGGGCACGCTCGTCGGCATTGCCAGCGTCGCGGCCATCCGCGGTTTGCCCGGGCACGGCGGCTACTGCGCCAGCAAGGCCGGCGTGGTGGCTTACTGCGAAAGCCTGCGCGGCGAATGCCGGCGCCAGGGTGTGCGCGTGGTGACGCTGCTGCCGGGCTACATCGCCACGCCGCTGACGGCGGGCAACCGCTACGCCATGCCCTTCCTGCTGCAGCCCGATGTCTTCGCCGACCGCGCCTTCCACGCCATCTTGGCGGGTGTGAGCTACCGCGTGATTCCGTGGCAGATGGGCATCTTGGCGAAGCTCATGCGCCTGTTGCCCAATGCGGTCTTCGACAAGCTGCTCGACGGCCGCGGCCGCAAGGCGCGGCGATGATGGATGTCGTTGTCTTCTTCTTCTTGCTGGGCGTGTTTGCGCGCCTCGTCAAGAGTGATTTGCGGCTTCCTGAAGCGCTGTATGAAACGCTGTCGATCTATCTGCTGTTGGCAATAGGCCTGAAGGGCGGCATCGAACTCAGCAAGCAGCCGCTGGCCGCGTTGGCGCCGCAGGTGCTGGCGTGCATGGCGCTGGGCTTTGCCATTCCCTTCGTGCTGTTTCCGTTGGCGCGGGCGCTGCGACTGAATGCTGCCGATGCGGCGTCGCTGGTGGCGCACTACGGCTCTGTCAGCGTCGTCACTTTCGCCGTGGCCACGGCCGCAATCACCCGCGAAGGCCTGGCCTTTGAAAGCCACGCTGCGCTCTGGGTGGCCGTGATGGAGGCGCCGGGCCTGGTGGCTGGCATCCTGTTGGCGCGATGGTCGATGCGCAGTGACGGCCGCCGCACGGCATGGCGTGGGCTGCTGCACGATGTGCTGTTTGGCAAGAGCGTGCTGCTGCTGCTGGGCGGCTTGGTGATCGGCGCGCTGGCGGGAGTCGACGGCACGGCGCCGATCAAGGCCGTATTCATCGACCCGTTCAAGGGCGTGCTGGCGCTCTTTCTGCTGGAGCTTGGCCTCGTCGCAGGCGGTCGGCTGGCGGAAGTGCGGCGTTTCGGCGCCGCGGTGCTGGTGATTGGGCTGGGCGCCCCGCCACTCTTGGCGCTGGCCGGTGGCGCAGTGGGCTGGGCGCTGGGCCTGAGCACCGGTGGCGTCGCCCTGTTGGCCACGCTGGCTGCCAGCGCCAGCTACATCGCCGCGCCCACGGCGATGCGCATTGCCGTGCCCGAGGCAAATGCGGCGCTGTCCATCACGGCGGCGCTGGGCATCACCTTCCCCTTCAACATCGTCATTGGCATCCCTCTCTACATCGCTGCCGCTCAAAGGCTTGCACCATGACCAAACACCCGAAGACGCTGCTCGTCATCGTGGCCGAAGCTGCGCTCGAGAAGAACCTCGTGAACGACATCCGCGAGCGCGGTGCGCAGGGTTGGACCGTGGGCGAGGTTCACGGCGCCGGCCGCGAAGGCGTGCGTGACGGCGCCTGGGAAGCAGACCGCACCATCGAGCTGAAGGTGATCTGCGACGAAGCGGTGGCCGACACCATTGCCCAGCACGTGTTGACCAGCTATGCGCAGAACTACAGCGTGGCGCTGTACTTCAGCTCCGTAGGGGTGCTGCGGCCCGACCGCTTCTGAAACCCCACGCGGCAGAGCGGCGTGCGAACGATGCGGCGGGCACATGAAAAAGGCGCCCGGAGGCGCCTCGATTCAAACCGGGTGAAGCTGATCGATCAGTAACCGCCGCGGCCACCACCACCGCCGCCGCTGCCACCGCCGTAACCACCACCACCGCCGCCACCGCTGCGGCCACCACCACCGCCGCCGCCGTAGGGGCTGCGACCACCACCGCCGCCGCCGCCACCGTAGCGGCTGCGGCCACCGCCACCACCCGCACCGCCGCCGCCAGTGCCGCCACCACCACCGTAGCCACCGCCACCGCCCGTGCCGCCACCACCGCCGTAGCCGCCACGGCTGCCGCCACCACCCGCGCCACCGCCGCCGCCGCCAAAGCCACCCGGACGCTCTTCACGCGGGCGGGCTTCGTTCACGACCACAGCGCGGCCGTCAACGGGCTGGCCATTCATGCCATTGATGGCGGCTTGCGCCTCCGCGTCCGTGCCCATTTCCACAAAGCCGAAGCCCTTGGAGCGGCCGGTTTCGCGGTCCATCATGACCTTGGCCGACGTGACGGTGCCAAATTGAGAGAAGGCCTGCAGCAGCGAATCGTCGCGCACCGAATAAGCCAAATTACCGACGTACAGTTTGTTTCCCACGGGGAGCCCTTAAAAGATCCTGATAAACCATGCGGAGCTCAACCCTGCGTGAACCATTCAGACGGAAGGCGCGGCTGCCAGACACAGACTCGCAATTATGGGCGCGTAAAACCGGTGCATGTAAAGCGACGTCGCGTCAATTGTTGTTTTGTCGTCCCCGAGCTAACCCTTAATGAAAGGGTGTTGCCCGGCACAGGTCCTGTGAGGGCAGCGCCTACCATTGCGGCATGGACCTGCTCAAGCCCTTGATCGCACTGCTGGCGATCGTCAATCCCATCGGGGTCGTGCCTTTTTTCATCCACTTTACGCAGGCATTCAACCGCGAAGAGCGGCGGCGAACCATCCGCATCAGTTCCTTCGCCGCCTTTGTCGTGATCGCGGTCAGCGCACTGGCGGGGCTGAAGATCATCGAATTCTTCGGCATCTCGCTGGCATCATTCCAGGTCGGTGGCGGCTGCTTGTTGCTGATCAGTTCCTTGGCCATGCTCAACGCGCAGCCGGCCGAGAGCAAACCCAATGACGTGCGCGAAGGGCAGGAGAAGCTCGACGCCGGCGCCAGCATTGCCGTGGTGCCGCTGACCATCCCGCTGCTGACCGGCCCGGCCACCATCTCGACCATGATCATCTACGCCGAAAAGACGCGCCACTTGTGGCAACTGGGCGTGCTGGTGGGCTACGGCGTGGTGATTGGCCTGGTGACGTACATCGTCTTTTCCGCCTCGGGCCGCATTGCCAGGGTGCTGGGGCGCACGGGCATCAATGTCATGACGCGGCTGATGGGCTTGATGCTGGCCGCCATGGCCGTCGAACTGCTGGCTGACGGGCTGGTGAAACTGTTTCCGGTGCTGGCCAGCCCGGTTGCTTAAAGGCTCGGGATGAAAGATCGGGATAACGCGTTGGATACAGAAACCTTGACCTACGACTATGTGATCGTCGGCGCCGGCACGGCGGGCTGCCTGCTGGCCAACCGCTTGTCGGCCAACCGCAAGCGCCGGGTGCTGCTGATCGAAGCGGGCGGGCATGACGACTACCACTGGATCCACATCCCGATCGGCTACCTCTACTGCATCGGCAACCCGCGCACCGACTGGCTCTTCCAGACCGAGCCCGAGCCCGGCCTGAATGGCCGGGCCGTGCGCTACCCGCGCGGCAAGGTATGGGGTGGCAGTTCCAGCATCAACGGCATGATCTACATGCGTGGCCAGGCCCGTGACTACGACGGCTGGGCCGCACTCACGGGCGACGATGCCTGGCGCTGGGATGCCTGCCTGCCGCACTTCATGCAGCATGAAGACCACTGGCGCGGCGCCAGTGCTGCGCACGGCAGCGGCAAGGAGTGGCGGGTGGAAAAGCAGCGGCTGTCGTGGCCCATCCTCGACGCCTTTGCCGCCGCCGCCGTGCAAGCCGGCATCCCCGCCACCGAGGACTTCAACTGCGGCAGCAATGAAGGCGTGGGCTACTTCGAGGTCAACCAGAAAGCCGGCATGCGCTGGAATGCCAGCAAGGCCTTTTTGCGGCCGGTGGTGGGGCGGCCCAACCTGCAGGTGTGGTCGGGTGCACACGCGTCGCGGCTGCTGATGGATGGCAAGCGGGATGGCGAGCGCGTCACCGGCGTGGAAGTGCTGCCAGCAGGGGGTGGACAGCCGCTGCACGCGCTGGCCACGCGCGAGGTGGTGTTGTGTGCAGGCGCCATTGGCACGCCGCACCTGCTGCAGCTGTCGGGCATCGGTGCGGCCAGCCAGTTGCACGCCCACGGCATCACGCCGCAACACGAATTGCCGGGCGTGGGCGAGAACCTGCAAGACCACCTGCAGATCCGCGCCGTCTTTGAAGTGCAGGGCGCGAAAACGCTGAACACGCTGGCCAATAGCTGGTGGGGCAAGGGGATGATCGGGCTTGAATATCTCTTCAAGCGCACAGGGCCGATGAGCATGGCGCCGTCGCAGCTGGGCGCCTTCACGCGCTCTTCGTCCGAACGCGCAGCGCCGAACCTGCAGTACCACGTTCAGCCGTTGTCGCTGGACGCCTTTGGTCAGCCGCTGCACCACTTCAACGCCTTCACCGCCAGTGTGTGCAACCTGAACCCGACAGCGCGCGGCCACGTGCGGCTGGCCTCACCGCGCGCGCAGGACGCGCCGCGCATCCAGCCCTGCTACCTGTCCACCGAGGAAGACCGCCTGGTGGCCGCCGATTCGCTGCGCCTGACGCGCCGCATCGCCGCCATGCCGGCGCTGGCGGCTTACAAGCCGCGCGAGGTCAAACCCGGCGTGCAGTTCCAGAGCGACGACGATCTGGCGCGGCTGGCAGGCGACATCGGCACCACCATCTTCCACCCCGTGGGCACCTGCAGGATGGGTCGCACCGGTGAGGCCGGCGCGGTGGTGGATTCGCGGCTGCGCGTGCAGGGCTTGACGGGCTTGCGCATCGCCGACGCCAGCGTGATGCCCACCATCACCAGCGGCAACACGAACGCACCGACGCTGATGATTGCCGAGCGGGCGGCAGCCTGGATGGCGCAGGACGCAGCAGCGTCTTCTTGACGGTGCCAGCCCGCGCTGCGGGTGAGCCCGTAGACAAGCGCTCCGGGCGGGCCCGTAGACCCGCGCTGCGGGTTGTTCCGAATACTTCTGGCGATGCAGGTCGATACATTCCGCGCACTCCCGGCGGTCGGCCTCACAGCCACCCGCCGCCGGCGGAGGCCAGAGGAGACGGTTAAAAAGACAGATTCCGACGACGACAAAATCCGACTGGCCGGGCGCGACGTTCGCGACCCAGGCTGGCAGACTTCACAAGCGCCGCTTGCGGCGCTTTTTTCTTTTGCGTCGCCGCTTGCGGTGGTTTTTCTTTTGCGTCGCCGCTTGCGGTGGTTTTTCTTTGTCGAGCGCCCCAGGCCCTTGAGAAACAAGGCACCTTTCGGCCCTCGTTTGCGGCCATCGGCCCGTCCGCGCCCTGTTTAGGATGGGTGCCACCCTGGTCCGAGAGCGCCCGCCATGTCCGTCAACCCCGAATTGCGCCAGCTCGACATCGACATCCCTTCGCAGCCGCAGTCGCTGCTGGAGCTGTCGCTGCTGATGGCAGAAGAAAACATGAATCTGACGGCGGCGTCTGCGTTGATCGAACGCGACATGGCGCTGGCCGCAGCCGTGATGAAAGCCGTGAACTCGTCGCTGTACGGCTTGAAGGGGCGGGTGCAGAGCGTGCACCAAGCCATCACTTACCTGGGGATGCGCGAAGTGGTGGCCATCACTTTCGAGATGGGTCTGCGCGCGGCCTTCCCGCCGACGCCCGAACTGGAGCCGATCTGGAAACGCGCCGGCTGGCGCGGCATGTTGATGGGGCGGCTGGCGCAGCGCCTGTCGCTGGACGCCTGGGCCGCGCATTCGGCGGGGCTGTTTGAAGAGTGTGGCAAGGCGGTGCTGTTTCGCCACGCCCCGGACCACTACCGCGCCATGCTGCGCGCCGCGCCGGGTGACCCGGAACTGGTGCTGCTGGAACACGCCGGTTTCGGTGTCAGCCACGACAAGCTGGGTGCGGCGCTGTGCGAAAGCTGGGGCTTGGGCGCACTGGCGGTGATGAGCGTGCGCCACCACGTCGACGCGCAGGCCACGCATCTGCTGACGGGGCTGTCGGCGAAGCGGTCGGTCTGCGCGCTGTCGGTGATGGCGCACACGCTGGAAACCGCGCCGGACACTCTGGACGACGTGGCCCTGGTCGTGGCGCCGCAGGCCGACCTGGAACCCGCGCTGATGCTGCGCGCCATGCGCCAGGTGCGTGAAGAGCAGGACGGCGCAGCGGCGAATGGCCGAGACTGAGGTTGTGGCTGAAGTTGTGGCTGAAGTTTGCGGTCCCGCTTGAGGAAAGCCCGTCTGTCGGCAGCGGGCTGCCTTGGTTAGTCTCCGGCCTCTGTCAAAGCAGCCCGAGAGCGGGCAAGGGATCCTCATGGCATCGATCGTTTCCGCCGACGCGCTGGCCTTGCAGCGCCTGTACCACTGGGAGAGCACGACTCCCGACCGCCTGGTCTTCACGCAGCCTCTGGGCGGCGATCAGGTGACCACCTACACCTGGCGCCAGGTGATGGACCAGTCGCGCCGCATGGCGGCGCACCTGCAAAGCCTGGGTCTGAAGCCGGGCGACAAAGTGGCCTTGCTGGCCAAGAACACAGCGCATTGGTTGATGGCCGACTGGGCCGTCTGGCTGGGCGGCTTTGTCTCGGTGCCGTTGTATCCGACGTTGGCCGCGGGCACGATCCGCCAGATCCTGGACCACAGCGAAGCGAAGCTGCTCTTCGTCGGCAAGCTGGATGGCTGGGATGGCATGAAGGCTGGCGTGCCGGCCGGCCTGGCCTGCATCAGCCTGCCGCTGGCCCCGGCCGACGCGGCGAAGAGCTACCCCGGCTGGGACGCCATCGTCGCCAAGACCGAGCCACTCAAGGGCAACATGCTGCGCGACGCCGATGAGCTCAGCACCATCATGTACACCAGCGGCACCACGGGCGCGCCCAAGGGTGTGATGCACAGCTTTGGCACCTTCGCCTGGGGCATCCAGGCGGGCCTGAAGCGCGTGCCCGCCATCAACACCAACGCCCGCATGCTGAGCTACCTGCCGCTGAGCCACGTCGCCGAACGCGCGCTGGTGGAACACGGTGTGCTGGCCACCGGCATGCAGATTTTCTTCGCCGACAGCCTGGACACCTTCACCGCCGACCTGCAGCGCGCGCGGCCCACCGTGTTCTTCAGCGTGCCGCGGCTGTGGGTGAAATTCCAGCAAGGCATTGGCGCCAAGATGCCGCCAGCCAAGCTGAACCGGCTGCTGAGCATCCCGATCCTCGGCGGCATCGTGCGCAAGAAGATCCTCACCGCACTGGGCTTGCAGGACTGCACCTTTGCGGCCGGCGGCGCCGCGCCGATGCCGCCAGAACTCTTGCGCTGGTACAACAAGCTCGGCCTGGACCTGGTGGAGGTTTACGGCATGACCGAAAACTGCGGCGTCAGCCACGCCACGCTGCCGGGCAAGCAGCGCCCCGGCACGGTGGGCCTGCCGTATGACGGCGTGCAATGCCGGCTGGACCCCACCAGCAGCGAGATCCAGATGAAGGCGCCTTGCCTGATGCTGGGCTACTACAAGGAACCCGAACTGACGAAACAGGCGATGACCGCTGACGGTTGGCTCAAGACCGGCGACAAGGGCGCCTTGGACGCAGAAGGCAACCTCAAGATCACGGGCCGCGTGAAGGACCTCTTCAAGACCAGCAAGGGCAAGTACGTGGCGCCGGCGCCGATCGAGGACAAGCTGGTCATGCACAACGCCATCGAGGCCTGCTGCGTCACCGGCGCCAACCTGGGCCAGCCGTTGGCGCTGGCGATGTTGAACGCGGACGCCATCAAGAAGGCCGGCACCCCGGAAGGCCGGGCCGAACTGGAAGCGTCATTGACAGCGCACATCAAGGCCATCAACGAAACGCTGGACCCGCACGAGCAGCTTGATTGCCTGGTGGTGACGGCCGAAGCCTGGACGGTGGACAACGACCTCATCACGCCGACCTTCAAGGTCAAGCGCAACCGCATTGAAGACCTGTTTGCGAAGAACTACGACGCCTGGGTCGGGATGAAGAAAAAGGTCATCTGGCATAAAGCTTGACCCGCCGCCCCCGGGGTGGCCCGTTGGGCCACTTCCCCCTCAAAGGTGGCAACCCCAGCGCACCGGCAAAGCCGGTTCCGTAGCGTTCGCTTGAGGACGCTGACGCGGCGATGCCGCAGTCAGCGCGAAGCGGCTGGTGCTGCCGCAGGCGGCGTGGGCACCACCACCACACCCGGCCCGATGGGAATCTCTTCCGACAGCGTGACGCCGGTGACGAAGTAGCGCGTCTCGCCAAAGCAGGTGGTGGGCAGCCCGACCTTCTCTTCGTAGTGCAGCGCCACGCGCTTGCCGACGTATTTGCTGATCAGTTGCGCGGCGGCTTCGTCGCGCACGGTGAAGTAGAACTTCTCGGCGGTGGAGCCGGGCAGCGACACCAGCGCCAGTTCACCTTCCCAGGTCTTGCACAGCCAGCCCTTGTTCGACAGCTTCTGCACCCAGCCGGCGCGTTCGCCGGTGGAAAAGCTCCAGCTCAAGGCGACCCAGAACCAGGCGGCCACAGCCGCTGCAATCACCACGACAGGAATGACGACGAACTTGAACATGGTGGCGGTGTGCTCAGGCTGAGGAAGGCGGATTATCAGCGGCCGCCAGCACCAGCTCAGCAGCCGCCAGGTCTTCGAGCGCGGTGCCGACGGACTTGAAGAGTGTGATCTCGTGCAGTGCCTGCCGGCCCGCGCTCTGGCCCAGGCACAGGCCGGCCAACGTGCCCTGCAGCGCCTGTGGCTTGAAGGCGCCTTCGGCGATGGCTTGCAGCACATCACCGGACTTGGTCAGCGCTTCTTCGGTGTCAACGAAGACGCGGCTGCGGGCGAAGCTGGCGCCGTCGGCTTCGCGCATCGCGGGCGTGAAGCTGCCGATGAGATCGAGATGCGCACCGGGTTGCAGCCACGCGCCTTGCACCAACGGCTGGGTTGCCAAAGTGGCGCAGCTGACGACATGGGCCTGTTGAACGGCAGCCCTCAGATCGGGTGCTGCGCAGGCGTCGAACCCTTGTGCACACAACTCAAGCGCCAGCTTTTCCGCCGCCGCCGGATGCCGATTCCACACCTGCACCTTTTGCAATGCGGGCAGCACACTGCGCAGCGCACCCGGCAGCAGCGCGGCCACGCGGCCGGCACCCACCAGCACAACCCGTTCTGCATCGAGCCGGGCCAGCACGCTGGCCGCCAGCGCCGATGCTGCAGCGGTGCGGCGTGCGGTGAGTTCGCTGCCGTCCATCACCGCCAGCGGCACGCCGGTGCTGGCGCTGAAGAGCGTGTAGACGGCGTGCACGCCAGGCAGGCCGAGGGCGCCGTTGCCGGGGAAGATCGTCACCGTCTTCACGCCCAGGCAGCCGCCCGCGCGCCAGGCGGGCATCAGGAGCGCGGTGCCGACGTTTCCGATGCTGTGCGGGTGCCGCGCCGGCACCTCGCAGCCTTGGATGAAGGCCTGTCGCAGCGCCGGGACCAGAGCGGCCCAAGGCAGTGCCCGCTGGACGGCTGCGGCGTCGAAGTGCAGCAAGGTGCTGGAACGTCAGCGTTATTTCGTGTTGGCCTTGAAGCTGGTGAAGATGCGCGTCTGCACCCGCCGGATGTCTTGCGACACCGCGTCGGGCGAGGTCAGCTTCTTGACGTCGGCCGCGCTTGGGAAGATCGTCGGGTTGTCGGCTACTTCCTTCTTCACGAACTTCTTCGACGCGGCGTTCGGGTTGGCGTAGAAGACCTTGTTGGACAGCGCCGCGTGCACCTCGGGCTGCAGGACGTAGTTGATGAAGAGGTGCGCGTTCTTGACGTTTTTGGCGTCCTTCGGAATCGCCATGGTGTCGAAGAAAAGCGTCGCGCCGGTGGGCGGGATCAGGGCCTGGATGTCATGGCCGCTCCGGGTGTCGATGGCACGCTGGCGGGCGATGTTGATGTCGCCTGAATAGCCCATCACCACGCACAGCTGGCCGGCCGCGAGGTCGTTGATGTAGCCCGACGACGAGAAGCGCGTGATGCTGGGCCGTGCCGCCTTCAGAACATCCCGCGCGGCGTCATAGTCGCTGGCCGTCTTGCTGTAGGGCGCCTTGCCGGCGTAGATCATCGCCACCGGCATCACTTCAGACGCCGAGTCCAGCATGTTGATGCCGCAGCCCTTGAGCTTGGACGCGTACTCGGGCTTGAAGATCAAATCCCATGGGTTGGCAGGCAGGGGCATGCCGCCCAGCGCCGCCTTCACCTTGCCGGTGTTGATGCCGACTGTGACGTAGCCCCACAGCCAGGTGACGAGGTGTTCATTGCCGGGGTCGATGGCGGCTAGCTTCTCCAGCAACGCGGGGTCCAGGTTGCCCCAGTTCGTGAGCAGCGAGCGGTCCAGTTTCTGGTACAGCCCACCGGCGATCTGCGTCTTGGCGAAGTGGGCACTGGGCACCACGATGTCGTAGCCGGTCTTGCCGGCCATCAGCTTGGCTTGCAGGATTTCGTTGTTGTCGTAGTTGTCGTAGCGCACCTTGATGCCGGTGGCTTTTTTCAAAGTTCCGGATCGTGTCTTCGGCGATGTAGTCGGACCAGTTGTAGATGTTCAGGACCTTGGGCACGGCGGCCTGGGCATGGGCTGCAACCACGGCGACGGCAAGACCCAGCGCGAGCAGAGCACGGACCATGAAGCGAGACTTGGACATGGTGAAATCTTCCTTCGTGAAGCGGGGGGCCGCAGGGATAACGAACGGGGCCGGATTGTGGCCGACGGTCAGTCCAGCGCGCGCACGGGCCGGCGGCGGAACATGCCCCAGCCTTCCATCGTCAGCACCGTCTCATCCCGCTGGTTGCGCAGCGTCCAGCGGCTCTGCACCAGACCGACGTGCGGCTTGCTGGCCATGGGCCGCGCGGCCAGCACGTCCATGTGCAGCTTCAAGGTGTCGCCCGGATACACCGGCAGGTGCCAGCGCAGTGCGTCGATGCCGGGCGAGCCCAGGCTGGCTGATCGCAGCAGGTAGGCGTCGCACATCATCCGCATGGCCATGGCGCAGGTGTGCCAGCCGCTGGCGCAGAGGCCACCGAAGAGCGACTCTTTCGCGGCCTCTTCGTCGGTATGGAAAGGCTGGGGGTCGAACTGGCGCGCAAAGGCGAGGATGGCGTCGCGGCTGACGGCCATGCCTGCGGTGTCGAGTTGGTGGCCGACGGGGAAGTCTTCCCAGTGCAGCAGGCGAGAGAGTGGGGTCGGGTTCATGGCCGCCAGCATAGCGACGCCACAATGCATGACCGTGTTGCATGGAGTCGTGGGCATGAGCTTCCTGATCCTGGGCTTGGTGATTTTTCTTGGGGCGCATTCGGTGCGCGTGTTTGCGGAGGGCTGGCGCAGCAACATGCGTGCGCGGCTGGGCGAAAACGCCTACAAGGGGCTGTACGCCGTGGCCTCGTTGGTGGGCCTGGTGCTGATCGTGGTGGGTTACGGCGCCGCGCGCCAGCAGCCCGTGGTCTTGTGGGTGCCGCCGATCTGGACGCGCCACCTGGCCGCGCTGCTCACGGTGCCGGCGTTCATCCTGCTGGTGGCGGCCTGTGTGCCCGGCAACCGCATCAAGGCCAAAGTGCACCACCCGATGGTGCTGGGCGTGAAGGTCTGGGCCTTGGCCCATTTGCTGGCCAACGGCAACCTGGCCGATCTGCTGCTGTTTGGCGGCTTTCTGCTGTGGGCCGTGCTGTGTTTTCGCGCGGCCCGGCAGCGGGACAGGGTGGGCTCGGTCGTGTATCCGCCGGGTCGTTTGGGCCCCACGCTGGTGGCCGTGATGGCAGGCCTGGCGCTGTGGGCCGGGTTTGCTTTCTGGGCCCATGGCGCGCTGATCGGGGTGCGGCCTTTCGGCTGAAAGCCCCGGTCCCCCCGGTCGGGGGCCCCTGGGCGAGGGACCACGCCGACACACCCTTCGATCCCACCGCGTGGCGATGGCCGTAAGGCGTGCTGCGCCCGAGCATCGTGGCATCCGATTCAAGGAGAGCGCGATGCTGAACATGTTGACCTGCCTGCCCTGCCTGCCCTGGTTCAAACCCCGCACTGCCGCGCGCCGCGGCGCCCGCACGACCTGGCCGGAAGCCTGGCCCGAAGAGACACCCGCCGCTGATGATGAGCCGCCCCTGGGTTGCGGCTGGTTCGATTCCAGCCACGAATTGGAGCGCGGGCTGCAGGTGCGCGAGTCGGATGTTCAAGGCCTGTGCCTGTTGCCGTGGTCTGACTGGCTGGAGCTGGAACTGCGGGTCTGGTCCGGGCGTCCCCAGCAGGGCTGATCCGGCTGCGTCGTGCCCAAGGCATGATTGCGGCCCAAGCAAGCACTGAAATGGCGGATGGCAATGGCAATCAACTGGAAGAGCGTGGTGGTGATCACCGCCTGCCTGCTGGCCGCGTGCGGCGGCGGCGCAGACCGCACCAAGGCGCAAGTGCGCATGGTCAACGCCAGCGCCGGCTACGCGCAGCTGGACTTGCGCGTGGACGACCAGTTGCGCCAGGGCGCCGTAGCCTACGGCGCAGCAGAAGGCTATGTCGAAGTGAGCCCCGGCAAGGCCGCCAGCACCATCAGCAGCGTGAGTTCTGCAACGACGTTGCTGTCGTTCACGCCGTCGGTGTCCGAGAAAAAGTACTACACGCTGCTGGCCTACGGCCCAGCAGGCGCGCTGCAATACCAGCAGCTGGACGAAAACCTGGGCGCCCCCGACACCGGCCGCGCGCTTTTGAGGGTGGTGAACGCCGCGTCCGATGCTGGCGCATTGGACGTCTACCTGAGCGGCCCAACCGACGATCTGAGCAACGTCGTCCCGGTGCAGACAGGCGTGGCCTACAGTGCCGCCGGCAATATTGCCACCATCAACAGCGGCGCGTGGCGCTTGCGTGCGACAGCCGCCGGCAGCAAAACCGATGTGCGCCTGGATGTGTCCGCAGTCTCGCTGCCCAGCAAGCAGGTGGCCACGCTGGTGCTGACACCCAGCGCGGGTGGAATCCTTGTCAATGCGCTGGTGCTGGTGCAGCAGGGGCCGATCACGCGCCAGGACACTCCTTTGGCGCGTGTGCGCCTGGCCGCCGCGGTGGCCGACAGTGGCGTCGTGGGTGCGCGCGTGGGCAGCAACAGTCTTGCCACCATTCCAGGCAGCGGTGTCGTCAGTGTGTCACCTTCACTGGATGACTACGTGCTGGTGCCGATTGGCACGTCGGCCCTTGCGGTGACGGTCAACGGGCAGGCGCTGAGCCTGCCGGCCAAGACGCTGGACGCCGGCCGCGACTACACCTTTCTGGTGTACGGCCTGGCCGCGTCCCCGCTGACGAGTTGGGTCGACGACGACAACCGCCTGCCCAGCAACATCGGGCTCGTCAAGCTGCGCCTGATCAATGCCCTGGCAGACACCGCGCTGCCGCTGGCCATGACGGTGGACGGCCGTCCGGTGGCCGGCGGGGTCGGTGTGGGTACCGCATCGGCCTACACCTTGGTGCAGCCGGTGGCGGCGGGTGGCACCAGCGGCCGCTTGGCGGTCACTGCCACCGGTGCGGCCACGCCGGTGTACACATCGCCGAGCCAGTCCCTGACGGCGTCGGGCAGCTACAGCGTGCTGGTGACCGGCCGACAGGCTTCGGCCGCCGGCGTCACGGGCATCGTGCGGCAGGACCGATGACTCTGCCGCCAGGCGCGCTGGCCCTTCAGGCCAGCGTGCGGGCCTGAAAGTCTTGCATCGCCTGGATGAGTTCTTGCTGCGCGCATGACGAAGGGCCCGTGCTGCGCGATGGGCTCGTTGAGCGCCGCGCCGGCAAACAGGATGGCGCGCGCACCTTCGGCGCTGGGCTGCAGCACCACGCCGTCGCTGCCCGGCGTGCTGGCCAGGATGGCCATGCGCTGGCGCCGCACGACAGTGTGGTCCAGGCTCAGCTCGCTGCGGTACAGATGGACGAAGGCGTTCGTGCGCGGTCGGCAGCGGTTGCTCATAGCGTGCGCCGGGTTGCAGGTGGACGTCCAGGTACAACGGCTCCGTCGTGTCGCGCTGCATCGCGCACGGTCTCGAAGCTGCGTTGCGGGTGGCCGGGCCTTGAATGAAGAGCGTTCAACGCTGCGCGGGTGCGCGACTTGACGGTGGTTTGAGCGGTTGTCGGCGCAGTGATCGTGTTCGTGCCCACACTGTAGCGAGCCCTTCGCCACCCAGGTTGCGCTGACTTGAACGCGGCAGTCACAACGAGTGGGTGTTAATCTGCACCGCACCAAAGAACCGGCCTGGAGCGCGCGATGAAAGCAGTCTGGCAAGGCACCGTTGTGGCTGAAAGCACCGACACCGTTGTCGTCGAAGGCAACCATTACTTTCCCGCCGCCGCCGTCAAGCGCGAATACCTGCTGCCCAGCAACACCAAGACCATGTGCTCCTGGAAGGGTCAGGCCAGCTACCACACACTTTTCGTGAACGGCGACGCCAATCCGGACGCGGTCTGGTTCTACCCGGACCCCAAGGAAGCCGCCGCCAACATCAAGGGGCGCCTGGCCTTCTGGAAAGGTGTGAAAGTCACCGAATAGCGCGGCGGTTGCTGGCGAGCTTGCAGCCACACACCGCCGCCGGCTGCGGGAGGTTTGGCGGTCAGCCGACTGGCCTTGTCACGATCTGATCGAACTGGACTTGCTGGCCGCCGCGCGGCCGCGCAACCCGGCGACCCGGTCTGCGCATGAAGATCGGGTGGCGCGTGTCGCACTGCAGATGCAGCGCGCCGGGCGCACAGTCTGGCGAGGGCTTGCATTGCAGGCCCCGTTGTTGAGCGAGGACTGCGCTTTGCAGTGGGTGATGGCCATGCCGAACGTGGTGCCCATCCAGCACGCGACGGTGGAGGATTGCGTCGAGCCCGTGGTGCACGAGACCAAGGTCAGCCTCGCCGAACGCGTACCCGACCGCCCCGGCGAGGGCAGGGCCGCAGTCTATCGGCCACTGGCCAACCAGTGCTCGTGCGTGCTGCGCGAGTGCATCGCGTTACCCGAGGATGCGCTTGCGGCCTATGCCGTTGTTGTGGCTAATGGCCCGGGCCTGGAGGGGCCGCGCGTACGGCGCGAGCCGATCCCACGGCGGACAACGACGCGCAGCCGGGCCTGAAGGGCTCGCTCGATGTGGGCGCGTGAGCACAGGGCGCGGCACCCACCTCGTCGGCTTGGCGCGGGACCGCTGAAGACGTAAAAAAGCCGCGTCAGTTTCGCGCGGCTTTGTTGTTCGGCCTTCGCAGGCTTACTTGCGCACGTTGCCAAATATCAGCGTGCGGTCTGTGGTGCCCATTCTGACCACGATGCTGCTGAACGCCGGATAGATGTACCTACCATCCAGGATGGTCGTGATCGGGAAGAACAGCACGCCGGTGGGGTCAAAAGAGTCTTCGGTGACGGTGTAGTTGCCCGGCTGCAGTGCGCAGACCTTCAGCTGGGGGCGCTGCGAGGTGCCGTCACCCGTCCACATCTTGCCTTGGACGGCGATGCCCGACGAGTCGTAAACCGTCACGGCCCAGGTCTTCAGCGGTTCGGTCAGGCTGTTGTAGACACCGTCACCGTTTTCCAGGTACTTGATGATGGTCAGGCACACCGACTTGCTGGCCCGGACCTTGAAGTTGTCGGTCTTGGTCGCGGCCGGGATGAAGCCGTGAAAGAAGCCCGGGTTGTATCCGTTGTCGACGAGGTCGGGATTGCCGGCAAAGTCACCAACACGGGTCACCCAGGCCTTGTACTCACCGCCGTTGTTCGGCGTGTCAAGGAAGGGGCAGAGCTCCACCGTCTTGGCGCCGTGGTCGACGTCAGTGCCGGTGTCGTGGTCACCGGTCGTCTGCGGCGCGACGCGCGAGGTGATGATGCCGGCGGTGACCGTGAACCGACGGTACTTCTGGGGGTCGGTGCTGAGCAGCGTCTTGCCGCTCGGGTCAGTCACTTGGTAGAAGTAGTCGCCGTCGGGCAGTCCCGCAGCGCCTTGGGGTGCATTCGGTCCCGGACCGCCGTCGAGGTAGACGCCAAGCGCATCGCACTTGGCACTGTAGATGTTGGCGTTGACGCGGCTGCCATCCGACAAGGTCGTGAAGATCGCACCAGTTAGCGGCAGCGAAGACGTTTGCGCTGAGGCGGCTGTAGCCGACATGGCCAGAGCCAATGCGGCAAAACGCAGAAAGGACGTAGCTTGCGCCATGAAATTCTCCTAAAACCAGGGATTCAAGTAGACGGGCACGGGATCAGGCCCTACAGAAGAACTCGGCGACCACCATCAAGCGGCCGACTCGTTTGGTCTCGCGAATTGCAAGGAGCCGAGAGGCGGCAAGAGGTGGCAAGAGGCGGCAGGTGGTCCATGCCACCTGCCGGTCCGACTCAGCCGCGTGCCGTGCGGCGACGGCTGACCGTCACACCCAGCAGCGCCATGCCCACCAGGGCCAGCGAAGCTGGCTCCGGAACGGTCGTTCCCGGCGCCACCCTGATGAAATTCTGCGCGGTGTGCGTCGCCGGGTCGTAGTACACGGTGTAAAGGTAGTTCGCAGCCGCGCTCAGGTTGGCACCGTTGACGAGCGACCAGGAATTGCTCGACAGCGCGCTCAGGTAGGCGTCGATCTGAAGTTCTAGCGTGTCACGGTTGGCAGCATTGACGCCAGTCGTGTTGTAGGCCGCGCTGTCCGTACCCGCAGAACGCAAGGCGCTGGCCGTGCGGTCGTAGGCCGACTGGCCCATGACTTCCCACACGGCATAGCCGAACGCGGCTGCCTTCAGGGCGCTGCTCAGGCTGTCGGTGTAGGCGTGGGAGAACAGCGAGACCAGGCTGTTCTCCACCAGCGTCGTGTTCTGGATGGAGTAGGCCAGACCCGTGTAGCCCGCGCCGGCGAATTGCTGCTGATAACCAGTGGTCGCCGGATTGGTGTTGTTCAGGGGCGTGGTCAGGAAGTTGGCCAGCGACGCCGACGCGTAGGTGTTGGCGCTGCCAAACTGGGTACCCGTCTTGGGGTCGATGCAGTAGGCCCAGAAGGTGCTGGTGCCGTCGCTGACTGACTTGGCTCCGGTCCACGAGGCAGCGTAAGTCGTGCCGCCGTTGAGGTCGTTGATGTAGTTTGTGGAGCCGAGAGTGGTACCACCTGGATTGGTCAGCGTGATCGTCTGCGCGCCGGCCGCCATGCAAGCCAATACCAGCGCCGAAGCGGCGCCCCAAGTCTTGATGGAATGTGTCGAGGTAAATTTCATGTCAAGACCTTGATTGGATGGCGGTTGGTTTGGAGGTTAGTGGATAGCGCAACTTTGACAACACCGCGTTCAAGTGGGTTTGTCGTTGGCGGCCCGGTTTCTGTGCCGGAATTCCAACTTTGCTTTTCTGGTTGGTCTCAGGATTAAGCAAAATCGGGGCCAGATCTCCTAACAGATTGATTCGTAAGCCATTTCTTCCTGAGGACCGGTTTGATTGCAACCAAATGTCAGCAAAACCGACAGGCATTTTCGGCGGTATCACAGCCCGAGCTCGGTCTTCAGAGCGCTCAATTCCAGTCCCGGGTTCGGGGGGCTGCCCGAGGCCAGGGCGGCGCGCAACTCGTCGCGGGCTTCTGCCTTTCGGCCCGCCTTGGCGAGGGCTGATGCCAGGTTCCAACGGATGACGCCGTCGCCGGGTTCGCGCAACCTGGCTTCGCGCAAGATGCGGATGCCGTTGTCGAGCTCGCCCTTTTGCACCAGCATCCAGCCGTAGCCGCCGGCAAGGGCGGCATTGTCGGGTTGCATCTTCATTGCCCTCTCAGCCGTGGCCAGTGCCTTGGGATCGTTCATGCGGTGCAGCATCTGGGCGTAGCCCGCCAGGGTGTCGGGGTCGTTGGGGTTGAGCGCCACAAGGGCCGCCAGGCTGACCAGCGCTTCGGGGTTCTTGCCTGCTGCCGCCTGGACCTGGGCCAGAGCGCGTAGCGCGGTGGCGTCGCGCGGGTCCTTGCGGCTGGCATCGGCGAGCAGCGCCAGGGCCTTGTCGGGCTGGTTGTTGGCCAGGTAGGCCTGCGCCAGTACCAGCGCCACTTGGACACCGGGCTCGCGCGCGAGAGCGGCCTGGTACTGGCTGATCGCCTGCGGCAGCTGTCGCCGCGAGAACGCCACGTGCCCGGCGGTCAGCAGCGTCTGGAACTTGGCCGCGTGCTTGGCCTGAAGCTGCTTCATTCCGGCGTCCACTGCGGCCGCATCGCCGCGCCGCGCCGCGATTTCAACGACCATCACCAGCGCACCGATGTCGTCGGGACTGGACTGCAGCGCCTTGTTGACCGCGTGCAAAGCGCCGTCCGGGTTGCCCGCCGCGAGCTGCAGCCGGGAGATGCCCACCTGGGTCACGGGGTCGAAGCCGGCGTACTTGGACGCCTCCTGCAGCGCCTGGCGTGCCATCGTAAAGTCCTTGGTGGCAAGTCGAGCACGGCCCAGGGCCAGCAGCACCGGCACCGACTCCGGGTACTTGCCCGACAGTGCCTTGGCGGCGGTCAGTGCCTGCGCGAACTCGCGTTGCTGCAACAGTTGGTCGATCAACGCCAGGCCGGGCCGCGGGTCCTTGTTCTGCAGCGCGTCGGCCTTGGTCCAGATGGTGGCCGACAGGGCCAGTTTCTTCGCCCGCTGCTCGACCACGCCGAGCTGGAAGAGGGCTTCGCCGTCGTTGGGGTTGGTCTTGAGCCAGGCGTCGAGGCGCTTGCGCGCGGCGTCCAGCTGGCCTTCGTCGATGTCGAGCAAACTCAGGTTGATCACCGTGGGCCTGAACTTGGGGTCCTTCGTCAGCGCCTGATTGAACGCCGCCCGCATGCCGGCGTTGTCGCCCAGCCGTCCCTTGACGTTGCCCAGGAAATTAACCATCGCGACGTTGCTCGGGTCGATCTGGACCAAGTCTTCGGCAATCTTCACCGCCTTGGCGGCTTCACCGTGGCGGGCGTAGTAGGTCGACAGCTCGACGCCGGCGCGGTAGTCGCGCGGCGCCTTGGCGTAGGCCTTCTCCAGGTTGCCCAGCGCGGTCTTGTCTTGCAGGAGTCCGAACTGGCTGAAGGCCAGTTCGCGCAGCGCGTCATTGCTGCTGCCGGCCTTGGTGGCGCGATCAAACATCTCGCTGGCCTGGGTGTATTGCTTGCGGGCCAGGAACACCGAACCCATCATGTACAGCACCTGCGGCTCGTTGGGGGCAATGCGCAGCAGGTTCTCAAGCACGGGCACGGCGCGGCTGGTCTCCCGGGCGTCAAGCAGCACGCTGGCCAACAGCAACTGGCCAGCAAAGTGGCGGCCGTTGCGGGTCAGCAGGGCTTCCACGTATTCGCGCGCGCGCTGCGGGTTGCCCAGCGCGCGGTGCGAGAGAGCGCCGGCCATCAGCAAAGGTTCGCTAGCGTTGCGCAGCCCGGGGGGCATGCTGTCGATGAGGTTGGCGGCCTGGGTGAATTCGGACTGCGCGGCTTTGGTTTCACCCTTGCCGATGGCGATCATCGCGCGCAGAAACGAAGCCCGCGGTTCGACGACCTTGTCATCCTTGAGCTTGTCGAGCACGAGGCCGGCCTCGGCCTGCTGGCGGGTGGCCATCAACACGGCAGCGCGCGACACGTGGGCGTCGACGAGCTTCGGCCGGATGGCGATGGCCTTGTCGAGCGACACCAGGGCCGACTTGAGGTCACCCAGGGCGTGCTGGATGGTGCCCAGCTGGTACCACGCCATCGGGTTGTCCGGTGCCAGTTCGGTGGCCTTGAGCGCCGTCGCGCGGGCGCGCTCGCCTTCACCGGCGCGCAGCAGGAGCGGCGCCTCGGCAATGTAGGGCCCCACCGCCTTGGGGTTGAGCTGACGAGCCTGCGCAAACGAGGCGCTGGCGGCGCCGAGGCCGCCGGACATCGCCTGGGCCGTGCCGCGCAAGGTCAGGATCTCGGGCAGCATGGCGGGCGGCACGCCATTGGTGGTGACGGTGTCGAGGAGCTTCTTGGTCTCGCCAAGCTGCAGGTAGACCTGGCCGATCAGGGGCGCGACCTCGGACATGCTGACGCCCTGCTTCAGCGCCTCTTCGAGCGCGGCCTCTGCGGCCTTGAGCTCGCCGGACCCAAGCAGCACGCGGCCCAACAGCAGCTGCGCGGCGATGTTCTTGCGGTCGCTCTGGATCGCATTTCGCAGCTGCACGGCGGCGCCGGACAGGTCGTTTCTCTCGTAACGCTGCAGAGCATCTTCGTAGAACTTGGCGGCCTTCGCGGTGCCTGCAGATTGGGCCAATGCCGGCAGGGCTGAAGCGCAGCCGAATCCGATGAGCGCACAAGAGAAGGCGCGGACCAGACTCGATTCGATATGGCGAATGAAAGGCATGGCGTCAAAATCGGGTAGAGGCGTGGGGGGCTCGCAGGCTTCGAGGCGGGGACATAGAGACCCCCGCGCCGCGGGCCCTCGATTCTGCGCAAACAGCGAGCTGGCGCGATCGGCCGACTCGAGGGTTAAGCCAAATGTTGAACGAATAGCCGGCGCGCGTATCGCACAATTGACTTTGGGCCATCGCGTTGCTGGCAAGCGCGGGGTCGGCCTGCACATCCGCCGGAGTCCCCTGCCATGAGGCGTACCCTTGTTCTGAGCAGTCTTCTGCTGCAATTGGTCAGTTTTCAGTCGGCGCTGTGGGCGGCGCCGTCGCTGCCCTCCACCAACGTCCTCTGGCAGTCCGCTGCCGCCGACGCCGACATTGATCGCGCGTTCGCGCGGGCGCGCGCAGAAACCAAGCCCGTGCTGCTGTATTGGGGCGCCAGTTGGTGCCCGCCGTGCAACCAGCTCAAGGCCACGCTCTTCAATCGCCAGGACTTTGCCGCGCTGTCGCGGTCCTTCGTCGCTGTGCATGTGGACGGCGACCGGCCCGGCGCGCAGAAGCTGGGCACGCGCTTCAAGGTCAGCGGTTACCCCACGGTGGTGCTTTTCACGCCACAAGGCCAGGAGATCACGCGCCTGCCGGGTGAAGCCGATGCGCCGCAGGTCATGGCCGTGCTCCAGAGCGGGCTTGCCGGTGGCCGCCCGGTGAAGGCCGTGCTGGCCGACGCGCTGTCGGGCAAGCCCCTGGCGGCGGGCGACTGGAAGATGCTGGCCTTCTATTCCTGGGACACCGACGAACAGCAGCTCGTGCCCAAGGCCGATGTGCCCGCCACGCTGGTGCGCCTGGCGGTGGCGAGCCCCGCATCTGACGCCGACACGACAACGCGCCTGTGGCTCAAGGCCCTGGCTGCCAGCGACGACGGCAAGGGCGTGAAGGCGGACGACAGCCTGCGCGCGCGGGTGATGAAGGTGCTGGCCGATCCGCTGCAGGCGCGCCTTCACATGGACGTGCTGACCAACAGCGCCGACGACATCGTGCGCACGCTGGAGCCTGACGAAAGCGCCGGCATGACCGCCGCCCTGACTGCGGAAAACACCGCAGGCCGCGTGCCGCTGGTGGCGGTTTTCGAGACTGCACTCAAACGCCTGGAAGCCGACACGACGCTGTCGCGCAACGACCGCATGGGCGCGCTGTACGCCCGGGTGCTGCTGGCGCGCCTGAGTGGGCCGAAGGACGCGGTGCAGGTCAAACTGCCTGAGCCGCTGCTGAAGGACGTGCGCGAGCACGTGGCGCGCGCCGACCGCGAAATCACCGACGGCTACGAACGGCAGGCCGTCATCACCCACGCCGGCGCGCTGCTCGGCCGTGCTGGCCTGTGGGCAGAGAGCGACGCGTTGCTCAAGGCCAACCTGGCCAAGAGCCACTCGCCCTACTACCTGATGAGCCAGCTTGGCGGCAACGCCCGCAGGCTTGGCCACAAGGAAGAAGCCTTGCGCTGGTACGGTCTGGCGTTTGACAAGAGCGAAGGCCCGGCGACGCGGCTTGAATGGGGTTCGCGCTACCTGTCGGCGTTGGTGGACCTGTCACCGCTGGATGCCGCGCGCATCGAAAAAATCGCCGCCACGCTGTTGGCCGAAGCCGGGCGCGACCGCGGTGCCTTTGAAGGCCGCAGCGTGCGCAGCCTGCAGCGTGTGGGCACCAAGCTGGGCAGCTGGAACGCCGACGGCAAACGCGCCGCCGCGCTGTCGCGCTTGCAGGTGCAGTTGGACGCGGTGTGTGCCAGGACGGATGCTGCCGACGGCCAGCGCGCTGCTTGCCAGGCATTGCTCAAGCCGGCCTCCAAGAAGGCTGCATGAGCATGCCGGGCCGGCCCAAGGGCGAATACCGGCGTGCGCAGCACGAAGGTGCGCCTGTGAAGGGGCAGGGGTTGGTTGACCAGGCGCGGCGTCGCCTGTCGGTGTGGCTGGCGGGCACGCCATTGGCAGGCGCCCTGCAGCTTGCCCAGGGTGCGGCTGACACGCCGGCCCCGGCCCCGGCCGACGGCGACGGCGGCGACTTCACCGGCCGCTGGGTGCACGCCTTTGCAGCTTATGGTGCACCCAAGTACGGGCCTGACTTCACGCACTTTGAGTACGTCAACCCTGAAGCGCCCAAAGGCGGCACGCTGCGCCTGAAGAACCCCGACCGGCGCACCAGCTTCGACAAGTACAACCCCTGGACGACACGCGGCAACTCACCGTCCGGCGTGCTGATCTGGATGGTCGAAGGCCTGGGGCATCTGTCGCAGGATGAACCGCTCGCGGTCTACGGGCTGCTGGCAGAAGCCATCAACGTGATGCCCGACTTCAGTGGCGTCACGTTCCGCATCCGGCGTGAGGCGCGCTTCAACAATGGCGACGCGGTGACGGCCGAAGACGTGAAGCACAGCTTCACGATGCTGGCCAGCAAGGGCGCGTCGCCGGCCTACCAGACCCTGGTGTCCGGCATTGCCCGCGTTGAAGCGGTCGACGCGCGCACGGTGCGCTTCGACTTCAAGGAAAAAGCGCGCGACCAGGTCTTCACGGCGGCGCTGATGCCAGTGTTCAGCCGCCAATGGGGCGCCGGCAAGGCGATGGATGCCATCGTCACCGACTTCCCCCTCACCAGCGGCCCGTACCTGATCGACAAGGTCGACATGCCGCGGCGCATCGAATTCAAGCTCAACCCGGCTTACTGGGGCAAGGGCCTGGCGCTGCGGCGCGGACACTTCAACTTCGAGCGTGTCGTGTACCGCATGTACAGCGACAACCTGATCGCGCTGGAAGCCTTCAAGGCGGGCGAGTTCGACCTGCTCAAGGAGTACCGGTCCCGCACCTGGGTGCGCCAGCACGCGGGGGTGAAGTGGGAAGAAGGCCGCATCGTCAAGGTTGACATGCAGACCGCCTTCGGCAACTACATGCAGGCCTACAACATCAACATGCGCCGGCCGCTTTTCCAGGACATCCGGGTGCGTGAGGCGCTGGTCTACACCTACGATTTCGAGACGCTGAACCGCACCAAGGTCTTCAAGCGGGTGAACAGTGAATTCAACAACACCGAATTCGCCGCCCAGGGGCTGCCGTCAGCGGCCGAACTGGCCTTGCTGGAGCCCTTCCGCGCCCAGTTGCCACCGCGCGTTTTCGGCCCGGCCTGGGTGGCGCCGCGCACCGACGGCGGCCCCGACGCTTTGCGGCGCAACCTGCTGAAGGCGCGCGACTTGCTGGAACAGGCGGGCTGGACGCTGGACGCCGCGGGCGTGCTGCGCAACGCCAAGGGCGAGCCTTTCGAGTTTGAATACATGCAGCCGCAGGCGTCGAGCAATGTGGACTGGCAGCGCAACCTGCAGAAGCTGGGCATCACGCTGAAAGACCGCGTGGTGGACTTTGCGCTCTACCGCCGGCGCATCCAGCAGTACGACTACGACATGGTCACCATTGCCGAAGGGCCCTTCACGCTGCCCGAACCCGGCAAGCTGGCGGGGTTGTTTGGCAGCAAGTCATTTGCCGAGCAGGGCAACGCCAATTACCGCGGCGTCAACAGCCCCGTGGCTGACGCGCTGCTGAAAGCCATCACGCAGGCGGGCACGATGCAGGCGCTTCGCGATGCATCGCGGGCTTTCGACCGCGTCGTGACGTGGAGCTTCTGGCAGATCCCCGACCTGTATTCGGGCGTCGAAAACGTGTCGCACTGGAACAAGTTCGGCAAGCCCGCCGTGATGGCCCGGTACTTCCGCGCCGACACGCTGATCAACGGCTTCGTCGAACACGGCCCCTGGCCGCTGTGGACGTGGTGGGACAAGTCGCTGGAGAAGAAGACCTGAGATGCTGTCCTACATCCTCAAGCGGATCGGTTTGATGGTGCCCACGGTGCTGGGTGCACTGACGCTGACTTTCGTCGTCATGCAGTTTGTGCCCGGTGGCCCGGTGGAGCAGGTGCTGGCTGAAATGCAGGCGGGCGGTGGCGCCGAAGGCATCTCGTACAAGGCCGGGCGCGACGTTGACAAGAAGCAGCGTGAAGAGCTGATGAAGCAGTACGGCTTTGACAAACCGGCGCACGAGCGCTACTTCAACATGCTTGCTGACTTCGCCCGCTTCGACCTGGGCAAGAGTTTTTTGCAGAACAAGGGCGTGTGGGAGCTGATCAAGGAAAAGCTGCCCGTGTCGGTGACGCTGGGCCTGTGGACTTTTCTCATCAGCTACGCCATCAGCATCCCACTGGGCGTGGCCAAGGCGGTGCGGGAAGGCTCGCGCTTCGACATGCTGACGACCTTTGGCGTGCTGCTGGGCTATGCCATCCCGGGCTTCGTGCTGGGCGTGCTGCTGATCGTGCTGTTTGCGGGCGGCACCTTCTACGACTGGTTTCCGCTGCGCGGCATCACGTCCGACGACTTTGACGAACTCTCGGCCTGGGCAAGGGTCAAGGACTACGTCTGGCACATCACGATGCCGCTGATCTGCCTGGTGATCCACAGCTTTGCGGTGGTGACGCTGCTGACCAAGAACACCTTTGTCGAAGAGGTGCGCAAGCAGTACGTGCTGGTAGCGCGCGCCAAGGGTCTGAGCCAGCAGCGTGTGCTCTACAAGCACATCTTCCGCAACGCGCTGATTCCGTTGGTGACGGGTTTTCCGGCGGCGTTCATTGGCGCATTCTTCACCGGCTCGGTGCTGATCGAAACCCTGTTCTCGCTGGACGGGCTGGGACTGCTGAGCTATGAAAGCGTGATCCGGCGCGACTACCCGGTGGTGCTGGGGTCGCTGTACCTGTTCACGCTGCTGGGCCTGGTGGTGAAACTGGTGTCAGACCTGCTGTACACGGTGGTGGACCCGCGGGTGCAGTTTGCGAGTGTGGGCAAATGAGAGTCGGCAAATGAGTGATCTCTGCAAGGGCTTTTCATGAGTGCCGTGCTTGACAATCCTGCCCCCCACGCCGTGCCCAGTCCCGCGCAGAAGGCAGCCTCACCCAACCAGCGCGCCTGGGCGCGCTTCAAGCGCAACCGCCTGGGCCATGTGTCGCTGTGGATCTTTGGCGTGCTGCTGTTGCTGACCACCGCTGCAGAGCTGGTCAGCAATGACCGCCCGCTGGCCACGCGCATCAACGGCCAGTGGCACTTTCCGATCTTCAGCAACCCCAGCGAAAAGGCCCTGGGTGGCGACTTTGCCACTGGCACCGACTGGAAGGACCCGCTCATCACCACGCTGCTGGCAAAGCCTGGCAACCTGGCGCTGTTCACGCTCAACCCGCATTCGGCCGATTCGCTGGATTATTTCGACCCCCAGCTCTCACCCGCTGCGCCCGGCGCGCGCAACCTGCTGGGCACCGATTCCAAGGCGCGCGACCTGCTGGCGCGGCTGATCTACGGCTTCCGGGTCAGCGTGTGGTTTGCGCTGGCGCTGACGGTGGTGGGCACCGCCATTGGCGTGGCGATGGGTGCGCTGCAGGGCTATTTCGGCGGCAAGGTGGACCTGCTGCTGCAGCGCGGCATCGAGATCTGGGGCGCGCTGCCCGAGCTGTACCTGCTGATCATCTTCGCGTCGATCTTCGAGCCTTCGCTGCTGCTGCTGTTGATCCTGCTGTCGCTCTTTGGCTGGATCGGCCTGTCGGACTACGTGCGTGCCGAATTCCTGCGCAACCGGGGCCTTGAGTACGTGAAGGCGGCGCGTGCGCTGGGCCTGTCCAGCGGCCAGATCATCTGGCGCCACGTGCTGCCGAATTCACTGACGCCCGTCATCACCTTCCTGCCCTTCCGCATGGGCACCGCAATCCTGGCGCTGACCGCGCTCGACTTCCTGGGCTTGGGCGTGCCGGCCAGCGTCCCGAGCCTGGGTGAGCTGCTGCGGCTGGGCAAGGAAAACCTGTACGCCTGGTGGATCATCGGCAGCACCTTCCTGGTTCTGGTGGGCTTGATGACCTTGCTGACCCTCATTGGCGACGCGCTGCGCGACGCCTTTGACACGCGGAAGTCCTGAGGCATGAGCACACTTCTGGAAGTGGACCACCTGACCGTGCGCTTTGGTGCCAGCACGGTCGTCAACGACGTGTCCTTTGCCATCGCGGCGGGCGAAAAATTCGCGCTGGTCGGCGAGTCGGGCTCAGGCAAGTCCATCACCGCACTGAGCGTTTTGCGGCTGGTGGATGCGGCGACGACGACGGGTGCCATCTGCTTCGAGGGCGAAGACCTCATGCACAAGACCGACCGCCAGATGCGCGCGCTGCGTGGTAGCCGCATCGGCATGATCTTCCAGGAACCGATGACGGCGCTGAACCCGCTGTTCACGGTGGGCAACCAGATCGTCGAAGTGTTGACCCTGCACGAAGGCCTGGACAAGCAAGCGGCCCGTGCCCGCGCCATCGACCTGCTGGCGCGCACCGGCATCCCCGAACCCGCCCAGCGGGTGGACGTCTATCCACACCAGCTCAGCGGCGGCCAACGCCAGCGCGCCATGATCGCCATGGCCCTGGCCTGCAAGCCCCGCCTCTTGATCTGCGACGAGCCGACGACGGCGCTGGACGTCACGATCCAGGCCCAGATCCTGGCGCTGCTGGACGAATTGCAGGCCGAGATGGGCATGGCGCTGCTGTTCATCACGCACGACCTGAACATGGTGCGCCGCTTCACCCACCGCGTGGGCGTGATGGAACGCGGAAGGCTGGTTGAACTGGGTTCGACGGCGACAGTCTTCGGCGCGCCCCAACACCCCTACACGAAGAAGCTGCTGGCAAGCCGCCCGGAACGGGTCGTCCAGCCCGTGCCGGCCGACGCACCCGTGCTGCTGCAAGGCGACGCCGTGGGTGTGAGCTTCAGCTTCAACCAAGGCTGGTTTGGCAAACGCCAGTTCCAGGCGGTGAAGAGCGCCACGCTGCAGCTCCAGCGCGGTGAGACGCTGGGCATCGTCGGTGAATCGGGTTCGGGCAAGACGACGCTGGGCATGGCGCTGCTGGCGCTGCAGGGGCTGTCGTCCGGGTCGGTCAGCTTGGGGCGTGAGCGCATCGACAACGCCGACCGCAAGCACTTGCGCGCCATGCGCCGCCGCATGCAGGTGGTGTTCCAGGACCCGTTTGCGTCGCTGTCGCCACGCATGACCATCGGCCAGATCGTTGGCGAAGGTTTGGCGCTGCACCGGGCCGATCTGGACAAGTCGGCACGCGACAAGCTCGTGCTGGACATGCTGGATGAAGTCGGCCTGTCAGACCGCCACGGCGTGGCCGGCGTGCTGCAGCGCTACCCGCATGAATTCAGCGGCGGCCAGCGCCAGCGCATCGCCATCGCGCGTGCGGTGGTGTTGCGGCCTGAAGTGCTGGTGCTGGACGAGCCGACTTCAGCGCTCGACGTGTCGGTGCAGCAGCAAGTGCTGCGGCTGCTGGCCGACCTGCAAAAGCGCTACGGCATGAGCTACGTCTTTATCAGCCACGACCTGGCGGTGGTGCGCGCGATGTCCCACCGGGTGATGGTGATGCAGGCTGGGGATGTGGTGGAAGTGGGCGAGGCAGAGGCGCTGTTCGCCCACCCGCAAGCACCTTACACGCGGGAGCTGCTGGCGGCTGCCTGTCTGGCCTGAGGCTGCCCAGGCTGCCCAGGCCGCCAAGGCCCGGTACCCCGCTACCCGCTAGTCGCTACCCGCTATCGGCTAGTCCCTATCTCGCTACCCCGCTACTTCAGCAAGCCCTCTGCCTTCATCGCGGCCTGCACCGCAGGCCGCGCCGCTACACGCCCCATGTAGGCCGACAGGTTTTTCATCGGTGCAATGTCCACGCCCACATGCTTGCCCCATCCCGCCACGGTGAACAGGTAGGCGTCGGCGACGGTGAAGGTGTCGCCCATCAGGTACGGCTTGCTTTCGAGCTGGGTGTCGACCCAACCCAGGCGCTGGGTAACCTTGGCGCGCGCCAGCACCTTGGCTTCCTCCGGCATGGCCGGGTTGAAGAGGGGCGAGAAGCCCTTGTGCAGTTCGCTGGTGATGAAACTGAGCCACTCCATCAGGCGGTAGCGTTCCATCGTGCCAGCGGCGGGTGCGAGCTTGCTGGCGGGCACCAGGTCCGCGATGTACTGGACGATGGCCGGGCCTTCACTCAGGCGCTGGCCGTCGTTCAATTCCAGCAGCGGCACGTAGCCCTTGGGGTTGACGGTGTAGTAGTCGCTGCCATCGGCGAGCTGGTGGATCTTCAGGTTGGCCAGCACCAGGTCGAAAGGCAGCCCGGCTTCGCACAGGACGATGTGGGGGCTCAGCGAACAGGCGCCGGGCGAGTAGTAGAGCTTGGTCATGGGCGTGGTCTCCAGTGGCATCAAAGGAGCTTGACGATACCCAGTTGCGGCCGGCCTGGCATGGCGCGGCTTCGACTGCAGCGTTCGGAAAGCGTCCTGGCGGCCCATACTCCGCGCCTCTTGCTGGAGTTGCCATGCCGCGCCCCGTTCTCGACGAATCCCACATCCACCCTGCCATTCGCCAGCGGGTGGCCCAGCATTTCAAGGACACATTGGCTGAAGTCCAGGCTGCGGTGGCGGCCCACGCGGTGGTGGTGGTCGGCATGCGCCAGAACCCCTATCCGCGCAAGGCCCGCAAGGCGTTGTTGGCTGCAGGCGTGGATTTCCACGACATCGAATACGGCAGCTATCTGAGTGACTGGCGCCGTCGCACGGCCTTGAAGATGTGGACGGGCTGGCCGACGCTGCCGCTGGTCTTCATCAAGGGCACGCTGGTGGGCGGCGCCGACGACTTGACTCGCCTGATCGACAGCGGTGAGCTCAAGCGCATGCTGGCTTGACCGCTGAGCCGCCCATTCAACGCCCAACACCGGCCATTCGTCGCAGCACGCCTGCCATTCGGCCGGGCCAGCAGGCGCCAGCGCCCGTGGCCACCGCAGAATGGGCAGCATGCTTCCTCTAATCTTCATGAGCGCTGCCGCATGCGCTGCGCTGGTCTGTGCTGCGCCGCTGCAGGCTGCCGATGGCCGGCCCGGCCTGAAGCCTTGCCGCCTTCAAGGCGTTGAACACGAGGCCTGGTGTGGTGTGGTCCGGCGTCCGCTGGACCCCGCAAAGCCAGGCGGCGTGCAGATCGATGTCCACTACGCCGTGCTGCCAGCGCTGGCGCGCAACCGCAAGCCCGACCCAGTGATGTTCTTTGCCGGCGGCCCGGGCCAAAGCGCCATCGAGCTGGGCGGCACCGTGGCCCGGCTGCTGGCGCGGCTGGCGTACCGGCGCGACATCGTGCTTGTCGATCAGCGCGGCACCGGGCGCAGCGCGTCACTGGCGTGCCCGCCCATGGAGCCGACCGCGCCGCTGGCGGGTTCGCTGGAGCCGGCGCGGCAGCTGGACCGTCTGCATGCGTGCCTGGCCCAGCTGAAGAAACTGCCACATGGCGATCTGCGCCAGTACACCACCACCACCGCCATGCAGGACGCAGACGCCGTGCGCCAGGCGCTGGGCGTGGCGCAAGTCAACGTGGTGGGCGGCTCTTACGGCACGCGCGCGGCGCTGGACTACATGCGGCAGTTTCCGAAGGCCGTGCGCCGCGCGGTGATCGACGGCGTGGCACCGCCCGACATGGTGCTGCCGGCGGCCATGTCCACCGATAACCAGGCCGCTTTCGATGCTGTGCTCGCCGCCTGCCAGGCCGAGGGACCGTGCCGGCAGCGCCACCCCGCGCTGGCGCAGGACTGGCGCACGCTGCTGGCCAGCCTGCCGCGCGAAGTGAGCGTCATACAGCCGCTGACTGGCGCTGCCGAACGCGTGGTGCTGACGCGCGACGCGGTGCTGAACCTGGTGCGTGCGCCGCTGTACGTGCCGGCACTGGCGGCTGCCTTGCCGCTGGCCGTCAGCGAAGGCGCGCGCGGCCGCTTTGACCCGCTGCTGGGCCTGGCCTCGGCGATGGCGGGTCGCGCCAGCAACATGTTGAGCGAAGGCATGCATTACTCGGTGGTTTGCGCCGAAGACGTGCCGCGCCTGGGCCAGGCCACGGATTCCCAGGGCGTGGATTTTGGCGCGTCCGTGGCGGCTCTCTACCGCCAGGTTTGCGCGGACTGGCCGCGCGGCGACGTGCCAGCAGCGTTCTACGAAGTCCCTGCCGCACCGTCGGCCACCCTGGTGTTGTCCGGCGGCGCCGACCCAGTGACGCCGCCGCGCCATGGCGCGCGGGTGGCGCGTGCGCTGGGCGCACAGGCACTGCACGTGGTGGTGCCGCAAGCGGGGCATGGCGTGATGGGCTTGTTGTGCATGCGCGACGTGCTCTACCGCTTCATTGACGCGGCAGACGACGCGCTGGCGCTGAAGGTGGACACAACCTGCGCCGCCGGCATCCCGCGCCCGCCCGCTTTTTCGCCCTTCAGCGGTGGAGCGGCGCGATGATCGAAGTGCAGGCTTTGCACAAGCAGTTCAGCAGCGGCCGCAGCCGCCACCGGCGCGTGGTCCAGGCCGTGGCCGGCGTGGACTTCACGGCTGCCAACGGCTGCATCACGGGGCTCCTGGGCGCCAACGGTGCCGGCAAGACCACCACGCTGCGCATCGCCGCCGCACTGATCGAGCCCGACGCCGGATGTGTGAGAGTGGACGGCATCGAAGTGGCGGCGCAGCCCACGCAGGCGCTGGCCCGGATGGGCATGCTCAGCGACGCGCGCGGTCTGTACCCGCGCCTGACAGCGCGCGAGAACATCGTCTACTTCGGCCGCTTGCATGGCATGGACGACGGCGCGGCGCAGGCCCGGGCGCACGCATTGGCCGAGGTGCTGGACATGAAGACTTTGCTGGACCGCCGCACCGAAGGCTTCAGCCAGGGTGAACGCATGAAGACCGCATTGGCGCGGGCGCTGGTGCACGACCCCGCCAACATCGTGCTGGACGAACCCACCAACGGCCTGGACGTGCTGGCCACCCGCGCGCTGCGCGACACGCTGCGGCGGCTGCGCGACGAGCACGGCAAGTGCATCGTGTTTTCCACCCACATCATGCAAGAGGTGGAGCGGCTTTGCGACCACGTGGTGGTGGTGGCGCACGGCCGCACGGTCGCCGCTGGCGGTGTGGCGGCGCTGATGGCGCAGGCGCAGTGCAGTGACTTTGAAGAGGCCTTCGTCAAGCTGGCGTTTGAGCCGCCGGGTACGCAACCCAGTGCGCAGCCCGGAGCCCGCCCATGATTGCCGCCGCCTGGACCGTCTATCGCAAGGAACTGCTGGACGCCCTGCGCGACCGCCGCACGCTCTTCATGGTGCTGATCAGTTCAGTGGCCATCGGGCCGCTGGTGCTGATGCTGGTCAGCAGCCTGGTTGCGGGCATCGAAAAGCGCGCTGAAGCACGCGAGCTTGTCGTGCAAGGTATCGAGCACGCGCCGACACTCAACAACTTCCTGCTGCGCCAGACCTACACGGTGCGGCCGGCCCCCGCAGCCCACGAACAAGCCTTGCGCGACAGCAAGCTGGGTGAGCCCGTGCTGGTGATTCCGGCCACCTTTGAAGCCGACCTCGCGCGCGGCGAAGCGCCGGTGCTGGAACTGGTGTCGAGCGCCGCCAACCAGCGCGCCCAAACCGGCACCGGGGCGGTGTTGCGTCTGCTTCGTGCCTTCAACCAGGAACAAGTGACCTTGCGACTGGCGGTGCGCGGTGTGGCGGCCACCACGCTGGAGGCGGTGCGGGTTGAAGAACGCGACCTGGCCGACCCCGCCACGCGCGCCGCGCAGCTGGCCACGATGGTGCCTTTCTTCGTGTTGATGGCCGTGCTCTACGGCGCCCTCAACGCAGCGCTGGACACGACAGCGGGCGAGCGCGAACGGGGTTCCCTGGAGCCGCTCTTGATGAACCCCGCCGCGCGCTTGTCGATCGTGCTGGGCAAGTGGGGTGCGGTTGCCAGCGTCGGCATGTTGATCGCCGTGCTGTCATGTTTGAGCTTCCTGCCTGGGCAGTGGTTGCTGCGCAGTGAAGCGCTGGCGGCCATGTTTCGTTTTGGTGTGGGTGAGGCGCTGGCCTTCATGGCACTGTTGCTGCCGCTGGCGGGCGCACTGGCGGCGTTGTTGATGGCCATTGCCATCCGCTGCAAGAGCTTCAAGGAAGCGCAGGCCAACACCACGGTGGTGCTGCTGGCGGTGTCGATGCTGCCCCTGGTGACGGTGTTCAATCAGGAAGGCACTGCGCCCTGGCACCTGTGGGTGCCGGCGTTGGCACAAACCACGCTGATGGGGCGCGTGCTCAAGGGCGAAGACCTCGCGTGGGTTGACGTGACCACCGCCACACTCGTCTGCATGCTGCTGGCGCTGGCGGCGTTGGCCTATGTCACCCGTGTGCTGCGCAGTGCGGCGCTGAAGTGAGCACCGCACCGCTTGCCTCAAGGATGTCAGGCGCCGCCGAACAAGAACTCAAGGATTGCACCCCAACCACCACGCGGAAAATTGCTGCTGTTCATGCTGAGCTCCTGTTGAAGGGCCCGATCTGGGCCACTCAAAGCATTTCAACAAGAAGCCATGCACTTGCGTAGCTGCACGCCTTTGTAGCTTGACAAGCGTTGCTGGCCCTGCTCTCAAGTCAGATCAAGCCGAAGGACGTGGCTTTCAGGATCGCAATGTGCTTGCTGGAGACGCCCAGTTTGCGCATCGTGTTGCGCAGGTGGTAGTTGACGGTGTGTTCGCTCATCGACAGGATTTGCCCCACGGCCCACGCCGACTTGCCTTCGCGAGTCCACCGCAGCACTTCGCGTTCGCGCGTGGTCAGGTGCAGTTGTGGCGACAGCGGCGTGGCCTCGGGTAGCAGCACCCGCACCGCTGTCTCCTGGGCATATACCGCCAGCAATTGCAGGTCGGCAAGCAGCCGCGTCAGGGCCGAGTCTTCTGCGGGCAAGGCCTCTTCACGGTCCACACCCAGCAGGAAGTGACGCCCAGCGGGCATGTGCAAGGCCATGGAGATGCCGGTGCGGTAGCCGAATGGCGCCTGCTCTTCCCAGAGGTCTGCGGCATTCTCTTCGACGTACAACGACTGGTCGTAGACAAATGGCGTGCTGGTCGACTTCAGGCGTTTGAGCACTGGGTCGCGCTGCAGGCCGGCGAAGCTGCGCGAGGCTTCGACGAAGTCTTGTGGTGTGTTGCCGATCATCACGAACAGCGGTTTCTCGCCCGGCTGGTCGACAGCCAGTGCCGCCGAGACAATTCCGAAGTCCATGTTCTGGGCAAAGCGCAACAAACGCTGTTCGAAGGTCGCTTTGTCTCGGGACGCTGCCACTTCCAAATAGTCCTGATGCCTCATTGCGGCCCTTTGTACATCATCAAGGTTTGTAGGTTGCGCAATCCCTGATGCTTGACGACCATCTGAACACAAACTGCCTGCGGGGTGCTCACATGGGTCTTCAATCTTGGATGATCAAGTCGTGGCCAATTATTGATTGGTTCCCCCCACAGCCGGACGAGGGTTGGCCTTCGTTCTTGCATATGAGCACGCACGTTCATCAGGAACGCGGCGGCACCGGTCCCTGCGTGGGCAGCACCGTGTGGGTGGGTGCAATCGATGGCGTGTACGCCGGCCTGGCATGGGAATGGGTGGAACTTCGCCCGGGTGTGCTGATGTTGGCAGACCCCAATTCGATCATCACAAATCTTCAGATCATGGATGCTGGCCGCCTGCCGCAGGGTCTTCTGGGCGCAACCGTCAGCCTGAACACCGTGTTGCATCGGCTGCCCTGGCAGAAGAGCGTTTGCACGATGGTCGCTTCAGCCCGGGAGGGGCGCAGGCCTGACTGCTGGCCGACCGCTGAAGTTGACGCGAATCTCGGGTTCCGGGCCGGCCTTCAGGCGGCTTGAGTCACCGCTGAAGCGCAGCAGTGTTGCGCTTTTCTAGCACCTTGCGATGGGCCTGGGCACTACAAGCGTTTGTAGGTTCGTCAGTGGGCATGCGGTGCTGCAATGCGGCGGCTGGCAGCGCGTTGTTGCTGTCCAGTTTTGCGCCTTGGCCGTGTTGGTGATCATGGTCAGGGCTCTTTGGCGCACGAACCGCCGTCCCTCTTGCGATCGTGTGCTTCGCGCCATCCCTTGCGGGTGGCGCTTTTTTTTGATCTCTCGCTTTTAGGGCTGCGAACGGTTCTGTCTTTGCAACAGTGCTTCTGAGGGAAGCGTGCGCTAACATTTATACCTTCCGAATGGGTGCGGTGCACCAAGCGCCGCCGCCAGGGCGGCAGTTCCTTGCGCAACTGTCGGCTGTTTCTTTGGCGCACATCCGCATCAGCGTCGGGAGGGTGGGCTCCGTAGAATCGCAACCACCATGCTGCACCCCCAAGTCTTTGATGTCATTGTTGTCGGCGGCGGCCATGCGGGCACCGAGGCTGCACTGGCTTCGGCGCGCATGGGCTGCAGCACACTGCTGCTGACGCACAACATCGAAACCCTGGGGCAAATGAGCTGCAACCCCAGCATCGGAGGTATTGGCAAAGGGCATCTGGTCAAGGAAGTCGACGCCCTGGGCGGCGCGATGGCAGAAGCCACCGACGAAGCTGGCATCCAGTTTCGCATCCTCAACGGCAGCAAGGGCCCTGCCGTGCGTGCCACCCGCGCGCAGGCCGACCGCGTGCTGTACCGCGCAGCCATCCGGCGGCGCCTGGAAAACCAGCCCAAGCTGTGGCTCTTTCAACAGGCGGTGGACGACTTGATGCTGGATGGCGACAGAGTTGTGGGTGCGGTGACGCAGGCCGGTGTCCGATTCCGCGCCCGGGCGGTGGTGCTGACGGCCGGCACTTTTCTGGACGGGCGCATCCATGTTGGCCTGCAGAACTACAGCGCCGGCCGCGCGGGCGACCCGCCGGCGCTAAGCCTTTCGGCGCGGCTGAAGGACATGAAGCTGCCGCAGGGGCGGCTCAAGACGGGCACGCCGCCGCGCATCGATGGTCGGTCGATTGACTTCTCGAAACTGGAAATGCAGCCCGGGGACCTGAACCCGGTGCCGGTGTTCAGCTTTCTGGGCACTGCAGACAGCCACCCCCGCCAAGTGCCCTGCTGGGTCACGCACACCAACAAGCGCACGCACGAGATCATCCGCAGTGGGTTCGACCGCAGCCCCATGTTCACGGGCGTCATCGACGGGGTTGGCCCGCGCTACTGCCCGAGCATTGAAGACAAGGTCAACCGGTTTGCTGACAAGGACTCGCACCAGGTCTTTCTGGAGCCCGAAGGTCTGACGACGCACGAGTTCTACCCCAACGGCATTTCCACGTCCCTGCCCTTTGACGTGCAGATCGCGGCCGTGCAATCCATGCGCGGCCTCGAGCGGGCGCACATCCTGCGACCCGGCTACGCCATCGAATACGACTTCTTCGACCCGCGCGGATTGCGGCCGAGTTTTGAGACGCGCGCCATCGCCGGCCTGTACTTCGCCGGGCAGATCAACGGCACCACGGGCTATGAAGAGGCTGCGGCGCAAGGCCTGCACGCTGGCATTAACGCGGCGCTGCGGGTTCAGGGCCGCTCGGCCTGGCTGCCGCGGCGGGACCAGGCGTACCTGGGCGTGCTGGTGGACGACCTTGTCAATAAAGGCGTCACCGAGCCCTACCGCATGTTCACGAGCCGTGCCGAATACCGATTGCAGCTGCGCGAAGACAACGCCGATTTGCGGCTGACCGAAGCGGGCCGAGATTTGGGTTTGGTGGACGACCGCCGCTGGGCCGCCTTCAGCCTGAAACGCGAACGCCTTGCGCGTGAAGCGCAGCGCCTGCGCACTACCTGGGTGCGCCCTGCCACCTTGCCGAATGCAGATGCCGAACGGCTGCTTGGCAAAGCGCTGGAACATGAGTACGCCTTGGCCGACCTGCTGCGGCGCCCTGGCGTCGGTTTCGATGCGGTCTGCGAGGCGGCGCGCATCGCAGGCCACGCCGAAGCTGTTTCACGTGAAACATTGCGGTCTGCGTACGGCGTGGCCGAAGCCGATGCCGTCATCGAACAGGCCGTCATCGGCATCAAGTACGCCGGTTACATTGACAAGCAGAACGATGAGGTCGACCGGGCATCGGCGATGGAGAACTTGGGCCTGCCCGAAGACTTCGACTTCACGCAAGTAGCGGCCCTGTCCATTGAAGTGCGTCAGAAGCTGGCACGGCACCGGCCCGCCACGTTGGGCGAGGCTTCGCGAATCTCAGGCGTGACGCCGGCCGCCATTTCTTTGCTGCTGGTTCATCTGAAGAAGCGTCGATTGAAGGCTGCGGAATCGGCGGCGATGGCTGATAAGGCGGCAGATAGAGTGTCGGACAGAGCGTCGGACCGAGTGTCGGACAGAGCGGCCTGACCCGGAGGTGAGCCACATCGATCCGGACATTGACCCCCTGTGCGCAGCGCTGGGTCTGGCGCCAAGTGCTTGGCAGACTCAGGCCTTGATCCAGTACCTGGACTTGCTGCTGCATTGGAACACCACCTTCAACCTGACGGCAGTTCGCGACAGGCCCGGCATGTTGACGCAGCACTTGGCGGATTGCCTGGCCGTTGTCCGGCCCGTGCAGCGCACGCTACTGCCCCAGTTGCATATCTCAGGCCGGGTGCTGGACGTGGGCAGTGGTGGTGGCCTGCCTGGCATCGTCTTGGCCATCATGCTGCCCACGCTGGACGTGACCTGCGTGGACACCGTAGGCAAGAAAGCTGCCTTTATTCGGCAGGCCGCCGGAGCGCTGGGTTTAAAAAACCTTCACGCCATACACGCCCGGGTTGAATCGCTCGCTGATTCGCCGTTTGATCTCATCACCGCGCGCGCTTTCTCGTCGCTGGCAGATTTCACCCGGCTCAGCCGCGCGCTTTTGGCGCCCGGCGCGTTCTGGATGGCGATGAAGGGCAAGCGGCCAGATGCTGAAGTGGAGGCCCTGCCCCGCGATATCGACGTGTTTCACGTGGAACAGCTCGCCGTTCCGGGGCTAAATGCCGAACGTTGCCTGGTGTGGATGCGGTTGGCCGCAAAACCGGCGCTGGACTGAAGCCAGGCCTGCCTCGTGCCTACTGCGCGTCCTGGCACCTGACAGAACTGCGATACCCTTCCGGTTGATCCAGTAGCGGGTTGGCAGCACCGCCAGGCGTGCGCACCATAAAAACCAAGGCCGCCGCGCCGCCCCCAAGACGCCGTCACCAAGCGCTACGCACAAGAAAGACTTCACATGCTCGGCATCGCCGATTTCGGCGCCTTTTGCGCCACGATACTTTTGTTCCTTGCCCTCCCGGGCCCAGGCACCTTTGCCCTGCTCACCTCCACCGGCAAAGGTGGCTTCCGCGCGGGTGCGGCAGCGACGCTGGGTGTGATCTTGGGGGACCAAGTCCTGCTTTGGTTGGCCGTGGCGGGCGTGGCCGCCTTGCTGGCGGCGCACCCGACGGTCTTCAAGCTCGTGCAGTACGCCGGCGCGGCGTACTTGGCCTGGATCGGCCTGAAGTTGCTCTTCGCCAAACCCGGCTCTGCGTCACCGGTGCGCATCGAACCCCGCCACTACGCGCGCCAGGCGTTTTTTATCACTCTCCTCAACCCCAAGGCCATCGTCTTCTACATGGCCTTCTTTCCGCTTTTCATTGATCCCGTCGCCCACCGTGGTGCGGTCACGTTTGGAGCGATGGCCGTGACCATTGCTGCCATCACGGCTGCCTACTGCTTGATCCTGTGCGCCTTCGCCAATGCGGTCAGCGCGCAAGTTCGCGCTCACCACACGCTGGCCCGGGGTCTGGAAAGGTTGGCGGGTGTCTTCCTGATTGCGTTCGGCTTGCGCCTGTCGGCTCAGTGAGCAGCAAAGTGAGGGGCATGCGCATCTTCTGCATCGCCAACCAAAAAGGCGGCGTCGGCAAGACCACCACCACGGTCAACCTGGCCGCTGGCCTGGCCCAGGCCGGGCGCCGAGTCCTGCTCGTCGACCTGGATCCGCAGGGCAACGCCACCATGGGGTCGGGCATCGACAAGCGCGCGCTGGACCCCACGGTGTATGACGTGCTGTTGGAAACGACCCCCATCGCGGCCGCCCGCAAGCCCAGCCCGAAAGGTGGCTACGACGTGCTGGGTGCGAACCGCGAACTGGCGGGCGCCGAGGTGGAACTGGTGGAACTCGACCACCGCGAAAAGCGCCTGAAGCTGGCGCTGCAGGCGGTCAAGGACGACTATGACTTCGTGCTCATCGACTGCCCCCCATCGCTGAGCATGCTCACCCTCAACGGCCTGTGTGCGGCACACGGCGTGATCGTGCCCATGCAGTGCGAATACTTCGCGCTGGAAGGTTTGTCGGACCTGGTCAACACCATCAAGCAGGTGCATGCCAACCTGAACGGCGACCTGGAAATCATCGGCCTCTTGCGGGTGATGTTCGACCCCCGCATCACGCTGCAGCAACAGGTCAGTGAACAGCTGAAGGCGCACTTCGGCGACAAGGTCTTCAACACTGTGATCCCGCGCAACGTTCGGCTGGCCGAAGCGCCCAGCTTCGGCCAGCCCGGAGTCACCTTCGACCCTGCCTCCAAAGGCGCGCAGGCTTTTGTTGAATTCGCCAAGGAAATGGCCGCGCGCCTTGGATGAAGCCTTGATGTCGCGCGTCGAGGACGCCGGCCTCAACGCCAGCGCCCCGCCGCAGCAACGCTGGCTAGACGGGTGGTTGGTGCGCACCCTGCCCGGCAAGGCACGCCGCGCCCGGTGCATCAATGCGGTGGCCGTGGGCCGGCTGCCGCTTGGCGACAAGCTGGCGATGGTGGCCGAGGTCTACCGCGATGCCGATCTGCCGATGATCTTCAGGCTTTCCCGGTTCACGCAACCGCCAAGCCTTGATGCAGAACTCAGCGCCCGCGGCTATGCGCTGGCGGACAGCACGCGGGTCATGGTCGCGGCCGCATTCAACCGCGCGCCCATGGCGCCTGCCACGCCGCTACCGGCCGGCTGCCGCTGGGCTGCGCTGAACGGCCCTGCTTTCGCCGACGCCGTTGGCGCCCTTCGCGGTTCGCCAGACACCCACCGCCAGAGCCACGCCCTGCGCTTGCAACATTCCCCTGTGCCGTACCAGGGCTACGCCATCCGGCGTGACGCCGACGGCACCGTGCTGGCCTGCGGCCAATTTGCGCGGGAGGCCGATCTGGTGGGTCTGTACGACGTCTTCACCTTGGAATCTGCCCGTGGCCAAGGCTTGGCAAGCCTGCTGTGTGAGCACATGCTCTCAATTTCAGCCCTGCAGGGCGCCAGAACAGCGTATCTGCAGGTGGATTCTGAAAACCAGCCGGCACTGAAAGTTTATCGCCGGCTGGGTTTTGCCGACGCGTACCGCTACCACTACCGCGAACCGCCAACCAGCGCCTGATCTCCGCGCCAACGGGCTCCTAGAGCCCCAGGCCTTCGTCCACGCCCAGGTGCACGTTCATCGTTTGCACCGCCGCCCCGCTGGCACCCTTGCCCAGGTTGTCCAGGCGGGCGGCCAGGACGGCCTGAGTGTCATTGGCAAAGACGAAGATATCCACCCGGTTGCTGTCGTTGCAGGCCTGCACATCGAAGAAGCCGTTCGCCAGTGTTTCGGGGTCGCGCAGTGGCATGACGCGGATGAAGCGCTCACCGGCATAGCGCGCACCCAGTGCCGCGTGCACCGCTTCTGGCGTGGTGCCCAGGCTGCCCAGGTGCAAAGGCACCGTCACCGCCAGGCCCTTGTAGAAGTTGCCGACGGCGGGCATGAAGATCGGCGCGGTGTTCAAACCGGTGTGGGCCATCATTTCCGGCAGGTGCTTGTGCGTGAGCGATAGCGCGTAGGGTCGCGGAGAAGTGAGCGCAGGCTCAGCCCCAGAGAGCGCAGCAGCCTCGTACTGCTCGATCATTTTCTTGCCACCGCCCGAATAACCCGACATCGATGTCGCACTGACCGCGTGCCCGGCCGGCACCAGACCCGCGTCCACCAGCGGCCGCAGCAGCAGGATGAAGGCGCTGGCGTGGCAGCCCGGGTTTGCGATGCGCTTGGAGGCGCGGATGGCGTCGCGCTGGCCTGGCGCCAGTTCCGGCAAGCCAAACACCCAGCCCGGGACCGTGCGGTGCGCGGTGCTGGCGTCGATCAGGCACGTGTGCGGGTTGGTCACGAGCGCTGCGGCTTCACGCGCGGCGGTGTCGGGCAGGCAGAGGAAGGCGACGTCGGCGGCGTTCAACAGCCGCGCGCGCTCAGTGGCGTCCTTGCGGCGGTCGGGATCGATGCGCAGGACTTCCACGTCGCGCCGCTGCGACAGGTATTCATGGATGCGCAGGCCGGTGGTGCCTTCCTGACCATCGACAAAAACGGTGAATGACATAAGGCCCTCGCACACAATCGCTGCAATGCAGCAAGGATAAGGGCAATGCCTGCCACCCCACGCGTCTTGATCCTGCCTGGCTGGCAGAACTCCGGCCCGGCACATTGGCAAAGCCGCTGGGAAGCGCGGCACCGCTTTGAGCGGGTCCAGCAGGCTGACTGGGACTGGCCG